>CALGNO010000183.1 GCA_937958625.1 uncultured Neomegalonema sp.
GCCAACATAGTCCGCCTTCAACGCGGCCATCACCGGCCCCATATCCTTCAGCGATTGCGCGCCAAGGGCGGCGATCTTCTCGTCAATCGCGGCGGAGACCGCCTCGTCGCTCATCGGTTCGGGCAGGAACTCGCGGATCACGACGATTTCCTCGCGCTCGCGTTCGGCGAGTTCGAGGCGGCCCCCATTATCGTACTGTGTGGCCGAGTCCTCGCGCTGTTTGATCATTTTGCCCAAGAGAGCCATGATCTCGGCATCATCGACGCTGTCCTCATCGCCACGCCCGCTGCGCAGGGCGATATCGCGTTCCTTGATGGCGGCGTTGATCAGGCGAAGGGTGGCAAGACGCACCGTGTCCTTTTCCTTCATCGCCGTTTTCATTGCCGAGTTAATTCTGGTTCTCATGGCCTGCCCCTTGACCTTGGCGAGCCGTCCCCCCTAGACACACGCCGGAACGCGCGCAAGGCCGTGGAGACGACTCATGACCCCCTCAGATACCGCAATCGTAGAGGCGAGCAAGCCCGGCGATGATATTTCGACGCGCCCGACGGCGTGTATTGCCCTCGCCGATGGGACAATTTTCCTCGGCAAGGGCTTTGGCGCTGCCGGTGAGGCGGTCGGAGAGCTGTGTTTTAACACCGCGATGACCGGCTATCAGGAGGTGATGACTGATCCGTCCTATGCGGGGCAAATCATCGCCTTTACCTTTCCGCATATCGGCAATACCGGCGTCACGCCCGAGGACGAGGAATGCGGCGAGGCCGTTGCACTTGGCATGGTCACGCGGCTTGATCCCACCGATCCGTCAAACTGGCGCGCAACCGCAGACCTGCGAAGCTGGATGCACAAGAACGGGCGTATCGGCATTGCCGGCGTCGATACGCGCCGGATCACGCGCAGGGTGCGTGATCTCGGGATGCCCCATGCGGCCATTGCCTACGACCCCGATGGCAATCTGGATACCGATGCGCTGATCGAGCGTGCGCGGGGCTGGAACGGTATCGAGGGCGCCGATCTCGCAAAGGATGTGACGTGCTCTGCCCCCTATGAATGGCGCGAGAAGCGCTGGACATGGGAAGACGGATACACTGATCAGACAGCTCCGAAACGTAAGGTCGTTGCTATCGATTATGGTGCCAAGCGCAATATCCTGCGGTGTCTGGCCGATGTCGGCTGCGACGTTACCGTCCTGCCCGCCTCGGCGACGGCGGACGAGGTATTGTCGCACAACCCCGACGGCGTTTTCCTGTCAAACGGCCCCGGCGATCCGGCGGCGACCGGCGCATATGCGGTTCCAACGATCAAAGCAATCATCGACAAGGGTTTGCCCATCTTCGGCGTATGCCTTGGCCACCAGATGCTATCCCTCGCGCTGGGGGCCAAGACCGAGAAGATGAAGCAGGGCCATCACGGCGCGAACCATCCGGTCAAGGATATGGACACTGGCAAAGTCGAGATCACCTCGATGAATCACGGCTTTACCGTGGATCGCGAAAGCCTGCCGGGCGGTGTTGTCGAGAGCCATATCTCCCTGTTCGACAAGACGAATTGTGGCCTGCGAGTCGAAGGCAAGCCGATTTTCTCGGTCCAGTATCATCCCGAGGCCAGCCCCGGCCCCCGTGACAGCCACTATCTGTTCGAGCGGTTCGCAGAAACGATAGACGCGCATCGCAAAGACTAATCGGTTGCGCTAAACCTCTTGCACACGCGTCCGTCGGTTGTGCCTGCCTCTCTATCCGTCAGTATGCGTCTTAACGGCGACTTCCTCGCCGATTGAGGCAACGGGTGAGGCGGGATGTTTCGGAATGTCAGTCGAGATCTGGACGATCTGTGGCTGGATGACGGATCCAATATAAAGTCCCTTTACTGGTATGGCGCGACTGACAGCCTGATTGAACGGCTCGATCCGATACTGGCTCTTTCCTATCACGGCTCATTTGAGCGGCTGTTACAGCGGCGCACCATGCCAATCCGGCACGCCAACGGCAGCGTGACGCTGGTGTGCGACCGCTGGCCGGGTCGGACCGTTGACCGGGATATTGGCACCGTAATCGTTAAGCCCGATGTTATCGACGGCTTTTTGCGCGATCATTTCGGGCGCGAACTGTCGCGGCGCGCAACATCTCTGCTGCGACAACGGGTTCCTGCCATGTCGGCGGCTACGCTCGCCGGAAAACCCGTCAATCCATGGGTGATGTTTGCGGCCTTTACAGGATTGATCGCGGCAATCCTTGCTCCGACCCAGATGCTGACCGCCCTGCTCGGCCTTGTGCTAACCTATTGTTTTGGTTCGATGTGCCTGAAAGCCCTGTTGACCGTTGCTGCGATAGTGCCGCGCAGGGTGCCCGCACCCGCTCTGCCCGGCGACCTGCCGACCGTCACCCTGTTCCTGCCCGTATTTGACGAAGGCATGACCCTCGCCGCGCTGGTCGCCGCCATCGAGCGGCTGGATTATCCCCGCGACCGGCTCGATGTGAAGTTTCTGGTTGAAGCGGGCGATCGCAAGACCCTGTCGGCACTCGATCAAATCGCCCTGCCCGATTTCTTCGAAATCCTCGCCATCCCCAAAAGCGCGCCGCAGACCAAGCCGAAGGCGATGAACTACGCCCTGCCCTTCGCGCACGGCGAAATCGTCGGCATCTATGACGCCGAGGACATTCCCGAGCGCGATCAACTGCGCAAAGCCGTCGCCGCCCTGCATTCGAGCGGACCGGAGACCGTTTGCGTTCAGGCGCGCCTCAACCACTACAATGCGTCCGAGGGATGGATGCCGTGCTGGGCGTCGATGGAATATACGCTGTGGTTCGACGTGCTGCTGAACGGCCTGAGCCGTCTCGGGTTGCCGGTGCCGCTGGGCGGTACCTCGCTTTTCATCCAGACCAGCGCCTTGCGGGCGGTACATGGATGGGATCCGGCGAATGTGACCGAGGATGCAGATCTCGGCGTCCGTCTGGCGCGGCGCGGCTGGCGGGCTGAGGTGATCGATTCGACGACGTGGGAAGAGGCCCCCGGTCAGTGCCGAGACTGGATCAAACAACGGACGCGCTGGATCAAGGGGTTCATGGTCACTTGGTTGGTGCATTGCGCAAATCCGCTATCGCTTTGGCGTGATCTGGGCGCGCGGAGCGCCGCCGCGATCAATCTCATGCTGCTGGACGGATTTCTGGCCTTTCTGCTGCAACCAATCTTCTGGGGCTTGATCCTGTCAACGCTGTTTGCAGCGCCATCGGATTGGCTGCCCGCGTCTGCCGCCGGGTTATTGGCCGCGACGGCAATTCCGTTCATGGTCGGTCACGTCTTTCTCGTTGCGGCTACTTTTTGGGCCTGTAGCAGGCGGTTCGGCGCGCGCAGGGCTGCGCTTGCGCCAAGCCTCTGGATTTACTGGCAGATCGCGACCGTTTCGGCCTATCGCGCCCTGATCCAGATGTTCCACGACCAGACGGGCTGGGAGAAAACCCGCCATGGTTTTAGCCGTGCTGCACGGCGGCAAAGGGTATCGGCTCAACGTCAAGGCTGAAAACCGCTTGCCTCCGCGCGCGGCCTCGCACAGAACGCGGCCATGACAGATCAGAAATCGCCGCCGAAAATCGGGATGGTCAGCCTTGGCTGCCCTAAAGCCCTCGTGGACTCCGAACGCATCCTGACCCGCCTGCGCGCCGAGGGCTATGCGTTCTCGACCGATTATGACGGGGCCGACGCGGTGGTCGTCAACACCTGCGGATTTCTCGACAGCGCCAAGGCCGAAAGCCTCGACGCCATCGGCGAGGCCCTGCGCGAGAACGGCAAGGTCATCGTCACCGGCTGCCTCGGGGCCGAGGCGGAGACGATCACCGCTGTTCATCCGTCTGTGGTCGCGATCACGGGGCCGCAGCAATACGAGCAGGTCATGGACGCGGTTCACTCGGTTTCGCCGCCGCGCCCCGATCCATTCACAGACTTGCTGCCCGCCCCGCGTGACGGCGTGCGCCTGACGCCGCGTCATTATGCTTATCTAAAGATTTCAGAAGGCTGCAACCATTCTTGCCGCTTTTGCATCATCCCGGATATGCGCGGCAAGCTGGTCTCGCGCCCCGTCCATGCCGTCTTGCGTGAGGCAGAGCGGCTGGTCGAATCCGGGGTGAAGGAACTGCTGGTTATCAGTCAGGATACCTCGGCTTACGGTGTCGATCTGCGCGGCGACGCGCGCATCGGCAAGCCTTGGCGGGGCGAGAGCTATGATCCGACGATGCTCGACCTGTGTCGCGGCCTTGGCGAATTGGGGGTTTGGGTGCGCCTGCATTACGTTTATCCTTATCCCAGCGTCGATAAGGTCATTCCGTTGATGGCCGAGGGAAAGATTCTCCCCTATCTCGACATCCCGTTCCAGCACGCCTCGCCCAAGGTGTTGAAGGCCATGCGTCGGCCCGCAGACCACGAAAAGGTGCTGGACCGGATCAAGGCTTGGCGCGAAATCTGCCCGGATCTGACGATCCGCTCGACCTTCATCGTCGGGTTTCCCGGCGAGACCGAAGAAGACTTCCAGTTCCTGCTCGATTGGCTCAGCGAGGCGCGGCTCAACCGGGTCGGGTGTTTCAAATACGAGAATGTCGCCGGGGCGGCGGCGAATGACTTGCCAGACCATGTGCCGGAAGACGTCAAGCAAGACCGCTGGGAACGCTTCATGGCCCATATGCAGGTCATCAGCGCACAGCTTTTGGCAGAAAAGGTCGGTCGCCGCATGACGGTGATCGTGGACCAGATCGACGACGACGGCGCTGAATGCCGTTCCGCCGCCGATGCGCCGGAGATCGACGGCAATGTCTTTATCGATGAGGGGTTCGAAGACCTGGCCGTCGGCGATTTTGTCGAGGTCGAGATCGACGAGGCCAATGACTACGACCTCTGGGCGCATCGGGTGCGATAGGATCACGCCATGGGCTGGTCATGCTCGCGCTCGCGCGAGCATCTTTCTCAGCGTCGAAAAGGCCCTCGGGTCAGGCCCGAGGGCGGTGGCAGTCAGAGCTTGTCCAGCTCATCCGCCAGCAGAAATGCGACCTCCAACGCCTGACTCGCGTTGAGACGCGGATCGCAGGCCGTGTGATAACGGTCTGAAAGATCGGCATCCTTCAGATCTTGCAGGCCGCCAGTACACTCGGTTACGTCCTTGCCGGTCATCTCCAGATGCACACCGCCGGGATAGACACCCTCGGCGCGGCAAATCTCGGCATATTCCTTGATTTCAGTGAGGATCGACTGGAACGGGCGGGTCTTGTAGCCGCCCTCGGCCTTGATCGTGTTGCCGTGCATCGGATCACAGCACCAGACGACATTGTCGCCAGACTCCTTCACCGACTCGATTAGGCGCGGCAGATGATCGCCGACCTTGCCCGCCCCAAAACGACCAATCAGCGTAATGCGCCCTGCTTCATTATTCGGGTTAAGCTTGTCGAGCAGCACCTTGAGATCATCGGTTGTCATCGACGGCCCGCATTTGATGCCGAGGGGGTTCATGACGCCGCGGCAATATTCGACATGGGCACCGTCGGGCTGGCGCGTGCGGTCGCCGATCCACAGCATATGCGCGGACCCGGCCAGCATCTCGCCGGAGATCGAATCCTTGCGCGTCAGTGCCTCTTCGTAGGGTAGCAGCAGCGCCTCGTGCGAGGTGTAGTAATCAACCTGGGTCATAAGATGCGTGGTGTTGGAGTTGATCCCGCACGCATCCATGAACTCAAGCGATCCGGCAATTTTCTCGGCCAGTTGCTTGTACTCGTTGGCGTTTTCGCCATCGGCAAAGTCGAGGTTCCAGGTCGCAACGCGATGCAGGTCGGCATAGCCACCGGTCGCAAAGGCGCGAAGCAGGTTCAGCGTTGCCGCCGAGTGCAAATACGCCTCCAACATCTTTTCGGGCTTGGGCTGCCGTGCCTCGGGCGTGAAGGGCAGATCGTTGATGATGTCGCCGCGATAGCTGGGCAGCTCGACCCCGTCGATCGTCTCGGTCGGGGCCGAGCGCGGCTTGGCGAACTGGCCCGCCATGCGGCCAACCTTCACGACCGGCTTTTTCGCACCGAACGTGAGCACGATCGCCATTTGCAGCATCACGCGGAACGTGTCGCGGATATTGTCGCTGGAAAACTCGGCAAAGCTCTCGGCGCAATCGCCCCCTTGCAGCAAGAACGTCTCGCCACGAGAGACAGCGGCCAGCCGTTGCTTGAGCGAGCGCGCCTCGCCTGCAAAAACGAGCAGCGGATAAGAGGACAGCTTGTCGGTTGCCGCCTTCAGCGCTGCTTCATCGGTGTATTCGGGCAGCTGCAAAGCGGTCCGGTTGCGCCAGCTATTCGCGCTCCAGTTCATCGTCATCGATCTATCCTGCGTTCGATGGGGGGTCTGAGCCGCGCTTATGGCGCAGGCCAGCGGTGGTGTCCACAACCGTCGTGAGTATCATTGAGATGCCGTGCCATCCGCGCTACGGTCGCAACAAGCAACCGATGAGGCCAGACATGAATATGCTCGATCTTTTGCGTTCCGCCCAGGGCGGCAGCGGCATCGAAAACCTTGCGCGGCAGTTTGGCCTCGGACGTGATGAAACCGAAGGTGTGTTGCGGCAAGTGCTGCCCGCCGTCTCGACCGGCTTCAAGCGAAAGACCCGGCAAGAGGGGGGGCTCGCCGGTATCCTGCGCGGTATTCAGGGCACGGATTACGAGGACGTCTATGACGATCCCAATGCCTTGCAGCGCGGTGACATCCGCGACCGCGGTGACCGGGTGCTGGCAGAGATTTTCGGCGATAAGGAAATCAGCCGCAACGTCGCCCGCCGCACGGAACAGCGTTCCGGTGTCGGTGCCGATGTGGTCAAGAATATGCTGCCCGTCATCACCTCGATGATCATGGGCGGGATGCAGAAACGCGCGACTGCCGATGCGGGCGTGAATAGCGGTGTCGGCGATTTGCTGACCGGTCTACTCGGCGGCGGAACCGCAAAACCGGCCTCCGGTGGCGGCGGTCTCGATGATATTATCGGCAGTGTCCTCGGCCATACCCGCGCCCCAACCCCGGCGCAGCGCGAGAGACCATCGGGTGGCCTCGGCGGTATCCTTGGGGGATTGCTGCGCGGTCGGCGTAAAGCGCCGCAACCACAGCCGAGGCAGGCTCAGCCGCGTGGCGATGGCCTTGACGATCTGCTCGGCGGTATCTTCGGCAAACAGCCTCGGCAACGCCAAAGCACCGGCGACCCGCGTCTCGATTCGGTTATCGGCATGTTCGACTCGAACGGCGACGGCGAGGTCGATATGGATGTTCTGCGCGAATTGTCCGGTAGGCGCTAGGCCCCCGCCCCTCAGCGCCGCCAGAAATCGGGGGCGAGCATCACGAACACGCTCAACAGCTCTAGCCGCCCGATCAGCATCGCAATGATACAGGTCCATTTCGCAGAAACCGGCAAATCCTGATAGTTGCCGCTTGGCCCGATCACATCGCCAAGACCGGGGCCGACATTGCCCAGCGTCGCCGCCGCCGCCGACAATGCCGTCAGAAAATCCAGCCCGATCAGGCTCAGGACCAGCGTCACGATGGCCAACGTGGCGTAGAACAGCATGAAAAACGCCATGACCGACGAGAGTACTTGCTCTGAAATCGGCCTGCCGTCATACCGTGCGCGCATCACCGATGAGGGATTGTGAATGGCGCGGATCTGCGCCCTCACCGCCGCCGCGAGCACCTGATAGCGGAATATCTTGACCGAACAACTCGTCGATCCGGCACAGCCACCGCACAGCGAAATCAGAAAGAAAACCGTCATCGAGAACGGTCCCCAAAGGCTGTAATCCTCCGTCGCGTAACCCGTGCCGGTGATGATCGAGACGGTGTTGAACAGCGCGCTGCGAAAGCTCGGCTCGACCTCCGTCGTCAAATCCCAGCGCACCAGCGTCAGGACCAGAACGACCAACCCGACAACGGCAAAGAATGTCCGCACCTGCGGGTCTCGCAACAGAGGGCGGGCCGATCCGTTGAGCAACTGCACGAACCGTACATAGGGCAATGCCGAGGCCAACATGAAGAACGCGCCGAAATAGTGGATCATCGGTTGCTGGTAATGGCCCATGGAGGCATCGTAATTGGCCAACCCGCCCGTCGCGATCGTCGTCATCGCATGGACCAACGCATCGAACGGCTCCATCCCCGACGCCGCATAGGCCAGCATAGCGGCCACGGTCAGGCCGAGATAAATATAGCCAAGCTGCGCCGCGATCTCCGCCGCCCTCGGCAGGATTTTCCCAAAAGTATCGAACGCTTCGGAGCGGAACAGCTGCATCCCGCCGACCTGTAGCTGGGGCAGAATGGCGATGGCGACGACGACGATCCCGATGCCACCGATCCATTGCAGGATACCGCGCCAGAGCAGAATTCCCGCCGATGTCGTATCCAGCCCCGAAAGCACCGTGGCCCCGGTCGTCGTAATCCCCGACATAGCCTCGAATATTCCGTCCGTCAGGCTGAGGGCCGTGCTTCCGAACATCAGCGGCATGGCCCCGAAGGCCGGTAACACGATCCAGGCCGCCGTCGTCAGGATGAATGTCTGCTGGATCGATAGCGCGCCGGTCCGGCGACCTCGGCATGTGAAAACCATCCCGAGGCCGCAGACCAGCGTGATCACCGCGCTGAACAGAAAGGCGCGCCAGTCACTATCCGCCGACAACGCATCGGTAATGGCAACCGGCAGCATCGCGACGCCGAGAACTGTGACGAACAGACCGATCACATAACCGATGGGGCGAATATCGAACATTGATGGCAGCTTTCGCGCGGCCAGCCCGACCTGTCAACGCGGCATCACTGGAACCAGCGACAACGTCTCACGAATGAGGCCCACTCCGGAACGGCGCGGCGAGGAGCGCGTGCAGGTCGTCGGCGCGCTCCTCCGGAAACTGCTTCAAGCCATAACGAAACGCCGCTGCAGAGCGTTTCGGCTCCGCCAGATAAGTCCCGAATAGCCGATCCCACAGCGCGAGATCATGCCCGTAATTGGAGTCAGTCTCCGGGTGATAGTCTGAATGGTGAATATGGTGCAGAGCCGGGGTCATAATGTAGGATCGCAGAGACCGGTCGATACGTGCCGGAACGCGCATCCGCGAATGGTGCGCAAGGTCGATTACCAGAACCACAAACGCGTAAATCGTCACCGCCACCGCATCCAGTCCGAGGGCGACGATGGTCATCGCATGGAATATCGCGATGGCCGCGTACATCACGGGATGAACGCGGAATGTCGTCGTAATGTCGAGCGCCCGGTCGCTGTGATGGATCTTGTGAAACCGCCAGAGCACCGGAACCTTGTGACAGGCGAGGTGTATGGCGTAATCGCGCAGGCTTAGCATGAGAAAGCTTGCAACAAAAACAACCGCATACGGCAAATCAACCAGCGACAGCGCGCCATAGCCCGCCTCCTGCGACCAGTGAGCCGCCGCAATACCGCTGACCGGCACCGCCGCCGCCATCCCCGCCGATATAGCCACCAGAGCGGCATTGGCGGGCCATCGACGGCGGGCACTATCGCGATCTGCCTCGTCGCCAAACCATAGTTCGATGCCCGCAATAACGAGCAAAAGGACGATCCAGTATCCGAGGGCGGTTTCAAGGGCCATCAAAGCGCCCCACGACGTGGCTCATCGCGCCACACGGCGCTCCAATCGACGTCCGGTTCGGCGCAATCCTTCGGCCACAGAACGACGATCTGGTTCCGCACGCTCGACTCCGTGCCAATCCCCAGCGCCCCCATCAAGAGGTGCCGGCCCCAATGCAGCACGAGCGATGGCCGGGCCGACGTCTCATAGCTGAAATCATGGAAAAAATAGCGATGGCTGTCGCCGCCCGTTGTCAATTCTTCGGTAAATGCCTTGGCGATCTTGGTGATGGGAAACTCGGCAACGGTCATATCCGCCGGGCATGTTCCATCCGAAAAACGAGAGCCAACGGTCGCCCTCAGGTCGTGGGGATCACCAATCTCGCCCACGATCTCGAAACCGCCTTCGGTCAGCACCCGTTCGATTGCGGCGGCCAGCGGTTGTCCCGTATTGGTTGAGGCATAGGCCTGCCGCGCCTCGTAGCGCAGCGTCGAGGCGACGACGACAATGGCCAGCACCAGCATCCACCATCCCGTCAGGCGCGCCATGGTTGCCTCGCACTTGGCAGGGAGACCATGGCAATCGCCGCAATCGCGATCATCTGCGCCAGCCCAAACCATGCCGCGCCATCGCCGTGGTGCCAGAATTCGTAGGCATCGACGCTCGGCAGCATCATCCCGATCCGAACGGTGTTCATCAGGATCAGGCACAGTGCCAACGCCAACAGCAAACCGATATCCCGTCTTGCGTAGCCGAGCCGAAAGAACGCCTTGAACGACGCATAGCCGAGAAACGCGAGGCTCAGGTTCGAGAATACCGAACATCCCCCGATCATCTGCAATCGCAAGCCATCCTCCAGTCGCAGACGCGCGCCATTCGTGGTCACGTCAAAGCCGACCAGGCCGGTGACGAATGCCACCAGGTCGACCTCGCCGACCAGAAACGCATCCTTGAACAGCATAAAAACCAGCGGCGCGACGAAGCCGTTCACGCCTAGGGCAAGATAAACAAGGCCGATATGTCGCCCGTCGGTGCGCGAAATCAGACCCGTGAGATAAGCAACCGCGAGGGGCAGGCAGAGCAAGGCGATGTCGAATCGCGTGCCGACAAGGCCACCCAGAACGGCGAAAACCACCACCGCGCCCAAGACACCGAAGTCTATCGCCTGGGATGGCTTGTCATCGCGCGTATCTGTCAAAAGATGAAAAACGACCAGAAAGGCCACGATCACCAGTAAGCTGCCCGAGGCAATGCTGTTCAGCCAATCCTCGGGCGCCTTGACGGCAATCTTCGCGACAACGGTCTGGCTCAGAACAAAGAGCCAGAGCGCAAGGTGGACATGTCGCTGCGGAAGTGCCGTCATAGAAATCAGTCCCGGCCCGATAAGGGCCAGCCGCCGTTATTTACGGCGGCGCAGGACGCGGTATCCGACGTACCCTGCGACAACGACCGCGAGGCCAACGGGCCCGGCGGCACCGGCAATTGGCAAAGGCGCAGGCGCTCCAGAAAATGCCGGGGAAACAGCAAGTCCCGCGCTGATTGTGAGAAGTAAAGTTGAAAAACGCATCGTATGTTCCTTTCTGGTCGATAATGAAATTGAACGCTAAAATTGCAGACTTTCAGAGTCAATACCTTCAGGAAATCGCCAACGTCATCAAAATGCGACTGTTTCGGACTGGCGCATTGCTGCCATCTGCCCTATCTTGTTGGGCGGCGGATCCTGGACTTCTCGTTATGGAGTCTGAACCCACTGGCCTTAAGCATCTCTGCGGGAGCTGTCCCTGCTCTGGACCGTGGTCCTAGGTATATGGCGCCCACCTGGTTTACCAGGCTCGCGGGGTTTCTAAACACTCCGACGGTTGCTCCGGGTCCGCCACTTTTCTAGACAGCATCCATGACAGATTTGCATGAGATCAAGACCCGCGCCCGCCGAGAGGCGCGTGCGCGCCGCAAGACCGCCGCTGAGGCGGTGCCAGACGCGGGCGAGCGGGCCTGCACGGCATTTCTTTCGGATATTGCCGTTCGCGAGGGCGATGTGGTGGCGCTTTATCGCGCCATTCAGTCCGAACTCGACCCTGCTGCCCTTGTCGACGCCCTGCGCGTGCGGGGGGTCGTGACGTGCTTTCCCGTGGTGATGGCCGAGGCGACGCCGCTCGAATTTCGCGCCGCAGACGCGGAGACGCCGTTCGTACCGGGCGCATTCGGCGCGGCAATCCCGGTGGAGGGATCGGCTGTCGTGACGCCGACCATCGTCGTCGCGCCGCTGTTGTCCTTCGACCGCCGCCTCTATCGGCTGGGGTACGGAGGTGGGTTCTATGACCGCACGCTAGAGCGCCTGCGCGCCGCCGCCCCCACCCGCGCCTATGGCTATGCCTATGCGGCGCAGGAGGTAGAGGACGTGCCCATCGAACCAACGGATCAACAACTCGACGGGGTGGTGACCGAGGCGGGCCTCATCACGCAGCACCAGAACTGAGCGTCAGCCCTTGCGCGGCACGGGGCGCCAATCGGGCGGGGCCATCTCGAAACCGTCGAACTCGAAGCCCGGCGAGACCGTACAGCCGACCAGCGTCCACTCGCCGAGCGAGGTCGCGCATTGCCACCAGTTCGGCGGCACGATCCGCTGGGGCAATTGCCCGGCCATAATCTCCGGCCCCAGAACCCATGCCTCGGCGTCATGACCATCGGGAGAGACCGTCAACGACAGCGGCGCCCCCGCATACCAATGCCAGACCTCCGCCGCATCGACCCGGTGCCAATGCGAGAAATCGCCGGTATCGAGCAGGTAATAGATCGCCGTCCCGGCGGCACGCTGGCCCTCCCCCGCCTCTGCCCGCCATGTCTCGCGATACCACCCGCCCTCGGGATGAGGTTTCAAGCCAAGGCGGTCGATGATCTCGCGGGCGGTCGGCATGGGTGATGCACTCGGTGGTGGTTTCAGGCAACCGATGAGATGGTGCACCTCCGCCGGTTGCCCACCCGATCCAACAGGCGTGCGCGAGACAATGTGCCGGACCTCTCTGAGCGCTTCGCGTGGACGCAGTCGGTGGCGCTGAATTTCAAAGCGCCGATATGCGTCAGGCTGCGATCAATTGCCGGATCAGCGCGGCCTTTTCATCGGGGTCGAAAAAGCCAATCCGCTGATAGGCAATGCGGCCTTCCTTGTCGATGATCGCGACCTCGGGCGTGCCGCGCGTGCCGTAGAGGATCATCGTGTTGGGCAGACGGTCGCTGACATCGTGGCGGTCATGGCCGACCGGATGACCAAAGCCGGTCTCGTCAACGAACTTGCGCAGGCGGCTGACCGTCTGGTGTTCGTGGCCCTCGAAGACGGTGTGGATGCTGACGATCTTCATCTGGTCGGCGGCAATCTCGGCGGCGAAGTCGGATTCCCACTGTTTCATCAACGGGATGCTGAAGCTCTTGCAGCCCGGGCACCAAAGCTGGAAGAAGTCGATCACCACGACTTGTCCGCGCAAATCGAACAGGCGCAGCGGCTCTGAATTGATCCACTGGGCAATATCCCACTCGGGGGCCATCGTGCCCTCTGGCAGAGACAGGGCGGGAGTTGCCGCGGTTGCCGTCGTGGCGGCGATGCCTGCTAGGGCGGTTCTTCTGCTCAACATTGTTCATTCTCCGATTTTTCAGCATCTTGCGAGGTCACACGAACAAACGGAAATCACACCTGCTTGAACCGAGGGTGCAGATTGGACTTTCCCGCCATCTCATGAAAGCCTCGTGCCCATGAGAGTTCTCGCCGCTGCCGGACTGGCCTTTATCGCAAGCGTTGCCGTGCCGGATGTATCACGCGGGCAGGAGTCGCGTTGCGGTCTTGCGCTGGTCTTGTCCGTCGATGTGTCGAGCAGTATCGATGCCGGGGAATATTACCTGCAGACCCGTGGCCTCGCCCGAGCGTTTCGCCGGTCGATCCTGCGCGATGCACTGCTTGGCCTGAAACGAGAGCCCGTCGTCGCCACGGTGGTCCAATGGAGCGGGTATCACCATCAAGAGCAGGTGGTCCCGTGGACGCGGCTCGATACGCCCGGTGCGATTGAGAGCTTTGCCAAGCGCATTATCGCCGTGCCGCGCGGGGCGCGTGATCAGCCGACGGCGCTGGCCAAGGGATTGCAGTTTGCCGCCAATCTTCTCGCGCCCATGCCCTGCACGCGGCTCGTGATCGACGTGTCCGGTGACGGGGTCAATAACTGGGGGGTCGAGCCGTCCTATTTCGCAGAGCGCGGCGTTTTCGACGGCATGACGATCAACGGCCTCGTCATCAAGGGCGCATCGCCGGACCCGGAGCCGTATTACCGAGACCATGTGATACGCGGCCCCGGTGCGTTTGTGATGATCGCCGAGGACTACGAAGCCTATCCCGAGGCAATTCTGGAGAAACTGTTGCGCGAGATCGTGCCGCAAGTCTCCTCGATCAGCCCGACCCCCACCGACCTTCGGTAGGGATCGGGCCGTCGCGGCTAGCTCACCCAGTCATAGGCGCGCTCGCCATGGGCCGTGTAGTCCAGCCCTTCGATCTCTTCTTCCTCGCTGACGCGCAGGCCAAAGATGCCCTTGCACAGCACAGCAATCGCCGCCGTGACGATCAGCGTGAAGATGCCGACGGCGATCAGTGCGATGATCTGGGTCATGAGGCCCTGACCCTCTTCCAGCGCGCTCGTGGCAAGCAGCGGAGCCATCAACGTGCCGAAGATGCCGCCGATGCCGTGGACCGCGAACACATCGAGCGAATCGTCGATCTTCATTGCGTTCTTCACCACACCGCACATGATCTGGCACAGAACACCGGCGACGGCTCCGATCAGCAGCGCGCCGACCGGCCCGACAAAACCCGAGGCGGGGGTGATCGAAGCAAGGCCCGCAATGGTGCCGGTCACCAGACCGACCATCGAGAACTTGCCATACTTGATCCGCTCGTAGGCCGCCCAGGTCAACGAAGCAGTCGCCGCAGAGATATGAGTGACCACCAGCGCCATTGCGGCCCCGCCATCGGCGGCAAGCTGCGACCCGCCGTTAAAGCCGAACCATCCGACCCACAGCATCGCGGCACCAATCATCGTCATGCCGGGATTGTGGGGCGGTTTAAGGTCGGTCGGAAAGCCGCGCCGCGCTCCCAGCATGAACGCCAGCACAAGCGCGGCGATACCCGCCGTCTCGTGGACCACGATACCGCCCGCGAAATCCATCACGCCCATTTCGGCCAGCCATCCGCCGCCCCACACCCAGTGCGTCACCGGCGCATAGCAAAGCAGCATCCAGAGCGACGAAAACGCGATGACAAAGCCAAAGCCGATCCGCTCCACATACGCTCCGACGATCAGAGCCGGGGTGATGATGGCAAAGGTCATCTGGAAGGCAAAGAACAAGACCTCGGGAATCGTGCCGCTCAGGGTATCGGCTTCGATACCGATCAGGAACATCTTGCCCAGCCCGCCCCAATAGGCATTGGCCGCGCCGCCACCGCCGAAGGCAATGGAATAGCCGACCGCCAGCCACAGCACCGACATGACACAGGCAATCGCAAAGCACTGCATCAGAACTGACAGCACATTCCTCGACCTGACCAGCCCGCCATAAAACAGGGCCAGTCCCGGCAAGGTCATAAAGAGCACAAGCGCTGTCGCGACAATTATCCAGGCGGTATCCGCACCGTTCATGATTTTCTCCCCAAATTTTGAAGGGGAACGTCTTCAATTATGACCGTGAGTCAAGCGACTTGGGGGGCGTCATTGCATTTTGAAGGGCAGATAAATGCCTTTGCCTGAAACTTGTGCAGATTATTGGGCAGATGCGACGAGGATCGACCCTAGAATCATCATTCCTTGCGCAGCGCAATCGCGATCATCGGTTGATCCAAGGCTGGCCCGCGGGGCGTTTGGCGGACGTGCTTGGCGAATAGTTCGGTGACTTCGTCGCGCTTTTCATCGATCAGCGCCGCGCGAGCCGGGTTTACGCGCAGGCCCCCCGCCAGCACGCTCTCGGCGCTTTCCTCGGGCACGAGGGTCTCGTATTCGGTGCGTAAGATGACTTCGGCTCCGGTTTCGGCGATGAACCGGTCGAGTTGGTCAAGCGCCATCGCCCGCACCTCGGTTTCATCGTCGATTGGGGCGAAAACCTCTTGATAGCCGCCGCGTGCCAGCGGCTCCAGCACTAGAAAGACCCCGCCGGGGCGCACGACCCGCATCGCCTCGGATAGGGCCGCCCCGATCACGGCCCCGGGCACATGATGCAGGCTGTTAAGAATCACGGCTCCGTCGAAAGTCGCATCCTCGAAGGGCAGCGCCTCTGCTCCAGCCACGCGGAAATCGCCTTCGGGCGCTGCCTCGTGGGCAAGTGCGACCATCGCGTCCTGCGGATCAATTCCGCTGACCCGCGCGCCGCGCCTCACCAATGCCCGACTGAGCCGCCCGCGCCCGCACCCGATGTCGAGCAAGTGCTTTTCCATCAGCGGATCGAACAGGTGATGGATCGGATCGAGATTCGTCTGAAACGCCGTCATGAAACTCTCCTGAATGAGGTGAACGACGCGACGACGATTGCGCCAATGATCACCGCGCCGCCAAGCAGGGCGGTATTGCTCGGCTCCTCGCCAAGGGCCATCCAAACCCAGAGCGGGCCGAAGGTGGTCTCCAATAGCATCATCAAGCTGACCTCGGCACTTGTCAGATAGCGCGGGCCTATTGTCACCAACGTGAACGCAATCGGCGTCAGCAGCAGACCCAGAAAGACGGCCCAAAGCAAGGGCATCCCCGACAAAGAAAGCGGCGCTCCCAGCATCAAGCCGAGGAGGCCGACCACCGCCGACCCGATAAACACCGCCGCGACGTTGTCAACCTCCGGCCACGCGCGAAAAGCGGTGAATTGTGCGGCCAGCATCGTCGTTGTCGACAGCGAGGCAGCGATACCGAGCAGCGACCCTGCCGACGCTCCACCGATAGCCGAAATGCACACGCCGACAGCGCCCAGCACGATTGCGATTGCCGTGGTGCGTTGCGGCGTTTCTCTCAAAACCACCCAAGCCATCGCAGCGGCGATCAAGGGCGTTGCAGCGAGGATCACCAGCACATCGGCGACCGAGGCATTCCCGATGGCGACGACGAACGTCACCGTGTTCAGGGCATACATTGCCCCGATGGCAAGCAATCTCCACCCTCCGCGCCCCAGCTTGGCGGGCAAAGCCCGACCATCTCGCCAGACCAGATACAACAACAATGTCAGGGCCGATAACCCGCCGCGATAGGCAAGAATCGTCAGCGCATCGGCGTCAATCAACTTCAGCAACAGCGCATCGGGCGACAACCACATCACCCCGAGAAACGTAATCAAAAACCCCTTGCGCCGATCCGCCGCCGCATCGCTCATGTCAGGGGCCAGAGCCAGGCGATCAGCGCGACCGCAACGACTCCGGTAACAAGCTTCATGGGCACGCCAATCAGCAGGTAATCAGTAAACCGGTATCCGCCGGGGGCATAGACCAGCATATTCGTCTGATAGCCGATGGGCGTCGCGAAACTCGCATTTGCTGCGATCATGACCGCCACGACAAAAGCGCGGGGGTCGAGGCCGAGTTGCTGGGCCAGCGTTATCGCAATGGGCGTTATCACGACGGCGACAGCGTTATTGGTCACCATCTCAGTCAGGATGGTCGTCACCACAAAAATCACCGCCAGTGCCATCAGCGGCGAGGTCTCCGCAAGTATCGGCGCAATCGCATCCACGATCAGCTGCACGGCTCCTGTTGATTGCAGGGTCACGCCGATGGCCAGCATCGCGACGATCAGCGCCAGCAAACGCCCCTCAATATGCGAAAAGGCTTCGTCGGGGTCCATCACCCGCGTGACGAGAATGACCGCGACCCCGAGAATTGCTGCCCCCGCAATCGGCATCACCCCGGTCGCCGCCAGCAACACGACACCGACCATGGTCGCGATGGCCACCGGCGCGAGGGACCGGCGGAGCGGAATGGTTTTCGTGTCTCGCGTCAGGTCGATCAACTCGGCATCTTCGATCAGCCGGGTGATGTTTTCGCGGGGCCCCTCGACCAGCAGAGTATCGCCGATGGAGAGCCGAACGGCCTCAAGTTGCGGCGCGATTGCGCGGCCCCGGCGATGCACAGCGAGGGGATAGACGCCATAACGACGGCGCAGGCGCAGTTTGCCGATAATCCGCCCGACCAGCCGTGAACCGGGACCGATCAGCACCTCCATGGTGACGGAGTCGGTGGAGGAGACCTTCGACGTGCCGCCAACGTCCAGCCCATCCTCGCGCATATCCATCAAGTCCTGCACGGTGGTGCGCAGGACGACGCGGTCACCGGATTGCAGGGTCACATCCGCGAGCACCCGGCGCAGCGAAACCTCGCCGCGGATCACGTCGATGACCTTGCCGTCGCTGCGCTGAAACACCGTCGCCTCACGCAGCTCCGAGCCGACAAGGGGCGAGTCGTCGGGGATCAGCACTTCGGTCAAAAACGCCTGCTTTCGCGTCTCCCCGGTCATCTCGGCGAGGGTCTTGCGGTTGGGCAGCAGGAACCGCGCGGTCAAAGCCGTGAAGGCGACACCGCACAGCGCGACCCCGATGCCGACCGACGAAATCTCGAAGATCGAGAACGGCGCCATCCCGTTCTCCTGCGCCACGCTATCGACGAGCAGGTTGGTGGAGGTGCCGATCAGCGTACAGCCCCCGCCGAGGATCGCCGCATAGGAAAGCGGCATCAGCAGGCGAGAGGCGGGCCAACTGCTCGCCTTGGCGAATTGCAGGGCGAGCGGGATCATCACCATGACAATCGGCGTGTTGTTCAGAAACGCCGACCCGAACAGCACAAACACGGTCAGCGCAGCCAGCGTTTGCACGGGCGATGTCTGCGCCCCCGCCATGGCCATCTGACTGACCCGCTCTAGCGCTCCTGTCCTCAGCAAGGCCCCAGACAGAATGAACAGAGCACCGATGGCAATGGGCGCACCGTTGGCGAAAACGCCGATAAAAGCCTCGGTTTCCAGCAATCCCGTGGCCAGAAACACCCCGACCGCCGCCGTCGCGATCACGTCAGGGGGAAACACTTCCCAGACAAAGCCAATGAACATGACGGCGATCACCGCGAGGGCGAAATAGGGCGCGATCTCGGCGGGGATCATCGCGGGTCATGCCTCCAGCGAGACCGGCGCGGCCTCCGTATCCGGCCAAGTCTGTATCAACCGTCCCTTGATGCGCAAGGGCGCGATACGCGTGGCGAGACCCGTTGCGTCGTCGCTCTCGACAAAAACACCGCAAACCGTGGCCTCGCCAACGGCTGGCTCAAACCGCCCGCTCGACATGCCGGTGATAAAGCGGCGCAGGGGTTCGGATTTCTCCACCCCGATGACCGAGTCGAAATCGCCGCACATGCCCGCATCGGTTTGATAGGCGGTGCCGCGCGGCAGGACTTGCGCATCCGCTGTCGGAATATGCGTATGCGTGCCCACGACCAGCGTCGCCCGCCCGTCGCACCAATGCCCCATGGCGCATTTTTCGGAGGTCGCCTCGGCGTGAAAGTCCACCACCGCCGCGTCGCAAGCGGTGCCGATGGGGCAGGCTTCAAGCTCGGCCTCGATGGTCGAGAACGGGTCATCGACCGGGTTCATGAACACCCGGCCCAGCGCATTGATGACCAGCACGCGGTGCCCGCTTTTGGTTTCGATCAGGGTCGAGCCGCGACCGGGTGCGCCCTTGGGCAGGTTCGCGGGGCGCACGATGCGGTTTTCCTGCGCCAGATGGGGGATGATCTCGCGGTTGTCGAAAGCGTGGTTGCCGAGGGTGATGACATCGGCCCCGGCCTCGAACACCGCCTCGGCAATCTGGCTGGTGACGCCAAAGCCACCGGCGGCGTTCTCGGCATTGACGATCACGCAATCGGGCTTTAGCCGCCGTTTTATCGAAGGCAGCGCGTCAATGGCAGCCGACCGCCCTGCACGCCCGAACAGGTCACCAAGAAAGAGAATTTTCATGGCCGCCTTGTGCGGCGGCATTGGATTGGGGGCAAGGGGAAATTGCGGGGCTGTATATCGGGCTTGCGGGTTGCGATGGTTGCGTTAGGCTGTACATGAGGGGCGGGGGCCATGCCAAACGAGACCAAAGTTCTGGGACGCTGGAGCGTCGATCCGAGCGCGATTTCGCCCGAGGATCAGCGCAGCCTCGATCATGTGGCCGAAGTGTCCCGCAACGCGAGGGCGACGTGGTTCAGCCTAATCCTACTGCTGCTGTTCTGCGGCGTTACGCTGCTCGGGGTGGAAGACAAAGATTTCTTCGAATACGGCGTCAGCACGCAACTGCCGCTGGTCGGTGTATCTGTTCCCACCAAGAGCTTTTTCTGGGCCGCACCGCTGCTGGTGACGGGCCTGTTCACTTACCTGCATCTTTATCTCGACAAGCTGTGGCGAGCACTGGGGCGACTGGGGGACGAGGTCGGCGGACGTCCGGTGACGGAGGTCGTCTATCCGTGGTTTATCTCTGACTGCGCCCTTGGAATGCGCGGGCCGAGGGTGGCGCGGGGGCGGTACTGGATGATCACCCGCGTCGTTTCGCTATTCCTCTGCTGGCTGATCGGCCCGTTGATCATGTACCTGTTCTGGATCAAGAGCTGGGCACCCCATGATGAATGGATGACGAGCCTGATCGGCGCGCAACTTGTCTGGAGCGGCGTGATTGCGCTGGCCAGTTGGGCGGGGATGCACCGCGAGACGCCGGGACGCGAGACTCTATGGCAGAGGGTTGGAACACCTGTGATCGGATATATCGGCCTTGCAGCAGTGATCGTGATTGGCGGTCACGGATGGAGCAAGACTGAGAACATCAATCCTGACAAGCTTTATAGCGCACAGCTTTTGCGAGCAAATTTTTCAAAAACTACTGAAGGATCGTTCGCTCGAATGCCTGCCTTAAAAGAATATGAGCGAAACAATAGACAGCATGTAGTCGCTGATTTAAAACGCGAAGAGAAAAATGAAAAGAGACCAGATGAGGATATAATTTCTCAGAGATTGCTGTTCGAATTTAACGAACAGCGCCAAAATAAACTAACGGTATTTGAACAAAAAGATTTTTCAGAAGTTGACTTGCGAAACGCCAACCTTAGAAAAGCAATTCTTGTTGGTTTAGATTTAAAAAGTGCAACTTTCGACGGATCAGATCTTAGGTGGGCGCTCCTTGAAGAGGCAGACTTGACAAGAGCATCCTTTGTAGGTGCGAATTTAAGGCACGCGAAACTTGCTGGCGCAAAGTTAATTAATGCTCGACTTCAGAATGCAAGTTTTAGGGCGGCGCGACTGCAGCACGCGATCTTTCGCAGGGCTAAACTCAATAGCGTAAATCTAAAAAATGCTTGGATGCAAGGTGCAGACTTGCGGAGGGCGCAGATCGAAGACGCTAATTTTCAAGAGACTAAAATGGACGGAGTAAATACGAAATACGCTTCCGTCATCGGTGCAGATTTTCGCAGATCGCGAAACCTCACACAGACACAGTTGGATGCGATGTATGGTGATAGCAGTACGAATATAGACGGCTTAGATCTAAAGCATCCCAATCATTGGCCTTCTGTTATTATCCCTAGAGAGCAACGCATAGCATGTTGGATTGAATGGGCAATCTCCGACGGCGCGCCATCTCGTTGGTTCCCCGAAACCACCGTCGAGTGTACCACCCATGCCGACCGCCCGTGACATCATCGACCGTCTTGGCCTGAAACCCCATCCCGAGGGTGGGTGGTATCGGGAGACTTGGCGTGCCGAGGCGGGGGAGGACCAGCGCGCCGCCGGGACGGCGATCTATTACCTGCTCGATACCGGCGAATTCTCGCATTGGCACCGGGTCGATGCGGCGGAGGTTTGGCATTGATATGCGGGTGCGCCGCTGTCGCTGACGGTTTCGCAGCTCCGGGCGCGGCCTCGGACCAGAGCAGCATGACTGCGTGCTGCGGCACATCTAGAAAAGCGTCGGGCAGAGGCTCCAACTTAATCTGCTCCCCCGCACTCGATACGGAGCCTCGTCGCGCAATGCGCAAGGGGATCCTGCACAGGATCGGGTTGCAAAGTTTCAAAGAGACGGATGATCCGCGCGTCCGCCTAGGCTATCCTCCACCTGCCCTGCCTGTAGGGCAGACGTAGCCGATGGCGGAGGTTGACATGACGTCGATTGCGAAAGTCGAACCACAGCTTTTTACCGTGCCGCTGGCAGAGGTGCTCAGCGACGCGAAACACGGCGACCATACGCATTTCGAGTTGATCACCGCCACCGTGCACCTGTCTGACGGGTCCGAGGGCACTGGCTATACCTATACCGGCGGCAAGGGCGGCCACGCGATCCTCGCGATGATCGAACACGACCTCGCGCCGTTTCTGATCGGACAGGATGCAAGCGCGGTCGAGGCGCTATACGAGGCAATGCAATGGCATGTGCACTACGTGGCGCGGGGCGGGATTGCATCTTTTGCGATTTCAGCTCTCGATATTGCGCTGTGGGATTTACGCGGGCGCAAGGCGGGCCAACCGCTGTGGCAGATGGCGGGCGGCGCGGGCAATCGCTGTAAGGCCTATGCGGGTGGAATCGACCTGAATTTTCCGATGCCGAAGCTGCTTGAGCAGACGCGGGGCTATCTGGCGCGGGGGTTCAACGGGATCAAGATCAAGGTTGGCCAGCCTGCACTGGTGCAAGACGTCGAGCGAGTGGCCGCAGTGCGTGACCTGATCGGCCCGGACATCGCCCTGATGGTCGACGCGAATTACGCGCTCAGCGTGGAGGAGAGCATCGCGGCGGCAGCGGCGTTCAAGCCCTTCGACATTGTCTGGTTCGAAGAACCGACAATTCCCGACGATTACAAGGGCTACGGACAGATTGCCGAGGCAACCGGCGTGCAGCTCGCCATGGGCGAGAACCTGCATACGATTCACGAGTTTGAGTACGCTTTCGCTGATGCGCGGCTGTCCTTTATCCAACCCGACGCCTCGAATTGCGGAGGCATCACCGGATGGCTCGCCGTCGCGGCGCTGTCGCGGGAGCATGGTGTTCCGGTATGCAGCCACGGGATGCAGGAGTTGCATGTCAGTCTGGTGTCGGCCCAGCCCAATGCCGGATGGCTGGAGGTGCACTCGTTTCCGATCGACGAATACACGACGCGGCCCTTGGTGGTCGCGGATCACCTCGCCGTGGCACCGGACGCGCCCGGAACCGGGGTAGTGTTTGATGGGGGCAAACTGGCGGCGCATCGAACAAGGGGTGTTACGATTTCAGGTTAGGCGTTTGCGCTCAGATCTAATTTGCTGCCCCGCACTTGATGCGGGGCCTGTCGGAGTGATGCGCCTTACATGCAGAGGCCCCGCATTGAGTGCGGGGCAGCGTTAAAACCCTCAAATCAGCGCCGCCTCGGTCGCCTCGCGGACTTGGTCCTCGGTCACGTCGGGGGCGAGTTCGACCAGTTTCAGGCCGCCCTCAACCACATCGAACACACCGAGATTGGTGATGATGCGATCCACGACCGCCGTGCCGGTCAACGGCAACGTGCACTCTTTCAGCAGCTTGCTGTCACCATGCTTCGAGGTGTGGTCCATGATGACGACCACGCGCTCGACCCCGGCCACGAGGTCCATGGCTCCGCCCATGCCCTTCACGAGTTTGCCGGGGATCATCCAGTTCGCCAGATCGCCATTCTCGGCCACTTCCATCGCGCCCAGAATGGCGAGGTTGATGTGACCGCCCCGGATCATGCCGAAACTGTCAGCGGAGGAGAAATAGCTGGTGCGGTCAAGCTCGGTAATCGTCTGCTTGCCCGCATTGATGACATCGGCGTCGATGGTGTCTTCGGTTGGGAACGGCCCCATGCCGAGCATTCCATTCTCGGATTGCAAGGTCACGTCCATCCCGTCAGGGATATAGTTCGAGACCAGCGTCGGAATCCCAATGCCGAGATTGACGTAAAAGCCGTCTTCCAGTTCCTGTCCGGCGCGTTCCGCCATCTGATTGCGATCCCAAGGCATGGGCGTGTCCCCTTAATTCTCTGTCAGATCGTCTTCGTCGATCGCGTTCAACATGTCTTCCCAGCCATCCATCTGCGGTGCCATGGCAAGCGCGGACTGGATGAAGGTGGAAAGATTGGTGGAGCTTGCGGTGATATAGGCCGCGACCAGCGCCGGATTTTCCTTGGCGTAGCCGTTGCCGAAAACCGAGTCGAGTTTCAGAACGGCGGAGTCCACGAACTGGTCGGTATATTGGCTCGCCGCCTCGCCCGCCTGAGCGTCTTCATCGTACATCACGCAGCCTTCATCGTGCGTTGTTCGATCCGTTTTTCGTGCTCGCCCTGAATGATGCGCTGGACGAAAATGCCCGGAGTGTGGATCAGATCAGGATCGAGGCTTCCGACCGGCACGATCTCTTCGACCTCGGCGATGGTGACCTTGCCCGCCGTGGCGCAGAGCGGATTGAAGTTTCGCGCCGTTTTGCGGTAGATCAGATTGCCTTGGGCATCGCCCTTCCAGGCCTTCACGATGGCAAGATCAGCCCGGATGCCGCGTTCGAGAATATACGTCTCACCATCGAAATCCTTGTGCTCCTTGCCCTCGGCAATCACCGTACCGACGCCGGTTTTGGTATAGAAACCGGGGATGCCTGCCCCGCCCGCGCGCAGGCGTTCGGCCAACGTGCCTTGGGGGTTGAACTCAAGTTCCAGCTCGCCCGACAGGTATTGGCGCATGAACTCGGCATTCTCGCCGACATAGGACGAGACCATCTTTTTCACTTGCTTGGTCTGAAGCAGGATGCCGATGCCGAAATCATCGACGCCCGCATTGTTGGAATAGAAGGTCAGGTCCTTCGTGCCCTTCTGCTTGATCGCTTCGAGCAGGTTTTCGGGAATGCCGCACAGGCCAAAGCCCCCCGCCGCAATACTCATCCCGTCCGAGAGCACGCCCTCGAGCGCCGCCGCCGCGCTGTCATAGACTTTCTTCGCCATGTCGATCCCCGGTTTGCAGTGCAATATGACCGGAGTATCTAGCGGGGTCCGTCGCCAAGTTCAATCGGTTCGCGCGGGTTTGGCGAGTTGTCTCAGAAATGTTCGGGCCGCACCACGGCGACATCGGAGACGGTGACGATGCCAATCTGGCGCGTCACGAGGTTGAACAGCGGGTCCAGAACCGTGTCAATGCGCTCCTCGTCGAGGATTACGACGATCTGAACCACCGACCCGACGCGCCCGACCATGCCGTCGCGATGCCAGGTGCCGTCATTGCCCTTGCCCGCCAGTGCGGGAAACACGGTGTAGCCGCTGACATCGAGGTCATCGAGAATACCGATGACCCGGTTCATGAGCGGTGCCTCGACCATGACTTCGATGCGTTTTTTCGGGTAAGTCTTCATGGGAATGCCTCAGGACAGGGCGCTGGCGAGGAAGATATAGAGCGGGATGCCGACGGTCAGGTTGAACGGAAAGGTAATGCCGAGGGACATGGGCAGGTAGATCGACGGCTTCGCCTCGGGCAAGGCCAGCCGCATCGCCGCCGGAACCGCGATATAAGACGCGCTCGCCGCCAGCGTCGCCAGCAAAGCAATACCGCCAGCAGAAAGCCCGATGGCCCAGCCAAAGCCAAGCCCGAAGGCCGCACCGATAAGGGGCATGTAGACGCCGAACAGCAGCAGCGGCAGGGTAAAATTCTTGCGCCCGTCGCGCAATCCACGTCCGGCGATCAGCCCCATATCGAGCAGGAACAGGCACAACACACCCTTGAACGGAGCGACAATAAAGGCCGAAATCGCGTCGAGGCCCTCGGTGCCCGCGATAATTCCGATAAAGAACGATCCGGTCAGCAACACGATGGACCCGTTCAGCCCAACTTCGCGCAACGTCTCCTTGTCGAAACTCGCGCCCTGCCCCCTTGCCAGCCATAGCGCGACGAAAATCGCCGGGGTCTCCATGATCGCCGCGACGGCAACCATATAGCCCTCGGCCTCCATCGCCAGCCCTTGCAGGGCTTGGGACGCCGCCAGAAACGTCACGATGGAAATCGACCCGTAATGCGCCGCCACCGCCGCCGCATCGACCCGCGACAGGCCGGTGGTGAGCACCAGCAGTCGAAAGGCGATCAGCGGGATTCCCGCGCTTAACACGATACCGGCCAGCAGCGCGAGAACCATCGTCAGATCAATGCCGTGCTGGGAGACCCCGACCCCGCCCTTGAAGCCAATGGCGAGCATCAGATAGAGCGACATGCCTTTGGCAATCGCCTCGGGCACGTTTAGGTCAGAGCGGGTCAACGCCGCGAGCAACCCCAGAATGAAGAACAGGATCATCGGGGTCGTCAGATTCGCAATCGCCAGTCCCAGAACCGAATCCATAACGCGCCTTTCATGCCGGTTCGCCCATGGGTAGCGGGTGCGGGGCGAAGTGCAAGGGTCGTCCTGACTATTTCAGGTCATCGGTCCCCAACGCATCGGTGGGCCGCGCCATCGCATAGCGGGTGACCCAGCACAGACGATCCTGCGCCCGCGTAATCGCGACATAGGCGAGCCGTTTCCACAGGGGCAGTCCGGCCTCGTCCCGGTTCGGGCGTGACGCGGCATAGAGGTCGGGGGCAAAGACCTGAACCGTCGGCCATTGCGAGCCTTGCGCCTTGTGGATCGTACAGGCGGCCCCGTGCAGGAAAGATGCGCCCATGCGCGCTGCGGTGGGGATGATCGGCTCTGCATCCTGCCGCTCGATCTGGATAATCGCCGCCACCGACAGGCGCGGGGCCTCGACACCATCGACATAAAGCCGCGCAAAGCCGGGTTTCTTGCCAGGGCCAAGATAGAAAGTCTGCGCGCCTTTCACGAGGCCCGCTTGCTCCAGCTCGATCCGTTTCTTGCGCTGGCGGGCGGGCAGTTCGGCGCCGTCGCAGATCAGCGGCTCACCGGGTGCCAGCATGGTCTCGCCGAGGCCGTAGGCGGTGCGAAAGGCCCAGATCAGGCGGATGCGGGTCGCATTGCGCCACACCAGCATCGGCGAGCGCGCCATCAGTTCCGGGTCCGCACGCGGTGCGATCACCACCCGCTCGTCGCGCTCGGCAGCCTCGCGGATCAGGCCCTCGAACCCTGCAAAATCCAGCTCTGGGTCCGCAAGGGCATAGGCCAAATCAATGATCGGATTGCCCGCCTCCTGCCGGAAAACCCGGCTGAGCATCGCCTTGGATTGATCGGGCAGCTTGTCGAAGGGCATCTCGCCCGACTCGCCGACGGGGGCAAGTTGCGCGGGATCGCCGAAGAGGATCAGCGTGCCAAAGACGGCGCGTAAATCGTCGAGCTGTTTCTGATCCAGCATCGACGCCTCGTCCACAAGGCCGATACCGACGGCATCGTCGCGCCGGGTCCAGCCGGTAATGAACTCCGACCCGCGTACCCCCACAGTGGCCAGCGCCGCCGGAACCGATTCGACCTCGAGATAATATTCCAGCGCACGGTCGAGGGCCTCTTCGGTCAGCAGATCATGGGTCGGACGCTTGCCCTCGCCCTTATCGCGCAGCCATTCGGCGACCTTTTCGTATTCGGGATCGTAAACGGGGGTGTAGATAATCCGATGGATCGTGGTCGCCGCGACCCCGCGCTGGCGCAGGACGTTGGCGGCCTTGTTGGTGGGCGCAACGACGGCAAAGCTGCGCTTACCCGCGCGCTGGCCCTCTCCATCCGGGCCAATCTGCACCGCATCGGCATCGAGCAACGCCGTGGTCAGCATCGCCAGCAGTTGTGTCTTGCCTGACCCGGCCTTGCCCAGGACCGAAAAGACCCGGCCCTCTTTGTCGTCAATACTGCCGCGATCACCCAGGGCAGCGGTCGGCACCCCCGCAAGCGTAAGGCCCGCTTGGGCAATCAGCGCGGCGACACGGGTATAGGCGTCGTCCTGATCATCCGAAAGATCGACGGCAACGGCCCGCGGCAATGGATCATCGCCGGGCAGTCCAAGGCTCAATGCCGGTTCGGTCATGCCGGGCATCCTATCGATGTTCGGTGCGCGTTCTTTTCATGAAATGCTGACAAAGGCAATGCTCGCACTGCCTACCGGCGAATTTCATGTACTAAAAAAAGGACGACGGCCAAAGACATATCGGGCGTCGCCGTCATCCTCTGTGTAGACCAAAGTGGCATCTTCAGAACGCCGATCCGGTGAGTAGGCGACAACGCCGTCGTTCATTTCCTCCGCCTCCGCGTCATAGAGGACGATGCTCTCGAGAGTTTGGGCCAGATTGAACAGCGTGTCTTCGAGTCCTCGAGAAAGATGTGACGCAACGTCGATTTTCCATGACACGTCGCTCGCCATTAGCCTGTAGACGAAGGCATGGGCCGGGTTGTCGTCCCAACGAGAGGTATCGCCGTCTTCAAAAAAGATATTCGTTTTCGGAATATCGAATGCCTCTGCCAGAGCCGAGATCAGCGCAGGCCGCTCGCATCGCTCCTGCACAAACAAATCGTTTAAGGACTGTGGTCGTTTCGTCATCTCGACCTGCACTTACGATACATCTGCTTAACCCGCTCGCGCTGCTCTGGCGTCAGATCACTGTTCATCCGATCCAGTTCGAATGCCGCCGCTTCCTCGCCGACCGAATTGAGGCGTGTCAGATACTTATGTTCGCCACGCGACAGGTTCACGATTCCAGGCCCTTCTTTCGGGAAAAGCGTTCCACCATGCTCGCCGTAAGTCCGGCCACTTTTTGCAATCCAAGTATCGCCGTCTTTGACGACTTTTCCGGCAATAATATCATCCAGCTCCTTATTCACTGATTTTGCGGCATCCGGATCAATCATCGAGTTGTTCTTCTTTGACGGGGTATTTTTCGCCTTACAAGGATTGTGGCGGTTCGATTTCTTGCAGTTCTTACACGGCGTCTTTTTCCTGCGCCGCCATTTTTTATATTTGTCACGTCCCCATTTCCAGCCGCGCCTGATACCTTCGGCGGCAGCTTTACCGCCTTTTACCGCTCCGGCAACGACATAAGGTGCAGCCCGCTTGACCCCTTCGCGCGCCAAGGCACCGGCTATCGGAATAAGGGGACCAGGCACAGTATTAAGCGCCCATGCTATCGAATTGGCGTTGCATTTCGAGCAGTGTGGCCTCAATCACCTCGTCAGGGGAGCCATCCGCACTTGCAACACTTTCCTGTAAGCCCGGTATAGTTGCCATCTCTCCATTGGTCAGCAAGCACAAACAGGCCCAGTGAAAATATGCTTCCTCAGAAACGAGTCCAAGGGCTTCGCCTGAATACTCGGAATTTCTTACAAGACGATACAGATCATCATCGGAAAAATGCGCGGTGTAGTCAGGAAAGCTGTCCTCTAGACCTTCGATAACAGTATAGGTCGCTGCATCATCTGCGACTTCGGCAAGGGCTTCATAATGTTGCAGATGCAGCCGCAGCATTCCGCGCGGTTGGCCAGGCAACCCTTCTGGCACATCAAATGTCCGCAAGCCGCCATACTCCGGCGCGTCCACGATCACCGACCTCGCTCGCCCAAAGAACCTCGCGACCTGCTCCTCATAAAGGATCGGTAAGATCGACATCACCACATTCGGATCGGCATGGCGGAACAGAACGGTTTCGAACCCGGAACTGCGGGCATCCTCGTCGTCCTGATCAGGACGATCACGGGGGATTTCGACCATGTTAAGCCCCCGCAGGTGGCGATACATAGCCTCCGGTGCGTCCGGTTCGTCTGGCCAGACCCACCATACGCAAGCAGCTTCGTCGCCGATAATGCTGCGTACAACGGCGATGTCGTGGTCTTGGCGAATTGTCACGAGATGAGGGCCAGACGCGATTGAGGGCGCGTCGATCTCATCGAGATAGAGTGGATCAAACCTCAAACGGGCCAGCGTCAACTCGTCTTGCAGATAGTCGCGCTTCGCCGCATCAATAACGGCGAAGAGACGCCCTGAAACTTTCGCCAGTGCTTCACCAAGTGGATCATTCAACACAACTGACGCATCCAGTACTCAAAAATACATCGCTTAATTGTACACAACCGCGATCTGAGGACAAGCGTCAAGCGGTACAGCTCCCCCCGCCCAGAACGCAGAACTTGGCGCAATGCTGGTGGTTCAGCTTGATCGGGCGCTCGGCCTCTTTAAGGGTCGCGCCCAGCTCGAATTCCTTGTCATAGGCCAGCAGGGTGCAAGCGAGGACCGCCGGTTTATCGGCCCCGCGCCGTTTCACGATCATGCGTGAGGTTGCGCACATCACGTCCTTCGGATCAAGTCCGAGTATTCCCCAGCAGGCCGTTGTAATCTCTGGAACTTCCGCCTTTTCATCCATCTCCGGGAACAGGATGCAGCGCGCAGGATCGAAGGCGTCGATAGGGACGCCTTCGCGGGCGAACATGGCGCGGTAACCCTCGCGCGACTCGGCATCGGTCTCGCCCCAGCAAGTGCGCCCTGCTGCATCGAGGCGAAAGCCGTGCCCGGCCAGCCAGCGCACACCCTCCATCGCTTTTGCGAAAGAGCCTTTGCCGCGTTCGGTATCGTGCAGTTCATCGCTGTAATGATCGAGGGAGATGCGCAGGGTCAGCTTGTCGCCATAGCGGGCCAGCAGGTCGAGGAGGCCCTTCTGCACCCGTGGGCGCATCATCGGCTGCATCGCATTGGAAAGGATCAGAACTTTATAGCCGCGGGCCAGCGAAGCCTCGGCAATCGCTATCATTTCGGGGTTCATGAACGGCTCACCGCCCGTAAAGCCGATTTCCTCGACCGGCCAGCGCGCGGGCGCGGCGGCGCGGCGAGCCTCGATCTGCTCGAGGTAATCCGTCACCTCGGCCTCGGTGATATAAACCAACGCATCGTTGGTGGGGCTGGAGAGGATATAGCAGTTCTCGCACTCGATATTGCAGAGCGTGCCGGTGTTGAACCACAGGGTCTGAACCCCCGCGAGAGGAACCCGCGCCCGCCGCTCACCCTTGGCGGTGATGTCGGGATCGCTGAATTTTTTCGGCAGTGGCGCGGCCTCGTCGCCGGACTCGCTCGGCTGACGCGAAAGGGGCTCGCTTGGGTAGTCCATGAAACTCAATCTCCGCCGGATCTATCGATTTGCTCTAATCGGCTAAGGGCAGGTCGGCCAAGTGTCAACGATACCAGACATTTCTCACAATACTGTCAGGACAAAAGCGCCCATTTCCGCAAGAAAAGCGCCGGTTTCCAAAAGAAACGATATTATCTGGCGACAGCGCGCATCGTTCTGCATATATCGACTGACGTAACTCAGGCAGACCGGCAGCATGGCGAAACAACGCGGATTTTTCTCCTGGTGGACAGGCGAGTTGCGGGAGGTGTTCTCGGGCCGTCCCGTTCCCGTCCATGCGCTCGTAATGTCGTCGCATGAAGTTGCCCTGATCGAAAAGGGCGTCGAAGCGCCGCTGGGCGTGGTCGATCTGCAAGGCGAAGACTGGCGCGAGCAAATCGAAGGGCTGCGCTCGCGTATTCTCGGGCGGCGCGGAAAAAATCCGATAGTCGAGGTCCAGCTACCGCCGGAACAAGTGCTGTTTACCCGAATCGTCGTCGGGACAGAGACATCGAATGCCTCCAAAGTCGCTGAACAAGTCGGGATCGTCAGTGGCCAGTCCGTCGATACGCTCAGCTATGACGTCGCCGCCAAACCCGATCCCGATGGCAGCGCCGTGGTCGCAATCGCACTGAATACGACCGTTGCCGAGGCGGCACGCTATGCCGATGCGTGGGGATTCGGTGCGGTACGGATCACCAGTATGGAGGCTCCAGCCGCCTTTCCTCGTGGTCCCGATTTCGATCACCATGCGTCCCGCGCTGCCGGTTCGGTCTTGCCGAAAGTCGTGCTGGCGGCTGCAGCGGTGGCTGTTCTGCTCGCCGCCGTCGCGGGCGGGCGTATTCTTAGCCAGCGCGCCGACGTTACCGCGCAAGCGCAGGCCGATGCCGCCGCCCTGCCCGCTGCAACGGAAGACTTGCAGACCAAGCAACTCGAACTCGTCGAATTTGCCCATGCTGCCGCGACCGCAACCGACCTGCGCGACACAAGAATGCCGGTCTGGCGTATCCTGGCCGAAGCCGCGTCGATCATTCCGTCGGATACGATCATAGACAATTTCGACTATCGCACGGGTCAGGTCACGTTGCGGGGCACCACCGCGTCGACCGTGGCGCTGGAGGAATCGCTGGACCGCTCGCCGGTTTTCAGCGCGCCCAGCCTGTCCGGCACCAGCCGATCCAGCACGGGACGCGCGAATTTCGTTATCGAGGCGACGATCGACGAACGGAACGTGCGATGAGTGCCGGGGGCCGCAGTCGCACGGCGGCAATCGTGTTGCTGCTCGGCGTCATTGCGGTTGCCTTGGCCGCGATGGTCGTGCCGATTGCCCTCTATTGGTCCAATACCGGCAAGGCCATCAACGAGGCTCGGGCAGCGATACAGCAGGCCGAGGAGAGGCAATCGTCAAGCCTTGCGGCGGATGACGCCCGGCAACGCTGGACACGCTTTGTCGGCACCCCTGCATCGCGGTTCGTGCTTGCGGATACCGATGAGGCCGCGGCTGACATACTGGAGGGACGTCTGGCGCGGCTGTTCAGCGAGTTGAACGGCGACGCCGGGTCTATCGAGGTCGAGGCGAGCGAAGGCCCACGCGCCGGGGTCATTGCCCTGAAGGTCGAGGCCAGCGGCACGCTTGCCAAGTCGTCCCTTGGGTCATTTTTGACAGCGCTGGAGAGCGGCGAACAGGTCGTAATCCTCAGCCGATTTTCCGCGCGCAGCATAGACCGCAATCGTCTGCGCGTCAGCCTTGGTGGCACGGCATATCGTATGGGAGAGCCGGGAATATGAAAAAGGACGCTTGGTATGCGGCACTCGCCGCCATTGGTCTGTGCGCGCTGACCGCTGGCTATGGCGTGGTGTCGGCGAGCGACATTGCCGATCCCGGCCAAGACACGCGCCGTGCGCCGCTGAAGGCGTCTTTGCCGATGCCTCCCGCGCCGGATAGGGACCGACCAACCGAAGCCGCCGCCGTGGCGATTCTGGAGGGACGCAACCCGTTTCTTCCGCGCGAGTCTGACGCAGAACTGGCGCGGCGGGGTCTCAACCTGCCGAAACTGGCACCCCCAGTTCGCTTTTCGCAGCCGGGAGATCGCACCACTGTAACCGCTGTAGACTCGCCATCGCGAACCGCCGCCGCCGCGCCGCCGCAACCGTCGCGGGCGGTCTCCGAGGCCCCGGTATCGCCCGCACCGGCCCCGCAAAGTCAGGGCAGCCTGACCCTACGCGGTGTCTTTCCATCCCCGAATGGCGGGCGAGCGCTGGTCGCCTTACCCGATGGCAAGGTCATGAGCGTTGGTGTCGGTGGGGTCGTCGGCGGCTGGCGCGTGCTTGGCATCGAGCAAGGCGCAATCCGCATCGGGCGCGGCCAGCGCAAGATCCTGCTCTCGATGCCACGCTGAGGAAACATCAAAGCAGTACAATCGCCGCCAGCCCCAGAAACGCAAAGAAACCAACCACATCGGTCACCGTTGTCACAAAAACGGCAGATGCCAGCGCAGGATCGGCCCCTATTTTCTCCAGCCCGATCGGGATCAGAATACCCGCCAACGCGGCGACGAGCATATTGACGATCATCGCAACGCCGAGCACGACCCCAAGACCCGGATCGCCGTACCACAACCACGTCGCCACCCCCATGACGACGCCGAAGACGATGCCGTTGACGATCCCCACGAGGCACTCGCGAGAAATAATCCGCCAAGCGTTCGTCGAGGTAATGTCCTTCGTTGCGAGGGCGCGCACGGCCACGGTCAGCGTCTGGGTTCCGGCATTGCCGCCCATCGACGCAACGATGGTCATCAGCACCGCGAGCGCGACGATCTGCTCTATGACCATGTCGAACTGCGCGATGATCACCGACGCGATAATGGCGGTCGCGAGGTTCACCGCGAGCCACGGAAGGCGCTGTTTGGCGATTTCCGAGACGGTATCCGACAAGTCCTCATCGCCCACACCGCCGAGGCGCATCAGATCTTCTTCGCTCTCCTCGTCCAGCACTTGCATGGCGTCGTCAATCGTGATGACCCCGGCAAGCCGCCCGGTTTCATCCAGCACCGGGGCGGAGACGAGGTGGTACTGGTTAAAGGCGTAGGCAACGTCTTCCTGGGGCTGTTCGACCTTAAAGCTGCGGTAATCGCGGTCCATCAACCCGTCCAGAGTCGCCGGACGCTTTGCCCCCATGATCTTCGACAGGGCAATCGTGCCCATGGGCCGGTGGCTGGGGTCGACCACGATGATCTCGTAGAAGTCTTCGGGCAGGTCATCGCGCGCACGCATCATGTCTATGGTCTGGCCCACGGTCCAGAAAGCCGGGGCCGCGACAAGCTCCCGTTGCATCATGCGTCCAGCGGAATAGTCCGGGTAATCAAGCGACCGCTGGATAGCGACCCGGTCCGCAATCGGCAGGGCATCCAGAACCTCGCGCTTTCGCGCATCGTCCATATCCTCAAGCAGATAGACGGCATCGTCGGTATCCAGATCACCGACGACCTCGGCCAGAAAATCGTCATCCAGGGCTTCGACCACATCATCGCGGACGCCCTCTTCCAATTCGGCAAGAATGTCGGTCGGCAGATCATCGCCCGCCAGTTCGACAAAGGCTTTGCGGTCTTCGGGGGGCAGTTGCTCCAGCAGATCGGCGATGTCGGCGGGGTGAACATCTTCGATAGAGGCGAGCAGGACAGCCCGGTCTGAGTCGCCTAACGCTCCAACGACCCGGCGGACAGTATCCGGCGAAACCGCGAGGTCGTTTTCATCGTCGGTCGGGGTCGATTGTGGGTCACTGGATGCCATGCCGTCGATGTAGCCCGCGATAACGGGTGCGGCAACTAGTCCTTCACGCGTTACTCGCGTTAAAGCGGCTAAGCGCCGTGCGGATTTCTTCGGCGAGGTCGGTGCGTTCTTCGGGCGTCAGGAAGCCGCCGATGGCAACGGCGCGATCCTGTTGGCGCAGGATCAGCTGGTTCTCGACCTCTCGGGTCGTGCGCACCATCACGCGGGTCCAATAGGGCTGAAACTCCCAGCGTTTGGGCGCGCGCTTGGGATGGTCGGCCTCGATCACCAGACGGTCGCCATCGAAATGCAGGCGCTCGGTATAGCGGCCCTCGCGGTTGTTGGCGGCAAAGGCCCAGACGACGCAGCCGAACACGACGACGATGAACGGGATGATCATCAACAGCGCGGTGGCGAGGCCGGGGCGCGAGACTGTCGAACCAGGTGCCGTCGCGGTCATCAGGAAAAAGACGCCGAAGCAAAGCGCGAGCAATATCAGAAAGATACGCAACCCGCCGCGTGTCAACGACCGGCTCGGCCACAGCTCGACATGCCAGCCTCGCACGCCCTGCGACACGAAAAAGCCGCCCGAAGACTGGTCTCCGGGCGGCTCGTATGGTGCTTGAGTACCCAAGGGACTTAGTGAGCCGGTGTGTCTTTAATGACGGGCAGCGTCTCGAAGGTGTGCGCCGGTGGCGGCGACGTCAGGGTCCATTCCAGCGTATCCGCGCCGTGGCCCCAGTAATTCGGCTCGACCTGACGGCCCCGCAGGATCGTGTAGAACACGATGCCGATGAACAGCAGAAACGACAGACCGGAGATAAAGGCACCGATGGACGACACGAAATTCCAGCCCGCGAACGCCTCGGAATAATCGAGATAGCGGCGCGGCATACCCTGGAAACCGAGGAAATGCTGCGGGAAGAACGTGATGTTCACGCCGATGAACATCGACCAGAAGTGCACTTTGCCCCAAAATTCAGGGTACTGGCGACCGGACATCTTGCCGAGCCAGTAATACATCCCGGCGAACAGGCCCATCGCCGCACCAATCGACATGACGTAGTGGAAGTGGGCAACGACGTAGTAAGTGTCGTGCAAAGCGCGGTCTACGCCAGCCTGCGACAGAACGATGCCGGTCACACCGCCGAGGGTGAAGAGGAAGATGACCCCGACCGCAAACAGCATCGGCGTGTCGAAGCGGATCGACCCGCCCCACATCGTCGCGATCCACGAGAAGATCTTGATCCCCGTCGGCACCGCGATCACCATCGTCGCGAGCATGAAGTAGGCTTGGGTATCGACCTTGATCCCCGACGTATACATGTGATGCGCCCACACGACGAAGCCGAGAATACCAATCCCGATCATCGCCCAGACCATGCCCATATAGCCGAAGACCGGCTTGTTGGAAAACGTCGCGATAACGTGGCTGACGATGCCGAAGGCAGGCAGAATGATGATGTAGACCTCGGGGTGTCCGAAGAACCACAGCAGATGCTGATAGAGAATCGGATCACCGCCACCGGCAGGATCGAAGAACGCCGTCGAGAAGTTACGGTCCATCAGCAGCATGGTGATGGCACCGGCCAGAACCGGCAGGGCGAGCAGGATCAGCAGTGCGGTGACAAAGATCGACCAGGGGAACAGCGGCACCTTGAACAGGCTCATGCCCGGTGCGCGCATGTTCAGGAACGTGGTGATAATGTTGATCGCACCGAGAATAGACGACGCACCCGACAGGTGAACCGCAAAGATCGCAAGGTCGGTCGCCATCCCCGGCGATCCGCTGGTCGAGAGCGGCGCATAGAGCACCCAGCCGACGCCGGACCCCCCATCCACAAAGGCAGAGACACAGGCCAGCGTGCCGCCTGCCGTGAACAGCCAATAGCTGAGGTTGTTCAGCCGCGGGAACGCCATATCCGGCGCACCGATCATCAACGGCATGAAATAGTTACCGAAACCGCCGAACAGGCCGGGGATCAGCACGAAGAACATCATCAGGATGCCGTGGGCCGTGATTGCCACGTTCCACATCTGACCGTCCGGCGCGCCGGTTTCGTCGGTCATGAACTGCACGCCGGGATACATCAGCTCGGCGCGCATCGCCATCGAGAACAGAATGGCGATGAGGCCGAAAAAGCCCGCCGTCCAGAGGTAGAGAACCCCGATATCTTTATGGTTCGTGGAACAGAACCAACGGGTAAAAAACCCCATTTCCTCGTGATCGCCGTGGGCGTTGTCCTGCCCGACGCTGACTTCGGCCATATTGGCAGCTCCTTGTCGTGTTTCCGGCGCGCAACGGCGCACCGAGTCACATACTCTCTTGCGGTTGTTTCGTGAACTAGCCGAATGCACTCAATTTGACAATGCGACGGCGTTGTTTTCGTGCGGGGCGAAGCGTCGCGGCGAAAGGGTTAACCCTTTCTGAACGGGGTATGCGCGCCCAGCACCTCGATCTCGTAATCCACCGCCCTCCGTTCCTGTTCGAGATAGTGGGCGATGGCGCGGCGAAAGTCGGGGTTGGTGATCCAGTGGGCCGACCAGGTTTCCGTCGGCTCATAGCCGCGTGCCAGCTTGTGTTCGCCCTGGGCACCCGCCTCGACCGTCTTCAGCCCATGGCGGATTGCGTAGTCGATGGCGCGGTAATAGCAGATCTCGAAATGCAGGCACGGGTGGTCTTCAAGGCATCCCCAGTAACGCCCGTAGAGCGTGTCCCGTCCGATGACGTTCAACGCCCCGGCGACCCACTCACCCTCGCGGCGGGCAAAGACGAGCAGAATATCGTCGCGCAGCGCCCCCTGCGCGATCTCGAAGAACGAGCGGGTCAAGTAAGGCCGCCCGTATTTTCGCGCCCCGGTATCCTGATAGAACGACCAGAACGCATCCCAGTGCTCGGGCTGGATGGCATCACCGGTCAGCTCGACGATCTCGACATTCTCGATCGCCTTTGCCCGTTCCTTGCGGATCGCCTTGCGCTTGCGCGAGGCCAGACTGGCGAGGAAGGCATCAAAATCGGCGTAGTCGTAGTTTTTCCAGTGAAATTGCTGGTTCTTGCGAGTCAAAAACTCCCGGTCTTCCAGCCGCTCGGCCTCCCCGGCGGTACAAAAGATCAAATGCAGCGAGGACAGCTCGTTATCGCTGGCAATCTTCGAGGCGCCCGCCACCAGTGCCGCCTCGGCCAGCGCAGCATCCGCATCGGGGGCAAGCAGCAAACGCTTGCCGGTCACGGGGGTAAAGGGCGTGGCCGACAGCAGCTTTGGATAATAATCACCGCCCGCGCGCTCGAACGCCTGCGCCCAGCCATGGTCAAATACGTATTCGCCCTGAGAGTGACTTTTTGCATAGAGCGGCATCGCCCCCAGCAAGGCCCCGTCCGCATCCTCGGCAAGCATATGCTTGGGGTCCCAGCCCTGCCGCCAATGGGCCGACCCGCTCTCCTCGAAGGCATCAAGCCAGCGATGGGTCAGAAAAGGGTTCAGCGCCCTGCCCCCGTCCGCCGCCTCTGGCGCGGCACAGGCATCCCATGTCTTTGCGTCAACGTCACTGATAGTGTTCAGCAATCGGATCGAGATGGCGGTGCCGTTTTCCATCCCTTGCTAGATGCTGCGGCGGCAATGGTGGTCAAGGGCGGTAAAACCTGCGTTAGTCCGCGTCATGAAGACTGACGACGACCTCACCCAAGGCTCCATCATTCAACATCTGATCCGCCTGTCGATCCCGGCGTCGATGGGGATGGTTTTCAACACCCTCTACAACCTGACCGACCTGTGGTTTGCGGGCGGCATTTCGGACGCCGCTCTCGCGGGCATGTCGATTGCCGGAAGTGTCTTTTTCCTGCTGATCGGCATCGGTGCAGGGGTCCAGACCGGAACATCGGCCATGGTTGCCTCGGATGTGGGGCGCAAGCGGTCCGATCTGGTGCAAGGTTGGGTCGATCACGCTTTCGGGATTGCGATAGCGGCCTCGGTTATCGCGATTATCGCCGGATGGTGGGCGGGCGACCCGCTGATCGCGCTGTTGGGTGCCGAGGCAGACAGTGCGCCGCTGGCGTGGGCTTATCTGAGTGTCACACTGCTCGGGACAGTGTTCTTTCTGCTGACATCCGTGGCGGCGGGCGCGTTGATTGCGCTGGGTGATACCAAGTCGAACCGCAATGCTCTGGCAGCGGGTCTTGTCGCCAATTTCGCTTTGAACCCGCTCTTGATCTACGGATTTGATTTCGGCGTTGCCGGACTGGCCGGAGCAACCGTCATTATCAAGGCGGCGACGGCCCTTTTCCTGTTTTACGTGCTGCGCAAGCGGCTGGGCCAGTGGAGCAAGCCCCGCTTTGCAGCCGATGCTTGGCGCAGGCTGCTGGGCCAAATCCTGCCCGCCAGCTTCAACATGCTGACGATCATTCTGGGCAGCTTCATCACGATCTATTTTATCGGCAGGTTCGGCGACAACCGGGTTGCGGGGTACAATGTCGGCTTGCGGCTGGAGCAAGTGCTGCTCTTGCCCGCCCTCGGCATGAATGCGGCAGTGATGGCGGTTGCGGGCCAGAATTTCGGCGCGGGCCAGCCCGAGCGGGTTCGCGAGACCTACCTGTCTGCAATCAAGCTCGGCCTCGCCATGGCGGCGGTATTCATACCGGTGATGGTTTTCGGCGCGCCGACGCTTGTAAGGTTCTTTTCCGATGATCCGGTGATTGTGGAGACGGGCAGCACCTATCTGCGCATCGATGCGATTGCTTATTTTGCCTACACCGTGCTGTTCCTGTCCGTCGCCGTTCTTCAGGCGCAGCAAAGGCCGATGTTCCCGATGGTCCTTGGCATTGGCAGGCAGCTTGTCGTCCCGGCGCTGATCAATTTCGTGCTGATCGTGTGGCTCGGGATGCCGATGATCTCGATATTCATCACGCTGGTCTGTGTCGTGGTTCTCGCGGCGGCCCTGTCACACTGGTGGACGATGAAACAGCTCAGCGGGGCGATCAAACCTCCGGCAGATAGCCTTCAAACGTGATCTGGTCACAGTGTTTCAGCGCCGCTTGCGCTTGTTGTTCAGAACGGATCGTCCAGCAAAAGACGGGAACGCCCTGCCCCCGTATCTCCGCAATACGCGGCGAGGGAAAGCTGGTCGCGCCGTAGGAGATGAACTCGCCCCCCACCTCCTCGAACCACCGCATCGACGCCAGATCCTGACGATGACCGCTGGGCAGGTGTGCGTCACTCGGATGCCTGAAATCGTAGGAAACAAGGCCGCGCACGACCTCGGGCAATGTCTGCCGCACATGGTTGGCCGAGAACGGATTGAACGACATCACCGCGCAAGTGTCGACACAGCCCGCCTCGCGCAAAACCTCGCAAACCCGGCGTTCCAGAGAACCATCGGTGGCCGTAAACCTGCCGCTCTGATCCTTGATCTCGATCATGATCGGCGCGCGCCCCCGCACCAGCGCCAGCGCCTCGGCAAGCGTCGGGATGATCTCGGCACTGTCCGCCAATTGCGTCAGGCGAAGGGTTTCGGTCGAGTGGCGCTCGATCCGGCTCTCATCACCGCACAGCCGTTCTAGCGTATAGTCGTGAAACACCATCGCCTCGCCATCGGCTGAGGGCTGAATGTCGATTTCAATACCATACCCGCCATCGACGGCGGCTTCGATAGCGGCAAGAGAGTTCTCCGGGCGACCATCGCCGTGCAGCCCGCGATGGGCAAACGGTTTGGCCCAAAACGCCGGTTGCAGGCGGCTCATTCGCTCACTTCGAACAGGCCCTCGACTTCGACCGACACACCGCGAGGCAGGGCCGCGACGCCGACCGCCGCCCTTGCATGAGCACCGGCCTCGCCGAATACCGCCGCCATTAGGTCGGATGCGCCGTTGATAACCGTCGGATGCTGTTCAAACTCCGGCGTCGACGCGACGAAGCCGCCAAGACGCACAACCCGAGTCACCCGCGAGAGGTCACCGTCACAGGCGGCCTTTACCTGTGCGAGAATGTTGATCGCGCACAGCCGCGCGGCCTTCACGCCCTCTTCCAGATCGACATCATCGCCAAGCCGCCCGAGATAGCGGCACTCGCCATCGACCATGGGCAGCTGTCCTGACACGAACACGAGATTCCCCGTCTTGACGAAGGGGACATAGTTCGCCGCCGGTGCCGGTGCATCGGGCAACGTCACGCCCTCCGCGATCAGTCTCTCGTCGATACTGTCCATGACGGTCCCCTGTTATTCCGTACAAGAACCCTAATCATGCCCGCCCTCATTCCTCAAGCAGAACGGGCCTCAAGCAGAACGGGCTTCGCGGCGGGATTGACAGGCGCGCGATTTTTTATTGAATGACCATTCAATAAAAACGAGAGCGCCCATGCCCCGACTCGGAATGGCCCCCCTGCGCCGCACCCAGCTTATTGATGCGACGATCCAGTGCATCCATGAGGAGGGCGTCGGTCGTGCCTCGGTCCAGCGGATCAGCCGTCGGGCGGGTCTCTCCCCCGGCATTGTCGCGCATTATTTCGATGACAAGGAGGGCTTGCTGGTCGCGACGTTGCGTCGCCTGAACAAGAGGCTATCGGATGAGACGATCCGCCGGATGCACCAAGCGAAAACACCGCGCGACCGCCTCTGGGCGATCATCGACGCCCATTTCGAGCCTGTGCATTTTGCCCCCGACACCGTCGATGCGTGGTTCGCGCTCTGGGGCAAAGTCCGCGAAATACCGGAATTACAGCGCGTTCATCGCGTCTATGAGGCGCGCCTGCGCTCGAACCTGCGCCATTCAGTACGGCCCCTCGTCGCGGCGGAGCGGGTGTTGCCGGTCGCCGATGCCCTTGGCGCGATGATCGACGGGCTTTGGGCCAAGGCCGCGCAGCCGACCACCGAGATCGACGCCGATGCCGCTCGGGCCGTCTTCGCTGACGTTCTAGACCGCGTGCTGGATCACTGACATGGAAGCGGATTTCGTCATCATCGGGTCGGGATCAGCGGGCAGCGCCCTCGCCTATCGTCTCAGCGAAAGCGGCGAGCATACTGTTCTGGTGTTGGAATATGGCGGCTCGGATTGGGGACCGTTTATCCAGATGCCGGGTGCGCTGTCCTATCCGATGAACATGAAGCGCTACGATTGGGGGTTCGAATCCGACTCCGAACCGCATCTCGGCGGACGTCGCCTGCATTGTCCGCGCGGCAAGGTTCTCGGCGGATCGAGTTCGATCAACGGCATGGTCTATGTGCGCGGCCACGCGCGCGACTTCGACCACTGGGCCGAGAATGGCGCGACCGGCTGGGGCTACGCCAATGTCGCGCCCTATTTCGACCGGATGGAAAGTTGGCATCCCGGTCCCCATGGCGGCGATCCAGACTGGCGCGGAACCGATGGCCCGCTGCATGTCACCCGGGGCAAGCGCGCGAACCCGCTCTACACCGCCTTCGTCGAGGCGGGTGTGCAAGCGGGGTTCGAGCGAACCCACGACTACAATGGCGAACAGCAAGAGGGCTTCGGCCCGATGGAGCAGACGGTCTGGAAAGGCAGACGCTGGTCGGCGGCCAATGCCTATCTCCGACCTGCCCTAAAGCGAGAAAACTGCAACCTCGTATCCTGCCTTGCCCGCAAGGTCATTGTCGAACATGGCCGCGCCACGGGCGTCGAGATTCAGCGCGGCAAAAAGATCGAAACCATTCGCGCCCGGCGCGAAGTCATCGTCGCAGCCTCCTCGATCAACTCACCGAAACTCCTCATGCATTCCGGCATCGGTCCCGCCGCCCATCTGGCCGAACACGGGATTGATGTCGTCGCGGACCGTCCGGGCGTGGGGCGAAACCTTCAAGATCACCTCGAACTCTATATCCAGCAGGCAAGCTCACAGCCGATCACCCTCTATCGCTATTGGAACGTGCCATCGAAGGCCGCCATCGGAGCCCAATGGCTGTTCTCGAAAACCGGCATCGGGTCGAGCAATCAATTCGAGAGCGCTGCCTTCGTGCGCTCGCGGGCCGGTGTCGACTATCCCGACATCCAATTCCACTTTCTGCCGCTCGCCGTGCGCTATGACGGGAAGGTCGCCGCCGAGGGCCACGGCTTTCAGGCCCATGTCGGCCCGATGCGGTCTGTCTCGCGCGGGCGCATCGCCCTCAAATCGAGCGATCCGACCGATGCCCCGTCGATCCTGTTCAATTACATGAGCGACGAGACGGACTGGAGAGACTTCCGGCACTGCATCCGCCTCGCCCGTGAAGTCTTTGCCCAAGAGGCGTTTTCGGCGTTCCGGGGCAAGGCCATTCAGCCTACGGATGATGTACAATCCGACGACGACCTCGACAGCTTTATTCGCCACAATGTCGAAAGCGCCTATCACCCCTGCGGCACCTGCCGCATCGGGGCCGCTGACGACCCCATGGCCGTCGTTGACCCGGAGTGCCGCGTGATTGGCATCGACGGCTTGCGCGTTGCGGACAGCTCGATCTTCCTGCGCATCCCCAACGGCAATCTGAACGGCCCCTCGATCATGGTCGGCGAGAAGGCATCGGACCATATTCTCGGCAAAACGGCCCTACCCGCATCCAACCGGGAGCCGTGGATTAATCCGAGATGGCGCGAGAGTGATCGTTGACCGTGAAGGCATACTAATTTATTGAGACTCGTAGTCTCATTTGAAAACGAGTATCGGAGCTGCCGACGACGATGAGCCAAAGACATCGCCAGCGCAGTCGGCCTGAACCACTCGATATGAGTGTGTGGCCTTGTGCCGCGCCGTCAGCGAGTCTATTGCAAACAGGACCGTCACCGGTTTCCTCCGTTGTTCCTCTAGCCGCGAGATTGCAATGAGTCTTGGCTGGCACGCTCTTATTCCAGCCAGAAGGTGGGCGGATAGCGTCACCAAGGAGACTTTGCGCGCCGACCTGATCGCGGGCTTTACCAACGCCACCATTGTTCTGCCCCAGGCCGTCGCCTTTGCGACGATTGCGGGCCTTCCCCCGGAATACGGCCTTTATACCGCGATGGTAACGCCGATCATCGCGGCCCTGTTCGGGTCGTCCATGGTGATGATCTCTGGCCCCACGACCGCCATTTCCGCCGTGGTGTTCAGCACCGTTTCGGGCCTGCATGTTCCCGGCTCCGAGGCCTTTATCCAGATGGTTCTGCTGCTGACCCTGATGGTGGGGTTGATCCAATTTGCGCTGGGTTTTGCGGGAATCGGCAGGCTGGTCGCGTTTGTCTCGCATTCCGTGATGCTCGGCTTCACCGCCGCCGCCGCCGTCCTCATCGCCGCCAGTCAGCTTGCCGATGCCCTCGGCGTCGAGACCGAGCGCGGCGGGTCGGTTTTCGACCGGATCTACCGAACCATCGACGTGGCCGATGCCGCGAACTGGCGCGCCATTGTGATTGCCGTGACCGCTTTGGTGGTTGCCGCGGCGGTCAAGATGATCTCGAAGCGTGCGCCGAATTTCATCATCGGCCTCGCCGCCGCCGCCGTGCTTGCATATTTTCTCGATGCCCAGGCGCACGGCGTCAAGATGGTCGGTGCCCTGCCCTCGGTGATCCCGAGTTTGTCGCTGCCACAGGTCGATACCGCGACGCTCGCCATCTCGATCGAGGGCGCATTCGCTATTGCTCTTATTGGTCTTTTGGAGGCGATTTCAATTGGCCGCGCCTTTGCCTTCAAGTCCGGTGGCCGCTTCGATGCGGATCAGGAAATCGTCGGTCAGGGCATGTCGAACATCGTAGGCAGTTTCTTTCAGGCCTATCCCGGCTCCGGTTCCTTCACCCGCAGCGGCGTCAATTTCGAAGCCGGTGCGCAGACGCCGATGTCGGCCATCGCCGCCTCGATATTCCTGTTCCTGCTGCTGTTGTTGCTGTCACCGCTGGCGGCGAGCATCCCGATCCCGGCGCTCGCGGGCATCATCCTGCTGGTGGCCTACAAACTGATCTCATTCTCCGAGATTGCGCTGATCGTCAAATCGAGCAAGGCAGAGCTGGCGATCATCCTGGCCACTTTCCTCGCCGGTCTGTTCGTGAAGCTGGAATTCGCGATCTATGTCGGTGTGATCCTGTCGCTGCTGATCTTCCTGTCGAAATCGGCGCGTCCGACCCTCGCCATCAGCGCGCCGGACAAGGACGGCGTGTTCCGAAACGCGCAGGTCTATGGCATCGACCAATGCCCCCAGGCGGTCGTGACACGGTTGGACGGCGCGCTCTATTTCGGCTCGGTCGAGGCCATCGAGCGGGCCTTTCGCCGGATCGAACGCCAGAGTCCGTCGCAAAAGCACATGATCATGGTGCTGAAGGGCGTTGGCGACATCGACATGCCCGGCGGCATGTGCATCGTCGAAGAGGCGCGCAGGCGCAGGCGGCGGGGCGGCGGCCTTTATATCGTCGCCCGCTATCCACCGCTGCTGGTCCAGCTCAAGAAGCTCGGCGTCACCGATGGCATCGGCGGGCAACAAAACCTCTATGCCAACAAGGGCGATGCGGTGGCGGGGGTTCTGGAGCGGCTCGACGGGCCACCCTGCGCGACCTGCAAAAAGCGGATATTCATGGAATGCGCCCTGCGCCCCGGCGGCACCGGCATCATGGTGCCCCGCGCGCCAGCCAAGACCACCATGGATGATGACCTGCGCGCCACCCGCGACGCAAAATCATCCCCCGACGCCGGCTGACCGAAAAGCGGAGGCCATGCGATGCACGCCGAGAACACGCTGCTAAAGGCCCAGGATGTCTCGGTTTCTCTCGGAGGCCGCCGCATCCTGCACGGCATCACGCTATCGGTCGTCCCCGGCGAGGCGATCACCGTCGTCGGGCCGAACGGGTCCGGCAAGACCACCCTCCTGCGCGCGCTCACCGGGTCGATCAAGCCATCGGGCGGCACGCTGGAACGCGCGCCAAACTTGCGCATAGGCTACGTCCCCCAGCGTCTCGCCATGGATGCCACTATGCCGCTGACCCTCGACCGGTTCCTGTCATTGGTCGGCGGCACGACGCGGGAACAGCGGGCATCCGCCATGGAAGATGTCGGCGTCGAAGCAAAGGCATCGGCGCAGCTTTCGACGCTGTCAGGGGGACAATTCCAGCGCGCCTTGCTCGCCCGGGCCATCCTGCGCCAGCCAAACCTGATCGCGCTCGACGAGCCGACCCAGGGCCTCGACCAACCGGGCACCGCCGCCTTCTATCGCTTGATCGAAGACATTCGCGCCCGAACGGGATGCGCGATTGTGATGGTCAGCCACGACCTGCACGTCGTGATGGGCTCGTCGGACAGGGTGCTCTGCGTCAACGGTCATATCTGCTGCGAAGGCACCCCGACGGTCGTGTCCGAAGCCCCGGAATACCGCGCCATGTTCGGCACCGGCACGGCGGGCACGCTGGCGCTTTACCGGCACGAGCATGACCACAGCCACGGCACCGAATGAGTCGGCGGCGCGGCATATCCCTTCGCGCGCGGCTGATTGCCGGGGCCGGGATGATTGCCGCCATCGCCGCCCTCGGGGCCATGCTGTCGCTCTACGGTGCGCGCGAAATCAGCCGCCGGATCGATACGGCTGTCGCGGCACAGCAAAGGATGGAGCTGCTCTCGGTCCTGTCCTCGCGCGTCAATGATTACGGTATGGTCGCCGCTGAAGTAACGCGGATCGGATCACGAACCCCCGAAGAGCGCCTGTCGATCCTGACATCACGGTCAGAGATCGTGGACGACGTGTTCGACCGTATCGACCGCGCCATCGCGGACTCGGTCAATGCGGCGGCGCGCGACGGCGATTTCGAACAGAACCGACGCGCGACCCAGGGCCTCGGCGTCGCCCGAATGCGGGCGCAGTTTAATCAGTTGCGGCGGACTCTCACCGAACATAACGGCATTGATCCGTCCCGCCTGCGCACGGCTCTGGATAGTTTCGCGACCCAGTTCTCGCCGTTGCTCGATCAAGCCATCGCCCAAGAGCGGCGCGACCGTGATGCCGCCTTTCGCAAGGCAAAAGACTTTCGCGCCACCCTTGGTTGGAGCGCAGCAGGCGTCGTCTTGCTCGCGATTCTGGCGCTGTCGATGTTCCAGCTCGGCCTCGTGCGACCTCTGATGAACCGGATCGAGCGGATCACCCGAACCGCCGACCGCATCGGCGGTGGCGATCTCGACAGTCGCCTCGGGATCGAGCGGCGGGACGAGCTGGGGCTGCTGTTCGCCAATATGAACCGCATGGCCGCACGGTTGCGGCGTCAGCGTCGGGCAGTCGATGACGACCGCGCCGCCTTGAACGACATCATCCGCGAGCGCAGCGCCGAACTGACCGAAGCAAACCAGCGGCTCGAGCGCGCCGATGCCCAGCGGCGGCGGTTCTTTGCCGATGTCAGCCACGAACTGCGCACCCCGCTGACCGTCATTCTCGGCGAGGCACAGCTCGGGATGCGCGCCGATGATCTGGACGGCGAGGACGCGCGCGAATCCATGGCCCTGATCCATACCCGCGCCCGCCGCCTCAACCGGCGCATCGACGATCTGTTGCGCGTTGCCCGTTCGGAATCGGGCGAGATCGACCTCGCGAGCGCCCCGTTCGATCTGCACCGAGCCGCGCACGACGCGATGGACGACCTGAGCGCGGTGGCAAGACGGCGCGGTATCGACCTGACGTTAGGCGTCGAGGGCGACACGACCGCCCTCGGCGATGAGGACTGGACCCGGCAGGTGATCAGCGGCCTGCTCGACAACGCCCTGCGCCATTCGGCAGACGGCACCCCCATCGCCCTGACCCTCACCGCGCAGGATGACACCGTCAGCCTGTCGATCGAGGATCAGGGCACCGGCATCGCACTGGCGGACCAGAGCCGGGTCTTCGAACGCTTTCGCCGGGGCAGCGATGCGACAGAACGCACGGGGTTCGGCGTCGGCCTCTCCCTTGCCAAGTGGATCATCGAACGCCAAGGTGGCCTGATTGCACTCGAAAGCCCCGCCAAAGACAATAAGGGGACACGGGTGACGCTGCGCCTCAGACGCGGCACCGGGGAGGATATGGATGACGTCACGGCGCGTCCTTATAGCTGAAGACGATCCTGACATCGCGCGCACCCTCGCGCGGGGTTTCACGATGGAAGGCTACAGCCCCGTTATTGCTGCCGATTGCGCAAGCGCCTTGAGCGAGTGCGAGGCTGAGCGTGTCTCCGCCGCCGTCGTTGATATGATGCTCGGCGATGACCGCGGTGACGATCTGGTCCGGTCCCTGCGCGAAAAAGGAATGCACGGTCCGATCCTGATGCTAAGCGCCCTGACGAGTGTCGATGACCGCACGACGGGCATGGATGCCGGGGCCGATGACTATATCGCAAAACCGTTCGATTTCAACGAGTTGATGGCCCGCCTTCGCGTCCACGAAACCCTGCGCGAGCGCGCGGGCACCCCGGCATCGGTTCTGTCCCTCGGCCAAATGACCTATGATGTCGAAACCCGCACGGTCAATGGCACGACCCGCACGGCCTCGCTGACCGAACGCGAAGGGGATCTCTTGTGCTTTTTGCTGGCGAGAGCAGGCAAAGTGACGACCCGGGGCGAGATCTACGATGCTTTATGGGCGCGGGATTCCGGCGGCTCGGAGAATGTCGTCGATGTGTATCTCGGGTATCTGCGCCGAAAACTCGCGCCGATGGACGATTTCGGAATTACATTGAAGACGATCCGCTCGCGCGGGTTTGTTCTGACGGAAAGCAAAGAATGATGCTTAAAACGGCTCTGATGACGCTTACATTGGCCCTGACGGTGCCAGCCCTTGCCAGCGAGAAAACCGGCACGGAGATGCTGTTCGATTCCTCGGCGCTGGAGGGGGTCGAGACGGGAACGATCCTGCGTTACAGCCACACCAGAACGGCGGATGAGAAAATTCCCACCCAGCCGATCATCGACCGTTCTTTCATCATCACCCTCGTCGAAGGTGAGAGCGGTCCGATCAGCCGGGTCAGCAGGCTGGACGGCAATGCGCCCAGCGGCGAACAGGAATTTCGCGCCTCGAATGGCAACCCGATGCCGCCGATCTTCCTGACCTCCAGCGTGAACGCCACTGCCTTCGCCACCAAGGGCAGCGGATTTTACATCAAGAACCGCTTTCAGGATGCGATCTATAACGGCGGCGACGTGACCGACATCGAGGTCGAGCTGGACGGCGACACGGTAGATGCCAAGCGCGTCAGCTACCTGCCCTTCAAGGACGATCCAAACGCCGCCAAGATGGGCGCGGCGTTCGAGGCGCTGTCGATTACCGCCATTCTCTCCGATGCGGTGCCGGGGAAGATCATTTCGTTGACCACACGCTCCGAGGTCGACGGGGTCGAGTATTTTAGCGAGGAAATCCGCCTCCTCGACGCTGAGAAGGACTAAGCCATGAGGTTATTGATCCCCGCTCTGCTCGTCGCGGCAAGCGGCGCGAATGCGCAGGTCGTGAACGATTATCCGACCGAGGCACGGGCCGATTACGTCTTCGGCTGCATGGCGGTGAACGGCCAGACCCGCGAGGCGCTGACGAAGTGTTCGTGCTCCATCGACGTGATCGCGTCGATCCTGCCCTACGAGAATTATACCGAGGCCGAAACCGTCCTCTCGATCACCCGCCTGCGCAGCGAACGCACCGCCGTCTTGCGCAATGCACCGGGCGCAAAGAACGCCGTCGTCGACCTCCGCCGCGCACAGGCCGAGGCCGAAATCCGGTGTTTCTAGAGCGGCTTGCGTTCAACAGATAACGGCAAGCGTCAGTTTTCGTGCGGCTCTTGGCGCGAAAACTGACTCGATCAATACGCAAGGCGCTCGAAAAGCGCATCTTCTCCTGCCCCGGACTTTGATCCGGGGCCTCTCGTAACCCGCTGCCCCGGACTTGATCCGGGGCCTCTCTCCGCTCAAAGACGATCACCCCGTGTGGTGAACCTCCTGCAACCCATAGACCGGTGTTTCCAGCCCGGCCTGCCGCGCCTTTAGCTGCAAAGCGAGGAACAGCGAATAGTGCCGCGACTGGTGCAGGTTACCGCCATGGAACCACAGCGACTCCTGCTGGGTCGGCTTCCACATATTCCGCTGTTCCCCCTCCCAGGGGCCGGGGTCTTTCGTGGTGTCTGAGCCGAGGCCCCAGACCTTGCCGACCTTGTCCGCAACTTCCTGCGAGATCAGATCGGCGGCCCAGCCGTTCATCGAACCATAGCCGGTGGCATAAACGATCAAATCCGCCTCCAGCTTCGTGCCGTCTTCCAGCACCACGCCATCCTCGACGACTTCGGCCACCTGCCCTTGGGCGAGTTTGACTTTCCCGTCGATCACGAGCTGGCTCGCGCCGACATCGATGTAATACCCGGACCCGCGCCGCAGGTATTTCATGAAGAGACCGGAGTCGTCATCGCCCCAGTCATGCTGGAACCCGGCCTTCTCAAGCCCCGCATAAAAATCCGCATCCCGCTCTTTCATCTGAGCATAGAGCGGAATCTGGAACTCATGCAGGATGCGATAGGGCAAGGAGGCGAAGATCATGTCGGCCATCTCGGTCGTCATGCCGCCCTTCACCGCTTCTTCGGAATAAAGCGCGCCGAGGCCGATATCCATCAGCGTATCCGACCGCACGATATGGGTCGAGGACCGCTGAATCATCGTCACATCGGCCCCGTTCTCCCAAAGCGCGGCGCAGATGTCGTGGGCGGAGTTGTTCGACCCGACGATCACACATTTCTTGCCCGCCCATTGATCCGGGCCACTATGTTCGGAGGAGTGCTGCTGGGTGCCTTTGAATATTTCCATACCGGGGAAATTCGGCACGTTTTTCTTTCCCGACATGCCGGTGGCCATCACCAGTTCCTTGGGCCGCAGCGTCACCTTCTCGCCGTCGCGATCCACCTCAACGGTCCATTCGCCGCTGGCCTCGTCATAGGACGCCGAGGTCGCCTCGCTCTTGGTCCAATAGTTCAGCTCCATGACCTTCGTGTACATTTCCAGCCAGTCGCCCAGCTTGTCCTTGGGGGCAAAGACGGGCCAGTTATCCGGAAACTTGATATAGGGCAAGTGATCGTACCAGACCGGATCATGCAAGCAGAGCGACTTGTACCGCTTGCGCCAGCTATCGCCGGGGCGCTCGTTCTTTTCGATGATGATGCAGGGCACACCGAGTTGGCGCAGGCGCGCGCCAAGGGCAATGCCGCCCTGTCCGCCGCCGATGATGACGGTGTGCGGCTGGGTCTTGTAGCCAAGCTCGGCCTGCTCTTGCTCGCGCGCCTCTTTCCAGGTCGTGCGGTCCTTGTCGGCGCCGTGCTGCACGCCCATCGGGCGGCCCGTGCCCGCGGGTTCCTCGTGGCCCTTCAGCTCGCGCATCGTCGTCAGCAGAGTCCATATCTTGCCGCCGCGCACCCGCATCAGGCCCCAGCCCCGCCCTTGCGAGGTCTCGAAGGTCAGCCAGATGGTGGCGACGCCGTCAGCCTCGCTGGGGGCGAGATCGGGATCGACTTTCCAATCGGTCGGGGCCACGTGGTCGAGCTGACTGCGCAGCATATCCGTTACGCCCGCCGGCCCCTCGACGGTTTTCAGGTTCCAGGTAAAGGAAACGAGATCGCGCCAATAGCTGTCATCGAGAAACATTCCCGCAGCAGCATCAATGTCGCGCGCCGCCAGCGCCTTGCCGAAATCATCGAGATAGGCTTGGGCGTCGGTAACCGTGGAAAAGTCGAGCATAGGATCCTCCCATTATTTTTATGGGAGAAAGCTGACGCAGGGTTGCCCTGTTGCGCAACCCCTATTTGTGTCGCGTTCCTACATGCCCTCGGGACCGCGCGAGATGGCGGCGACGCCCGTGCGACTGACATCCACAAGACCGAGGGGGCGCATCAGATCGACAAAGGCGTCGATTTTCTCGGGGCTGCCGGTCAACTCGAACACAAAGCTGTCGAGGGACGCGTCGACAACGCTGGCCCGAAACGAGTCTTTCAGGCGCAGGGATTCGACGCGGCTCTCACCAGTATTGGCAACCTTCACAAGCGCCAGTTCGCGCTCGACCGATGGTCCCTCGACGGTCAGGTCACGGACGCGATGGACCGGCACCATTCGGTCGAGTTGCGCCTTGATCTGCTCGATCACCATCGGCGTACCGGTGGCGACGACGGTGATGCGCGAGCGGTGGCCTGTGTGATCGGTCTCGGCGACGGTCAGGCTCTCGATATTGTACCCGCGCCCCGAGAATAGCCCGATAACCCGCGCTAGAACCCCGCTTTCGTTATCGACGAGGACGGACAAGGTCCGCCTCTCCTCGCCCTCTGGCAAGGCGGGACGCAGGTTATAGGCGCTGTGCGAGGTGCTTCCGCGTTTCAGGTCCATGTCGAGTCTTTCGGTTCGTTGCATTTACCCTCTCCCTCTGCGAGAGGGTTGGGTGAGGGTCTTGCCGCTGCGATTATTATTCAAAATAGGAAGTCAGCTTCCCCTCACCCCGACCCTCTCCCAAGGGAGAGGGGGAAGAGGAGGGTTACACCATCACCGCACCACCGGCCTCGATGGCCTGACCAATCTGGCCGGGGTCGAGGGACGCCGCGAGCAGCATCTCGTTATGGGCCTTGCCCGACGGGATCATCGGGAAGCAGTTTTCGTGCTTCTCGACCAGGCAATCGAAGATCACGGGCCCGTCATAGGCGATCATCTCGGCAATCGCCTCGTCCAGATCACCGGGATTGTCGCACTGAATACCGTGGCCGCCAAACGCCTCGGCCAGCTTCACAAAGTCCGGCAGAGCCTCGGAGTAGCTGGACGAATACCGCTCGCCATGCAGCAATTCCTGCCACTGGCGCACCATGCCGAGGCGCTCGTTGTTCAGGATGAAAATCTTGATCGGCAGGCGATATTGAACCGCCGTCGCAATCTCCTGCATATTCATCATAAACGATGCCTCGCCGGAGACATCGACGACCAGCGATTTCGGATGCGCCATCTGCACCCCGACCGCCGCGGGCAGGCCATAGCCCATTGTGCCGAGGCCGCCGGAGGTCATCCAGCGATTGGGTGCCTCGAACGGGATATACTGCGCCGCCCACATCTGGTGCTGTCCGACCTCGGTGGTGACGTAGTAATCGCCATGGGCAACCATCGCCGCCGCCAGACGCTGAGTCGCATATTGCGGCTTGATGACCGTGTCGGAGTTCTCGTAGCTGAAGCAATCGACGGCCCGCCACGTCTGGATGGTCTTCCACCACTCGGCCAGCCCGGCCTTGTCCGACTGCGCCCCGCCCGAGCGGAAAATGCGCAGCATATCCTCCAGAACATGACCGACATCGCCGACGATCGGCACATCGACCTTGACGTTCTTGTTGATCGAGCTGGGGTCGATGTCGATGTGGATTTTCTTCGAGTCCGGCGAAAACGCATCCAGCCGCCCGGTGATCCGGTCATCGAACCGCGCGCCGATACAGATCATCAGATCGCAGCCATGCATCGCCAGATTGGCCTCGTAAGAGCCATGCATCCCCAACATCCCGAGCCATGCTTCACCCGACGCGGGATAAGACCCAAGGCCCATCAGGGTCGAGGTGATCGGAAAGCCCGTCGCCGCCACCAACTCGCGCAGCAGTTGCGACGCCTGCGGACCCGAGTTGATGACCCCGCCACCGGTGTAAAAGATCGGGCGCTTGGCTTGCTGGATCAGCGCAACCGCTTCCTGAATCGCCGTCGGGTCGCCCTTGACCTTGGGTTCATAGGTTTTCGGCTTCGCATTGCGTGGCGAGACATAGGTGCCGTCGGCGAACTGAACATCCTTCGGAATATCGACGAGGACAGGACCGGGGCGGCCATTGGTGGCGACATAGAACGCCTCGTGGATCGTCTTGGCCAGCTTGTCCGTGTCCTTCACCAGCCAATTATGCTTGGTGCAAGGGCGGGTGATACCAACCGTATCGGCCTCCTGAAACGCATCGCCGCCAATCATGAAGGTCGGAACCTGCCCGGTCAAAACAACCATCGGGATCGAATCCATCAGCGCGTCCTGCATTCCCGTGACCGCATTGGTCGCGCCGGGGCCGGAGGTCACCAGAACAACACCCGGCTTGCCGGTCGAGCGGGCATAGCCCTCGGCGGCATGGGTCGCGCCCTGCTCGTGGCGGACGAGGACATGGCGAATCTTGTTCTGCTTGAACATCTCGTCATAGATCGGCAGGACAGCACCGCCGGGATAACCGAACACTGTATCGACGCCCTGATCAATCAGCGCCTTGATGACCATTTCCGCCCCGGTCATCGTTCCGTTCATCGCATCCGCCATAACCATCGTCCTTCGTTCGAGTTTTCGTCCGCAAGCATAAAAAAAGGCCCCGGTGGGGGCCTGCACAGCGCATCGTACCCGAGGAGGCTTAAACCCCTCGCGCCCCGATGCGCCGCCGTACTACAAGAATTGCGTTCATCACGCGGTTTCCTCTCGCCAGTGCCTTTTGGTAGCCAGCCCTGCCCCGGGGGTCAAGCGCCATTGGAGAAAAAACTGCCACAAGGGGCAAAAACGAAATATTATTGCGCGGAATCCGGTCGGGTCCGGGGACCAACCCGCCTATTCTGACCGCCAAAACCTCCCGCAAGGCCCCATGCTTCAAATCTTCAACATCGTTGCGCCGGTCTTCCTGCTGGTCGGGTTCGGATATGCGGCCTCGGCCAGCAAGCTGTTTTCCGATGCGGCGGTGGATGCGCTGATGCGGTTCGTGACCCTCTTCGCGGTGACGTGCCTGCTGTTCAGGGCCACCGCTACCATCGACATCGCGGCGTCGATGCAGGCGGACGTGCTCGCATCCTATTACCTGCCTGCCTTCATCTGTTTTTTCATCGGCATCATCATCGCCCGCAAGATCTTCGGCAATCGTCCCGGCGAGTCGGTGGCGGCTGGCTTCACGACCCTCTTCGCGAACTCGCTGTTCATCGGTATTCCCGTCGCCCAGCGCGCCTATGGCGAGGCGGCGATGCCGACGGTTTTTGCGATCATCTCGATCCACGCCGCGACCATGTACGCCCTCGGCGTGGTGAGCATGGAGGTCAGCGCGAGAGACGGCGCGGGAGCTGTGGCGGCGATGCGTAAGGTGATC
>CALGNO010000184.1 GCA_937958625.1 uncultured Neomegalonema sp.
CTGCTGCGGCTCAACTGGATGGTGCCTGCCTTTGTCGCCATCGTGTGCTGCATCGGGTTTGCGATGCTGTATTCGGTCGCGGGCGGTGATCTGGACCCGTGGGCGCGGGCACAGATGGTCCGCTTCGCCGTTGGCTTCGTCGGCATGTTCATCGTCGCGATGATCGATATTCGCATCTGGTACAAGGTCGCGTGGCCCTTCTACGGCTTCGCGCTTGCGCTGTTGATTGCGGTCGAATTCGTCGGCGTTCGCGGCATGGGCGCGGTGCGATGGATCGACCTCGGGCCAATGAAACTGCAACCCTCGGAGTTGATGAAGATCGCCCTCGTTGTCGTGCTAGCGCGGTATTACCACGACATCCGCCCGGACCGGGTGAAGAACATCTTCCTGCTGATCCCGCCGCTGATGTTGATTGCCATTCCAGCGGCACTTGTGGTGAAGCAACCGGACCTTGGCACCGCAATCCTGCTTGGCGCTGGCGGCATCACCATCATGTTCATGGCCGGGGCGAGCCTGTGGTTCTTCGTCCTGCTCGGCGGCGGTGCCATCGGCACGGTCTGGGCCGTGATGGCATCGCGAGGGCAGGACTGGCAAATCCTCAAGGACTACCAGTATCGCCGCATCGAGGTATTCCTCGACCCCACCCTCGACCCGCGCGGGGCCGGGTATCACATCACGCAATCGAAAATCGCCTTCGGGTCCGGTGGGTATAGCGGCATGGGCTTTACCGAGGGGCCGCAAAGCCGCCTCGACTTCCTGCCCGAAAAGCACACCGATTTCATCTTCACCACCCTGGGTGAGGAGTTCGGTCTTGTGGGGTCGATCACACTGCTCGTGCTTTACATGCTGATCCTGATGATCGGGCTGATGGCGACGCTGCGGATCAAACACACGTTTGGCAGGCTGGTCGCTACCGGCGTCTGCTTCACCTTCTTCTGCTATTTCGCGATCAATATGGCGATGGTGATGGGCCTTGCACCGGTGGTCGGCGTGCCCCTGCCGCTGGTCAGCTACGGCGGCACCTCGATGCTGGTGCTGCTCTTCGCCTTTGGCCTGCTTTTGAGCGCACAAATTCATGGCCGCGTGCCGTTCAAGAAAAGAGCCGACGCATGATCGACAGCATCGACACACGCGGCCTGAAGTGTCCTTTACCGGTGCTAAAGGCGCGCAAGCGGCTGAAAAGCCTGGAGGACGGCGCAAGGCTCGAACTCGTGGCCGATGATCCGGCGGCGGTGATCGACGTGCCGCATTTCTGCACGGAACAGGGTCACAGGCTGGAAAGCCAATCGCAAGAAGACGGCGTGCTGACCTTTGTCATTCAAAAGGGCAGCGCGGACTGACGTAGCCCAGACTGCTGACACACCTCACACCCTTCGAGACACTCGCTTCGCTCCCTCCTCAGGGTGAGGTAAGCTCTTGATCTTCCTCATCCTGAGGAGGGCTGAAGGCCCGTCTCGAAGGATTTTTTACTCAAGCGATGAGTTTGTCATCAATCGGGCTACTCTTTCTTCTCCATCGCCCGCCGCATCTGCTCACAGTCATCCTCGCGCTCCGGTGCCGGGGCAGAGAGCGTGACGGTGAACTGACCGTCGGGCGCGGTATCTCCCGCCTCCATCATACCGATACTGGCAATCTTTGCCTCCGGGAAAGCCCGCGCGAGATAGGCCGGCGCGCCCCGGTCAAGGCGGGCATGGGCGTTGCCGCAGATCAGAACCGCCCTGCCCCCGCCCCGTACCTGCGCCCGGTAGAGCGCATCGGCATAGGCGGCGTCCCACGCGCGCTGAATGTCGACCATCCCGCCGAGCCGCTCGCGCGGCATCATCTCGCAATGGGCCGCGAACTGCTCGTCCAGCATCGCCGCGCGCAGGTCATCAGCAAGCGGCTCTCCGAGGCCATACCGCGCCGCAAGGGCATCGCCTGCCCCGATGGCACCGCGTTTATAGATCGCGCCAATCGTATCTCGCGATAACCCGCCGCCCGCCACATAGGCACGCGGCACCGCCTCCATAATCGGCGCATAAAGGGCAAAGTCAGGCCAGCCCCGCGCGTCCCATTCCAGCGCCTCGGCCAACTCGTCCCGGCTCGCCCCATCGGCACGCAGGCGGTTCACAGCCTCTTCCATTGCCTGCGGGATCATCTCGAAGGCCAGCCCCGCCGGGGCCAGCGCCGTCACAAGCGCCGCCTGCAAGCGATGATGGTCCGGGTTATCGTGCCGCTCTCCGATGGCGATGAAATCGGCCCCCTCGACCGCCGCAACTGCGGCCTCGATCTCCGAAGCCCACGCGGCACGGGGCATCAGGGCCAAGCCCCCCGCCATCCCCAGAAAGCGGCGACGGTTCATGCGCCGCCGTCCAGTTCATCCTCGGTCGGCGCGCGGTCGGTCATCATGGTGGCCGCATAGGCCGCCTCGAACACCCGCTCGCCGCGCAGCCAGCGATTGAGCACATTGTCGCCCGTCCAGATCGTCGCCAACGCCGCATTCAATTCCAGCGGCTCCAACTCGACATCATGCTCCATCAGGGCAGTGCCGAAGGCATCGTAATACGCCTGGGTATTCTCAAAGAACAACTGGTGCGAGGGCGTCGAGATATAAGCATCACGCTCGTCGAAGGCGCGTTTGCAAGACGGCTTGTCACTGCTGTGCATCGACCGACAGGTCAGGGGCCGCGCCGAGTGAACCGTGCAAAGCCATGTCTCGGGGTCGAGCAAGGAACACGCAACATGCCCCTCATGCCGCGCCGCGCCGCTGAGGCCGCGATGCTTGGCGTCATGGTCGATGACCCTCTGGCGCATCGCCTTGGACACCTCGGGTTCGAACGCCGTCTCGATATGATTGGCCAGAAAGAACGCCTCGGGCGGGAGCACGCTGACCATGGTGTGACAGCAATAGGCACAGCCCATATCGCAGGCGACCTTGAACCGCCCCGTCTCCGCCATCCACGCATAAAGGTCGTTGAAATAGACATTCGAGCGTTGATAGGTGAGATCAACGGATTCCATCACACTTTTACGGGTTACGCCCATGCGATTGAAGTAATCAACGTAGCGGCGTGCTTCGCGGGCGCCATCGGGCGGGGTAATGGATGTCGTCTCGGCCATCTCGTCCTCAATCGTTATTTTATGCGTGCTGTTTCGCGCAGCCTATTCGTCCGTGCGGATCAATACCACGGGACACGCGGCCACAGGAAGAGCATCGGAGCGTCCATTCAAGCCCGCTTGCCGCCACGTCAGCAACCTGTAATCTTCACAATTATTTCAATTCGCACGAACTCCCGGCACCGACGCCGCGGGCAAGAAAGGTAACGCATGGCTCTGGATAACGCGACGCGCGAGAAACTGTTGGCGGTCAGTACCGCAACGATCTGTACCGCCCTGTTCAAGCGCGGCCTGCGCAATCAGATGATTCA
>CALGNO010000185.1 GCA_937958625.1 uncultured Neomegalonema sp.
TTGCTGGCGGCGATGACCCTGATTGCGGCGGCGTTTGCCATTCGCCCGCCGCGCTTTGCCAATCCCGGCGTGATCGCGCTAGGTTGCGCTTTGACCGGATTTGGCATCTATTTCCTGAGCGACGTCAGCATGGCCCTTGGCGCGTCCGGTTCTGCCCCGCCTGCCTTGGGGGCGTGGGGGCCGGTGTTCGGGGCCGCATTTCTGGGGCTCGCCCTGTCGATACACTTTAGGGAAGTCTGAGATGGCGCGTATTCTTGTGGGTGTTTTGGGTGCCGTTTGGCTGTCCGCCGTTGCAGGGGCCGCTGCCGCACAGGAATCGAGCCTGCAAGAGACCCTGCGCATCGAAGGCGCGAGCCGGGATGAACCCCTTGTCGTGATCGCCGATCAGGTCACCTACGAGACCGACGGCTCGGTGGCTCGCGCCATTGGCAATGCCGAGGCGTTCTATGGCCCCCGTGTGCTGGGCGCGGATCGGCTGGAATACGATCAGGGCACCGAGCGGGTACGCGCCATCGGGGCGGTGATGCTGCGCAACGACGATGGTACGCTGCTTTTCGCCGACGAGGCGGAACTGAGCACCACCCTCGAAAACGGCAGGATACGCCAGCCCCGCGCGTTGATTGCGGGCGGCGCGCGCTTTGCCGCCGTGGAGGGCGAGCGCATCGACGGGCGCTATACCGTGCTGTCGAAGGCGGTCTACAGCCCTTGTATCGTCTGTTTTGACGATCCGACGCCGCTGTGGCGGGTTCGTGCGGCAAAGGTGATCCACGACGAGGTGACCCGCGACATCGTCTATGAAGACGCGACCTTCGAAGTCGAGGGCGTGCCGGTGCTTTACGTGCCGTATTTCAGGCATCCCGATCCGTCGGTGCGGCGGCGCACGGGCTTTCTCGCCCCGGAATTCGGTGAGGACAGCAATTTCGGTTATTCGGTCAAACTGCCGTATTTTATCGAACTTTCGCCCTCGCGCGACCTGACCTTGACGCCCTTTATCACCACGAAGGACGGTCTGATCATGGAGGCGGAGTACCGGGCGCTGACGCGCACGGGCGGATACCGCCTGCGGGGTGCGCTGACCTATAACAACGAGCAAAAAGGCACCGGTGACGAATGGCGCGGGGCGCTGGAGGGCGAGGGGCGGTTTTCTCTTGCCGAGGATCTCGGGTGGGGTTTCGATATCGACCTTGCAACCGATGACACGTTTCTGCGCCGTTACAACTATTCCGACGAGGACCGGGTGACGAGCCGCCTATTTCTGGTTAACGAGACTGACCGGCTGTTTGCCGAGGCAAATGCCTATTACTTTCAAAGCTTTCGCCCGGACGAAGATGATGACACGATCCCGATGGCCCTGCCGGAGTTGCGGATGCGTTATCGGGCGCTGGAAGACCAGACCTATGGCGTGGCAAATCTGACGGCGGATGTCCTGCACCTGCAACGCAATGAAACGCGCGATGTCTCGCGGTTCTCGACCGGAGCGACTTGGGAGCGGCAGTTCGTTACCGATCTCGGTGTCGTCATCACGCCCTTTGGCCAGGTGCGCGCCGATGCCTACTGGATCGAGAATGATCCGGTCCGCGGCAACGATACCGAGCTGCGGATCAACGCGTTGGCGGGGGTCGATGTGCGGATGCCCTTCATCGCCGAAAATGCCCTTGGCACCCATATCATCGAGCCGGTGGTGCAACTGGTGGCCTCGCCCAATGACGGGTCGCAAGACGACATTCCCAACGAGGACAGCCTCAACCTCAACTTCGACGAGACGAACCTGCTGATCGGCGAATCGCGCTTTGCCGGGAATGATCGTTTCGAGGCCGGGTCGCGACTGAATGCCGGTATTCGCTATGACTTCACCAACGATAGCGGCGTTGGCGTCGAGGCGGTCTATGGCCGTGTTTTCAGGCTGGATGATAATGATGCCTTTGCGCCGACATCGGGCCTGCGCAATGCGGATAGCGACCATGTCGGTGCCCTGCGGTTGTCGTTTGATCCGTATTTCGACGTGACCGCGCGGTTTCGGGCCGACCAGAATGATTTCGATCTTGAGCGCCGCGAGGTCTATGCCCGTGCGTCCTATGGACCCGTATCCGCCGTCGGTTCCTATGCGCATATCGCCGAAGACGCCTTTGGCGGCTTTGCCTCGGACCGGGAAGAAATTGCCGGTGCCGCCATCGTCCGCGTGACCGAGGAAGTCAGGCTCTATGGCAGTGCGCGCCACGACCTCGAAGACGGTCGGCTGGTGGAGGCGGATGGCGGCGTGATCTTCGAGAACGAATGCTGCTACATTGATTTTTCCGTCTCTCGCCGTAACAACGACGACCGCGATGCCGAGGACGGGACGAATTTCGGCCTTACTTTCCGGCTCAAAAGCCTTGGTGCTTGATGATAGAATGCGCGTGGCGGCTATGTATTCGGGGGATTTCCAGTTGACGTTTCGACCAACTCTACACGCGATGGGCCTTGCGCTGGCCCTGTCCGTTTCGGCGGCTCCGTTCACGGATGCGGCCTTGGCCCAGAGCTTTGCGCCTGTTGCCATCGTGAATGACCAGATCATCACCGGCTATGATGTCGAGCAGCGTGCGTTGCTTAATTCGATCACGCGCGGTGGATCAGCGGACACCGCCGCCGCGCTGGACGAGTTGATCAACGATACCCTGCGCCTGCAAGCCGCCCGGCGCGGCGGGGTCGACCCGACGCCCGAACAGGTTCGCGCCGGTTTCGAAGAAATCTCCCGCCTCAACAGACGCGATCCCGGCCAGATGCGCAGCGGTTTGCTGTCGCGCGGGATCTCTGCCGAAGCGCTTGATTCTCAGGTGAAGGCCGAGGTCGCGTGGCGGCAGTATATCATCCAGCGCTATGGCTCGCGCGCCGCGCCGACCGAGCGCGATGTCGAACAGATGATGCCCCAGGAGAGCGGCGCGGCACCGGGCGAGACCGAATATCAACTCGCCGAAATCCGCTTTCCCATCGGCTCTGGTGGTCAAGCGGCGGCGATGCAGCAGGCGCAGCAGGCGATTGCCGACATGACCGCCGGTCAGAGGTTCTTCGACGTGGCGCGCGCGCGCAGCAGCGGGCCGACGGCGGGTCTTGGCGGTGATCTTGGCTGGGTCGCGCGCAGCGGTCTCTCGCCTGCCGGATCGCAGGCGGTTGGCACCATGAATACCGACCGCGTCTCCGCGCCCTTCGTCGATGGCAGTGATGTGGTGATCTATGCCTTGCGCGATACCCGCGAGGCCGGGGGCGGCGAGACGACGATCTATACGCTTGCGCAGTTGGTTGTCGGCGTTCGCCCCGATGCGCAGCAGGCCGCCGCCGATGCCGCGCTGGCCCAGGCCAATGCCGTGCGGCAGCAGATCACGACCTGCGCCGATGTCGAGGCTCGCAAGGGCCAATACCTGCCGATCTCGGGCAGTTTGGGCGAGTTGCGACTGGAGGCGATGCCCGGCCCGGTTCGCGAGGCCGTTGCGGGCCTCGATGCGGGCCAGATCACCGAGCCGGTGCGCTCGAATGACGGTTTCCACGTCATCGTCGTCTGCGACAAGGCCTCGACGGGGCCGACGCGGGATACGCGCCGGGTTCAGGCCACCGGCCAGCTTCGCGCCCAGCGCCTTGAACGCTATGCCAAAAGCCTGCTGCGCGAGTTGAAACGCGAAGCCGTCATCGAACGCAGGTGAGCCTGCCCCTTGCCGTCACGATGGGCGACCCCGCCGGTATCGGCGGGGAAATCCTGCTTGCGGCGTGGCATCGACGCGAACCGGGCGCGCGATCTTTCTACGCCATTGATGATCCGGCCCGCCTGTCATCCTGTGCCCGCAAACTGGGCATTCACTGCCCGATTGAGGTGATCGACGGCCCGCATGCCGCCGCCGAGGTGTTCGAGCGCGCGCTGCCGGTGATTGCCGAACCCCTCGCGCGGGAGGCGGTTCCGGGTATTCCGGTGCCGGAAAATGCCGCCGCCGTGATCCGGTCGATCAAGCGCGGGGTGGCCGATGCGATGGCGGGCCGGGCCGCTGGGGTCGTGACTAATCCGATCAACAAGCGTGCGCTTTATGACGGTGCGGGCTTCGCCTTTCCGGGCCATACCGAGTTTCTCGGCCATCTGGCGGGGGTGGATACGACGGTCATGATGCTGGCGGCTCCGGTGTTGCGGGTGGTGCCGGTCACGATTCATGTGTCCCTGCGTGATGCTTGCGATCAGCTTTCGACGTCTCTGATCGTCGAGACGGCGCGGGTGCTGGGTGCCGACCTCAAGCGCCGGTTTGGCCTTGCCGCGCCCCGGATCGCCGTGTCGGGTCTCAATCCCCATGCGGGGGAGGGCGGTGCGATGGGTAGTGAAGAGGCCGAAATCATTGCTCCGGCCATTGCCGCGCTGAACCAGATCGGCATTGTCGCGAGCGGCCCGTGGCCCGCCGATACCATGTTTCATGAACAGGCCCGCGAGACCTATGACGTGGCCCTGTGCATGTATCACGATCAGGCGTTGATCCCGCTCAAGGCGCTCGATTTTGCGCGGGGGGTGAATATTACCCTCGGCCTGCCGTTCATTCGCACATCGCCGGATCACGGCACGGCCTATGACATTGCCGGAACCGGGCGCGCGGACCCCGATAGCCTGATCGAAGCGTTGCGTGTGGCCGGAGAGATGGCGGAGCATAGCCTTGGCTGATCCGCGCCTTGCCCTCGATGGCTTGCCGCCCCTGTCGGCGGTGATCGACGCCCATGGCCTGCGCCCGAAAAAGGCGCTGGGTCAGAACTTTCTGTTCGATCTCAATATCACCGGCAAGATCGCGCGGTTGGCCGGAGACCTGAGCGGGTGTGACGTGGTCGAGGTCGGCCCCGGTCCCGGTGGCCTGACCCGGGCGCTGCTCGCGTCGGGGGCGCGGCGGGTCGTTGCCATCGAGCGTGACCCGCGCTGCTTGCCCGCCCTAGCGCAGGTTGCGGATCACTGGCCGGGGCGGCTGGAAGTGATCGAGGCCGATGCCCTGACCGTTGACCTGAGCGATCATGTTGAGGCGGGTGCCCGGATCGTGGCGAATCTGCCCTATAATGTCGGCACCGAATTGCTGTTGCGATGGGTCGGGAGCGCGCATTGGCCGCCGCATTGGGGCTCGCTGACGCTGATGTTTCAGCGCGAGGTCGCCGAGCGGATCGTCGCGTCGCCGGGGGACAAGGCCTATGGCCGATTGTCGGTGCTGTGCGGTTGGCGGTGTTCGGGGCGGATACTTTTCGACTTGCCGCCCCAGGCCTTCACGCCGCCGCCTAAGGTGACGAGTTCGGTCGTTTCGCTGGTGCCTCGTCAAGAGATCGAGCCTGCGCAGATCGGGGCACTGAGCGCGATTACTGCCGCCGCCTTCGGCCAACGGCGCAAGATGCTGCGCCGCAGCCTAGCCTCCCTCGGCGGGGAGGCTTTGCTGGAGAGGTGCGGTATCGACCCGACATTGCGGGGCGAGGCGCTGGGCGTGGCCGAGTTTTGCGCCTTGGCGCGGGCCTATGCGGAAACGATGCCCGGAGCGCCACACGCCTGAAGGAACTCTGAAGCGTCGATCAGGCCGCGCCGTCCGCTTCGCCGCCGGGTTCGACGGGTGCGGGCGTTTTGCGCGGACGTCCACGCTTGGGCTTTGCCGGTGCCGCATCGGCATCGGGTATGGCGGTCTCCGCGACCTCGATGGGGGCATCGACCGAGGCTTCCTCGAGGGGTTTCGGGGCCGGTTTTGACCGAATGCGGCGCGCGGGTTTCGCCGGTGCGTCGCGCTGTTCGGCCCGGCGGGCCTCGGGTGTTTCGACCAGAGCCGGACCATCATCGGAGGACGGTGCGGCATCGGCGGTGGGCAGGGTGTCGGCGGACCGGTCCTGTCCGTTATTGGCCGAGCCGTGATCGTCTGAGTTGCGAGTGTCTGGGTTGCGGGCTTCGGCACCGTTGACGTCCGCGCGGGTCTGGTCGCCGGCGTTATCGCCCTCACGACCACGATCCGACGGACCGTTGCGGTCGCCGCCGTTGCCATGTCCGCCGTCGCGCCCGTCTTCGCCGCGCTGTTGCTGCCGTGCCTGCTGTTCGGCGCGGCGTTCCTGTTCGGCTTGCTGCGCGGCCTGACGGCGCTCTCGCTCCTCGGCCTCGGCGGCCTGAATCGTGGTCAGGATGCGCTGGTAGTGTTCGGCGTGCTGGAAAAAGTTCTCGGCCAACACGCCCTCGCCGGATGTCTGGGCATCCCGAGCGAGCGAGGTGTATTTGTCGATGATCTGCTGGGCGGTGCCGCGCACTTTGCCCTCGGGGCCGGAACTGTCATAGACGCGATTTGCGCTGTGTGCGCCGCCACTGCCCCCGCCCCCGCCGGATGAACGACGACCGCCCTTGTTGCGGTTGTTGCGGTTGTTGTTGTGCCTGGAAGCTTGCTTCATCACGTGTCCGGTTTTTGGCTGTTGGACGGGCCGTTGACGGCACCAGTCTCGATCGCTTCGGTAATTTATGGGGGAGAGGTCTTGCGCTCTCCGGGTCGCGGGCGACGTGCCGCGCTATCTCGTCTATTCGTTACGACCCTTCGGGTCTTTGTTACTGTCTTGGGCCGGTATGATCAGACAGCGTTCGATGCCGCCGAGATCACGGCGACTGGAAATGTCCCGAAATCCCGCACGCTCTAGCAGATCGCTCACCGGTCGTTCTTGCCCGATACCGATCTCCAAAAGCGCGATGCCATCATGGTCGAGCACAGTTGCCAGACCGTCCGCAATCTTTCGATACGCCTGAAGCCCATCCATCCCCGCGAAAAGCGCCGCCTCCGGATCCCAGTCTCTGACCTCGGGCGAGAGCGTCGATGCTTCTTCTGTGGAAATGTATGGGGGATTTGAAACCACAAGGTTAAAGGTTTCGTCAAGCCCCGCGAACCAGTCGGATGCGATAAAATGCGCACGATCACTCAGGTTCAGTGCCTCGGCATTGCGGTTCGCGACCGCCAGCGCTGCCGCAGAAATGTCCCCGCCGATGCCGGTCGATCCGGGCAGTTCATCAAGCAAAGTCAAAAGGATACAGCCGCTTCCTGTGCCAAGATCGAGGATGCGCAGGGGGCGGTTGCGGGGGGCGTATTCGAGGGCGGCTTCGACCAGTGTTTCGGTATCCGGGCGGGGGTCGAGAACATCGGGTGAGACGATAAATTCATGCCGCCAAAAACTGCGCAGACCTCGTATTTTCGAGACAGGCTCGCGTTTTTCGCGCCGGGACAGGGCCGAGTCGTAGGCGTCGGCGGCCCTCATCGGGGCGTCCCCCGCCGCAATCAGAGCGGATGGCGCGATGCCTTCGACCGCCAGTAACAGCGATTTTGCATCGAGGGCGGGCGTGTCGATGCCCGCTGCGGCAAGCCGTGCCGCCCCCTGCGCCAGAGCCTCGCGCCGGGTCATTCGCCGAGATCGGCCAGCCGCGCCGCCTGATCATCGGCGGTCAAGGCGTCGATAATCTCGTCGAGATCGCCCTGAACGACCTGATCCAGCTTATAGAGCGTCAGGTTGATCCGGTGATCCGTCAGGCGGCCCTGGGGGAAATTATAGGTGCGGATGCGCTCGGAGCGGTCACCGGACCCGACCTGTCCCTTGCGTTCGGCGGCGCGGGCCTCGTCGGCGGTGCGGCGTTGCATGTCGTAAAGACGCGCGCGCAGCACATCCATCGCCTTCGCGCGGTTCGTGTGCTGGGATTTTTCCGAGGATGTGACGACGATCCCGCTGGGGATGTGGGTGATCCGCACGGCGGAGTCGGTGGTGTTGACGTGCTGTCCGCCCGCGCCCGAGGCCCGCATCGTGTCGATACGCAGGTCGCCGTCATTGATCTCCACATCGATCTTTTCCGCCTCGGGCAGCACGGCGACGGTTGCGGCGGAGGTGTGAATCCGGCCCTGGGATTCCGTCTCGGGCACCCGCTGCACCCGGTGGACGCCGGATTCGAATTTTAGGCGCGAGAACACGCCCTTACCGTCGATCTTTGCGATGATTTCTTTGTATCCGCCCTGGTCGCCCTCGCTCTCATCCAGCACTTCGACCTTCCATTTATTGGCGTCGGCATAGCGCTGGTACATGCGGAAAAGGTCGCCCGCGAACAGGGCCGCTTCGTCGCCGCCCGTGCCGGGCCTGATCTCGATGATGGCGGATTTTTCGTCGGCGGAGTCTTTCGGTAACAGCGCTAGCTGCATCGCCTTTTCGGCATCGGGAAGGCGCACGCGCAGGTCGGCGAGTTCTTCTTCGGCATAGCGCTTCATTTCCGGATCATCGAGCATCGCCTCGGCGGCGGTGATGTCATCGATCAGTGTCCTGTAGGTGCGGGCTTGAAGTACGACGGGTTCCAGCGCCGCGTATTCCTTGGAAATGCTGACATAATCGGCGGCGTCCAGACCACCCGCCATGGATGCCTCGAGGAACTCAAAGCGTTGCAGGATCTGGTCGATTTTATCGGAAGGGATCATGAAACGGGGTTTGGCGTGTCGGGGCGGTTCGGTCAACCATTGCCGTGATGGTGCGTGCAAAGTGGCGGTGCAAAAGCGGGCCGAGGCTCGCGTGTGTGGGGAATTTGTGGTAGTCTTGCGCCATGAGACGGCTGCTTCTCATCGCTGCAATGCTGCTCGCGGGGCCTGCGCTGGCCGCCGATGGGGGTGGTTCGGGCAAGCTGAAGGGCTGGACCGGGCCGAAACCCGCGAAACCGCCCTGTGAATGTCGGGGGCGCGACGGGTCGAAACAGCAACTCGGCGCGACCATGTGCATGAAGCGCGGTGAGCGGATGGTGACGCTGCAATGTCGTCTGGTTCTCAACAATACTGCGTGGCAGGAGCTTGCCGAAGGGTGCGATGACGCGATGTTTTGAGGGTCAGCCCTCTGGCGCGCCTTCCAGAACGTAATCGGCAACCAGATCGCGCACGACGGCCCCCTCCAGATCGCGCAACAGCATATGCCAGCCGGTTTCGACCCGCTCGAACCGTTTCGGCCCCTTGAACTCGGCAAAGGCGTTCTGGACCGAACCTTCGGGGATCACCTCGTCCTTCGCGCCAAAGACCACCAGAACCGGCGTTTCAACCGCCGATGCGGCCTCGACCGCGCGGTCCATGAGGCGGATCAGGCCGACGAATTCTCGCGAACTCGGCGCGCGGACATAGAGCGGGTCTTTGCCAAGGGCGCGCAGCATCTCGATATTATCCGAGGCCTGGATCGAAACCACGCCGTCTCCGGTCCAGCGCTTTTCGGGCGCGAGGGCGTTGGCGGTATGGGCCATGGCGCGCAGGAAGGGGTTAAGCTCCTCGCCACCCCAAAGGGCGGGGGCCAGCAGGACCGCCCGATCTGCCTCGACACCGCCCTCGCCGATGGCGGCGGTTACGACCCCGCCGCCCATGCTGTGCCCGATCAGGACGAGGGGCAGGGAAGGATGCGCGCGCCGTACCCAGTCGGCAACGGCGGCAAGATCGTCGGTCAGCGCCGCGTGACCGGGCCAGTCGGCATTGCTGGGGTTGCGCCCGAATCCGCGCTGGTCATAGGCATAGGTGACGATTCCGCGCTCGGCCCAGTCCTGTGCTGCGAGGCCAAAGGTGCTGGACCCGTAATCGCCATAGCCATGGACCGCCAAAACCGCCGCGCGGGGGGCGGTATCCGGCTGCCATGCGGAGATGACGATCGAGTCCGGCCCCTTGCCCAGCCGACTGTCGCGGCGCCCTGTCTCGGTTTCGGGCAGGCTTTCCTGCGCCGCCGGATCGAGGGCCGGGGCGAACCCGTCTGGCCGCGCACAGCCCGCCAGAAACACTGCCGAGAGCGCTAGGGCGTAGTAAGCCGCACGACTTCGGTGCGCAGGAAGGGCAGCGTCTGGGTCTCGAACCACGGGTTTCCTTTCAGCCAGGCATTGTTCCGCCAGGACGGGTGCGGCAGCGGCAGGACGGGCGGCGACCCGTCGCTCAGGCCGCCACTGACGATCTCTGTCAGGGATTTGGAGCGTAATTCGGGCCGATGCCAGCCCAATGCGGCCTTTCCGACGGTGACGATCAACTCTATCTGGGGCATCGCCTCGAACAGCCGTGCGCGCCATAAGGCGGCGCAGTCCTTCGGCGGCGGCAGATCGTGGTTGTTCGCATTGTATCCCGGAAAACAGAATGCCATCGGTATGACAGAAATGCGGGTGTCGTCGTAGAAATGCTCGGCATCGAGGCCCATCCAGGCGCGCAAACGCTCGCCGGACGGATCGGCGAAGGTCTGGTGCAGGTTATGGGCGCGCAGGCCGGGGGCCTGACCGGCAATGCAGAGCCGGGCGGTCTCGGAAACCCGCAGCAAGGGGCGCGGCTCGTGTGCTGTCTTGGTCGCCGCAAACCGCGCCGCGCAGTGCTGGCACGCGCGGATTGCTTGGGTTACCTCGGTGAGAGTTTCAACCATTTCCGCCCCGTCACTAGTCGCCCCAAGCGGTGAGACGCCGGGGGAGCAGGGCCAGAAAAACCCGACCTCCATGCGCTGTATTTACCGCAGATGGGGCAAAAGACCCAAATACGTACGGCATAAGCCGCCGCAAAGCCCTTGGCTTTCTTGACTTGAAGCCGTACTCCGTTCCAACTCTACGTTCCGACAATTTCGGGGGATTCTGTCGTGACTACTGAAAACTCTGTTTTCGGCCTTGATCCGGTGGGCTATGCGCCTGCGCAATCGACGACATACGCTGGTGCATCGACGCAAATCGGTGCGGAATATCAATTGCTTGCCCAGGGTTTTTTGAATGAAAACTCAATCAGCGGGCTGCACTCGCCCGCGTGCGAGGGCGGAAACTGCCTGATCGTTGGCGGTGGGCCGGGTGTGACGACGCTGTCCATCGGTGAAGAAGACGGCAATGGCGATTATCTGACCCGCGCCGTCGTCGACGGGGTCGAGTTTCTGGAACCGCCCATCGATACCTTTACCAGCGGCGGCGATTTTCAGTTTGCGACCCTCGCGATAGGCGAAGATTCCGGCAGTGTTGCAACGGTTACCCCGCCGATTGGACAGCCGATCTATTCGGCGCGGCCCGAGTTCGCCCAGCCTGAGTTCGCACAACCTGAATTCACGTCTGCACCCCAATATATCGCGCAGCCGCAATATTCCGCGCAGCCTGACTTTGTGGTGCTGCCCGAGAGCCAGCCATTCCCGACCGACTGGAATCTGGCGCTCGATGATCCCGGCTATGCCGTGCAGACCGAGTCCGCCCCGGTTTATTTTCAGCCGCCCGAACCTGCGCTGACCTATAGCCAAGGGTCGGAGGTGATCACGATTCCGATTGAGATCGTTCCCGCCGAGCAAGCCTATGCGCCTGCTCAACCGATCTATATCCCCGAACCGTCCACGTTTGCGCCCGCCGAGGCGAGTTCCTACGAGTATGAATATGGCTCGCCCGCCGCGACGAGTTCGCGTCGCTTTACCATGGAGCCGATTGTCTCTCAGCCCGCGTTCGAGCCTGCATCGACGGCTATCGGCTATGAGTTTTCCGAGCCGGTTCAGGCCGCGCCTGTCTATTCGCAGCCCGTGCAAAGCTATGCCCCCACCAGCGGTGCCATCGAGACCGTGCCAATCACCGAGCCGCGCCTGAAGCCAGGGCTCTACTCGACGCCCTTGCCGGTTGCGAATACGATGATCGAGCCAAGCGATGGCCGGATCACCGTGGAATATTCGTCGCCGCGTGCAAAGCCCGTTGAGATCTTCACCAATGGATCACCCGTCCCTTACATCCGCCCTGAACCGGCCTCTGCGCCGTCGGTGGATGGGTTTGGCACCATAGATGCGCCCTTATCGGGAGCGGCTTCGGGCGATTATATCTCGGTCGGCACCTATGACAGCTATGAGGGAAGCGTGGGCAGTGATCCGTCCCTCGATTCCGGGCCGCCCGCCATCGTCATGCCCGAGCCGGTGATTCAGGAAACGGCCCCGGACATTATCTTCGTGCCCGAGGCGTCCTTGCCATCGGATTCTGACGGTGCCGAGCAGCCCGCTGCCATTGCGGAACCGGCGACGATTGCAGAACCCGATCCGGTTGCGCAGCCTGAGCCGGTGGCCGAGCCGGAGATCGTCATTGCGCCGCGCCTCGATACCGAAACCCGGCCCGAGGTGGTTGCCGAACCGGCCCTGCCAGACGAGCCGACCGAAGTTTCGAATATCGGCTTTCCCGATGTGACCTTCGATTCCCTGATCCCACAGATCAAGCCGGCGAGCATCCGCACCGTCGATCCGGTGGAACAACAGCCGATCGTGCCTGCATCCATCGATGCGACGCCGCCCGCTGACGAGCCGCTCGATCTCGCCAACGAGTCGGCCTTCGAGATTGATCTGACGCCTGATTTCGATCTGCCCTTGCCGGGATCGACGTCGAATGAAATCGGTCTTGGCCGCGTGACGACCAATGAGGCACCCTTGCTGACCGAGGACGATTTCCGCATCACGACCCTTGCCCTGGGCGAAGAAGACGGCGGGGGCTGATCCCCCGGCAATCGCGTGAGACGGTTCACCGTGGCAATATCCTTCGAGACAGCCCTTCGGGCTTCCTCAGGATGAGGACACATCGCGAACTTCACCCTGAGGAGCGGCGCAGCCGCGTCTCGAAGGGTGCGTCTGTCGGCTCATTCATCTCAAGCGATGACCGTGGGGCTGATCCCCCGCTTGCGGGGGGCGGGCATAGCCGCGATAACGCCCTATGCACGTCCCGCAATCCCTGCCGATTATCGAGGTTCTGCCCGCCCTGACGGCGGCGCTGGAGGCGGGGCCGAATGCGGTCCTGATCGCACCGCCGGGGGCGGGCAAAACGACCGGCGTGCCCCTCGCGCTGCTCGATGCGCCGTGGCAGTCGGGCCGAATTCTGATGCTGGAGCCGCGCCGTGTTGCCGCCCGTGCCGCCGCCGAGCGCATGGCGGCGACCCTTGGCGAGGCGGTCGGGGAAACCGTCGGCTATTCGATCCGGCAGGAAAGCGCGGTTTCGTCGCGAACCCGGATCGAGGTGATTACCGAGGGTATTCTGACCCGGCGATTGCAACGCGACCCCGGCCTGGACGGCATTTCTGCGGTGATCTTCGACGAGTATCACGAGCGGTCGATCCATGCCGATCTGGGCCTTGCGCTCTGCCTCGATGTGCAATCGAGCCTGCGCGACGACCTGCGCCTGATCGCGATGTCGGCCACCCTCGATGGCGAGGCGGTGGCGGCAATTATGGACGATGCGCCGGTGCTGCGCTCCGAGGGTCGCACGTATCCGGTCGAGACACGGTGGCTGGATGCGCCGTGGAAGCGTCCGAACGGCCCGCGCAACGGCTTCGAGACGGCGGTTGCCGCCACGCTTGAGCGGGCGATGGGCGAGGAACCGGGCGATGCGCTCGTTTTTTTGCCCGGTGTCGGAGAGATCGAGCGTGTCAGGCGTTTGCTGGATGGGGCCGCCTTTGATGTGCGCGTGATCCATGGCTCGCTGCCCTTTGCCAAACAGCGGGCGGCGCTGGCCCCTGCACGGGACGGAAAACGGCGGATCGTGCTGGCCACGGCAATCGCGGAGACGTCGCTGACCATCGACGGGGTAAGGATTGTCGTTGATAGCGGTCAGTCGCGGCGGGCCTTGTTCGATGCGGGGGCGGGCATGACGCGGCTTGTCACGAGACGGGTTTCGCGGGCCTCGGCGGATCAACGCCGGGGGCGGGCGGGGCGCACCGAGCCGGGGGTGTGCTATCGCCTCTGGACCAAGGGCGAGGAGGGCGGCTTTGCCCTCGCCGATCCGCCGGAGATTGCCGAGGCCGACCTCGCGCCGCTGATCCTCGACCTTGCGGTCTGGGGGATTGATGATCCGACCGCCCTGCGTTGGCTCGATGCGCCGCCTGACTCTGCCTGCGAACAGGCGCGGCGGTTGCTCGCGGATCTTGGTGCTCTCGATGCGACGGGCAGGCCCACGGATCACGGGCGGGAGATTGCGGAGCTGCCCCTGCATCCGCGCCTCGCGCATTTGATGGTGGAGGCGCGGGGGGCGCAAACCGCTCGCCGTGCCGCGGACCTTGCCGCAACACTGGAGGAGAAAGACCCGCTCGGCGGCGCGAATGTCGATCTGGCCATGCGCCTCGATGCCGTGCGCAACGGCCATCGCGATGCCGACCGGGGGGTGCTGGCCCGGATCAAGGAAACCGCGCGGCGGCTGAACCCCGGTGGAGCGGACCGGAATCCGTTGTCCGTCGGCAGCCTCGTCGCGCTTGCCTATCCCGACCGGGTGGCCATGCGCCGCCGGGGGACGGCCCCGCGCTATGTCATGACCGGGGGCAAGGGCGCGGTGTTTCATAGCGAGGGCGATTCGCTGGCGGGAGAACCGTTTCTCGCCATTGCCCATCTCGACGGCAATCCGCGCGAGGCGAAAATCAGGCTCGCCGCCAGCATCACCCGCGCCGAGATCGATGCGCTGTTCGGGGAACGGATTGCCGAAAAGCGCCTCTGCCTCTGGAACCCGCGTACCCGCACCGTCGATGCGCGGGTGCAGCTGTGCCTCGACGCGCTGGTGCTGGAGGATCGGCCCTGGAAATCCGCCGATGCGGAAGCGATTGCCTCTGCCGCCGCCGATGGCGTGCGGGCGTTGGGGCTGGCCTGTCTGCCCTGGGCGGGCGAGGCAGAGCGGCTGCGCGCACGGGTGCGCTGGGTGCGGGAGCATGGCGGGCAGGAGATGCCGGACTGGTCCGATGCGGCGCTGCTCGATACCCTCGATGACTGGCTGACGCCGCATCTGGCCAAAGTGCGCAAGGAGGCGGATTTTTCGGCCCTTGATCTGGCGGGTATTCTGCGCGGGGGTCTCGATTGGAGCGCGCAGCAGGCGCTTGAGCGCCTTGCCCCGGCGGCTTTGACGACACCGGCGGGGACGAAAGCCAGGATCGATTATGCCGAAGACCCTCCGGCACTGGAGGTGCGAATCCAGGAGATGTTTGGCGAAACCCGGCATCCGGCGATCTGTGATGGCAAGGTGGCGTTGTTGATCCGCCTGCTTTCTCCGGCGCGGCGACCGGTGCAGGTCACGGGCGACCTGCCCGGGTTTTGGGCCACGTCCTATGCCGATGTGCGAAAGGATATGCGCGGACGCTATCCTCGGCATCCGTGGCCGGAAAACCCCCTTGAGGCGATGCCGACAAATCGCGTGAAACCAAGGCGACGTTGACGCTCCGTAAACCAGCGCTCATGCTGTATGTACTATGTCAATAAAAGGGGCCGTCCCGAAAGACACACCGGATAATCCGGTGCCGGACGCGCCGAGGGAGGACCAGTCGATGTCTGCAGCCAATGCCCAGGAACCGAGTTTTCGCGATTCCGTCGATATCATGTTCAACCGCGCAGCGACGATGCTCGATTTGCCGCCGGGGATGATTGAGAAAATCCGGGTTGCGAATTCGACCTATACCGTGCGCTTTGGCGTGAAGCTGCGCGGCGAGATCAAGACCTTTGTCGGCTATCGCTCGGTCCATTCCGAACATATGGAGCCGGTCAAGGGCGGCATCCGCTATGCCGATAACGTCAACCAGAACGAGGTCGAGGCCCTTGCGGCGCTGATGACCTATAAATGCGCGCTGGTCGATGTGCCCTATGGCGGCTCGAAGGGTGGGCTGTGCATCAACCCCGCCGACTGGGAAGTCGATGAGTTGGAGCGCATCACCCGCCGCTTCGCCTCTGAACTGATCAAGCGTGATCTGATCAATCCGGCCCAGAACGTCCCCGCCCCGGATATGGGTACGGGAGAGCGTGAAATGGCTTGGATTGCAGATACTTACAAGCGTATCCATACCAATGACATCAACGCCCGTGCCTGTGTCACCGGTAAGCCGCGCAATGTCGGCGGGATCGCGGGGCGCACGGAAGCGACCGGGCGCGGCGTTCAGTTTGCCTTGCAGGAATTCTTCCGCCACCCCGACGATGTGAAGGCCGCCAGCCTCGACGGGACGCTGAAGGGCAAGCGCGTCGTGGTGCAGGGCCTCGGCAATGTGGGCTATCACGCCGCGAAATTCCTGTCCGAAGAGGATGGCTGCGTGATTGTCGGCGTCGGCGAGCGGGGCGGTGCCATCGTCAACGAAAGCGGCATCAATATCGAAGACCTGAAACAGCATATGATCGCGGTCGGTGCCGTGCAGGGCTTTGGCGGCGGCACCTATGTCGAGGATAACGGCTCGGTGCTGGAGCTCGACTGCGATATTCTGATCCCGGCGGCCATGGAGGGCGCAATCCATCTCGGCAATGCCGAGCGGATCAAGGCACCGCTGATCGTCGAGGCCGCGAATGGTCCCGTGACGGCGGGGGCCGATGAGATCCTGCGCACAAAGGGCTGTGTCATTATCCCCGATATGTATGCCAATGCGGGCGGCGTGACGGTGTCGTATTTCGAGTGGGTCAAGAACCTCTCCCATATCCGCTTTGGCCGGATGCAGCGGCGGCAGGAAGAGGCGTTTCACGAAACGCTGATCGGCGGCATCGAGGAAATCACCAACAAGCCGTTCCCGCCCGATGCCAAGGCGAAATACATGGAAGGGGCCGACGAGTTGAAGCTGGTGCGCTCGGGGCTCGATGACACCATGCGCCTTGCCTATCAGCAGATGTCGAAGGTCTGGAACGCGCGCAAGCACGAGGGCGTGGACCTGCGTACCGCCGCCTATCTGATCTCGATCGAGAAAGTGGCGAGCAGTTACGCGACGCTGGGTCTCTAAGAGCGTTCTGAAAATGACATGAATCGGTCACCCTCGGGCTTGCACAGCGCAAGCGAAGCGCTGCGCCCGAGGGTCTCGAACCGGACCGCGAGAGATACTCGCGTCGAGCGCGCGTATGACTGATCCAAGACGCAACACTATGGTCTAAGGGTCGGCTATTCAGCGACGTTACGGCGCGCGGTGACGATCCGCGCGCTGGAAGGCGGGGCGGGCGACGAGACGGCGGAAATAATCGCGCACCGGTCCATCCGGGATGTCGAACTTCGCCGCCCTCGCCCAACCCGAACAATGGCCCAGCAGGATGTCGGGCACGGTGATCCGGTCGCCCATCACGAAGGGACCATCGCCGAGACGCCGTTCGAGCCGCTGCATCGCCAGGGCAAATTCATAGCGGCAGGTTTCCTTGATCGCGGGCACCCGCTTGTCGGCGGGGTGGACAAAGGAGTTCTTGGCCGCCGTCCACAGCGCGCCTTCGACCTCGTCGACGCAGAACTGGGTCATCGAGTCTTGCATTGCGCGCTCCAGCGTTCCGGCGGCAAAGGTCAGCGCGTCGTGGCGGTCGGCGAGGTATTGCGTGATCGCGACGGAATCGATCAGGGTCGTTCCCTCGACCACCAGGGCCGGGATCTTACCATCGGGATTATGCGCCGTGATCTCGGGGCTGCGCGGCGGCGCGGGGATCAGGGTATAGGGCTGTTCCAGTTCTTCGAGCATCCAGACCACACGCATGGCTCGGGACGCGATAGCGCCGATGACTGTATACATTGAGGGGGGTCTCCTCTCGCGGTTCAGGCGCAGTCGGCGGCCATGCCCGCATCGCCCGCCGTTCCCAGTGCCTTCATAAGCGCGCTGACGCCTTCATCGACCGTGCCGCCATTGACGATGGTGATCACGTCCGGCCCGCGCGCTGCCCCGCGTTCGGCGCGGCCCAAGCGATATTCGATGTCATCGGGGTCTTCGCGCCCGCGCTCTCTAAGGCGACGGGACAAGACGTCGAGAGGGGCGGTGATCTGAATAATACTCAGGGGGTCGTATCGCTCTCGCACGTCATGAATGATGCCCCGCGAGCCGTTGACGATCACCGATTTCCCTTGGGCCAGAAAGGCATCGAGATCGCGGGAAATGCCGTATCTCATGCCGTGGGCGTCCCAGTGCAGCGCGAAGTGATCGGCGTGTTTTCGCGCCGCGAATTCTTCGGTCGAAATGGCCTCGTGCTCGCCGTCGATGGCGGGCCGCGTGATGGTGCGTTGCATGAGGTGCAAGTCGGGACGCCGCTTCATGGCCTCCAGAATCAGGGTGTCTTTTCCCGCACCGGACGGGCCGACGACGAAAAATAAAGTGCCTTGCGGCATTTCAGACCCCTCAACCGACTTATCGGGACTGTTATGGTAACACCGAAAGCTATAGATAGTGCAAAAGCGATTGCGTTGGTTCGTAGATGTATTTCGTTCGGAGGCGTCTTGGGCACAGGTAAGCGATTGTCTATCGTGTTGGCGGCCTGCGTGATTTTCGCCGGTGTATCCGCCCATGCGGATGACTTCGAGCGGATCGAAACCGAAGAAGAATTCTTCGAAAAGATCGTCGCAAAACGACTGGAATACCAAAGCGGTGCCATTGTCGTCTTCACGCCCGAAGGCACGTTCGATGGTGGATTTTCCGGCAGTCCCGTTTGGGGCGAGTGGGTATGGCGCGACGATACCATCTGCCACCAGATCAATATCGGTGAAAAGCGTTATAAAGTGACATGCAAGACGCCGCAGATTCTGGGCAAGAAAGTACGGTTTCTGCGCGAGGACGGCTCATCCTATGGCGAGGCGCGAATCAGGTAGGCGTGCCGAGCCGCTACGGCGTATCGCTGCCGAACAGCACCGGAGAGATGTCTGACAGGCGACGTCGGATCAGCGGCAACCCGTCGGTGCGCCCCTGAATTTCGAGGATCATCGCTTTGCCTGACAGCGCGCCGAAATGCCGTGGTTCGAGCAAGAGTGTCGTTTCGACATCTGACAGGGACTCGTCGTATTTCTCTTGCATGAACAACGCCGTGGCGCGGGTGTTCCACCCTTCGGCGTAATCCGGCTCACTTGAGACCAATGTGTCGAGCCGCTGCATCGCCAGATCGAAGCGCGCCGCGCGCAGATGGAGCTGGGCGTCGTTCAACAGGCGCTGCGCGTCGGCATCGGGGGCCGTCTGCCAATGCTCCCAGATTGCCGAAACGGCGGCGGCGGCGATCTTTTCGGTCGAGGCCGCCTTTAGGGCCATAAAGAGATCCGCGCGTTCCTGTGCCCGCGCGACCTCGTCATAGGCGGCGGCTGGGCTATGGGCTTGGGAAAGCGCAAGTCCGATCACGAGTGCCGCCGTCCAACCGATCTGTCGCATCGCCAATTCCTTCCATCTCGCGCAAGCGCCCGCGAACTTGTTGCATTTCGCGACCGCCGACCGCAGTTTTCGGAACAAGTTTATCGGCGTGGATGGGACGGGGCAACGCGGCGTATGGCGCTGAAAATCGAGGTATTGAAGTCTGGCGACATGGCCCCGGTTCTGGCCGATCTCGCGCGGTTGCGGATCGAGGTATTCCGGGCGTTTCCCTATCTCTATGACGGCGATCTTGCCTATGAGCAGGGCTATCTCGACCGGTTTTCAAGGGCCGAGGGCGCCGTGATCGTGGTGGCGCGGGATGGGGCGCGAGTCGTCGGTGCCTCCACCGGTGCACCGCTGGCCGAGGTAGAGGCGGATTTCGCCGAACCGTTCAAAGCGCGGGGCGCGGCGGTCGCCGACATCTTTTATTGCGCCGAGTCCGTCCTGTTGCCGGATTATCGGGGCCGAGGTCTCGGCCATGCCTTTTTCGATCATCGCGAGGCGCAGGCGCGGGCTCTGGGCAAGGGGATCAGCACGTTCTGTTCGGTGATCCGCCCGCCCGATCATCCGGCCCGGCCCGAGGGGTATCGCCCCCTCGACGGGTTCTGGCGCAAGCGCGGTTATGCCCCGCTGGAGGGTGCGACGGTCAGCTTCGACTGGAAAGACATCGGCGATGCGGCGGAAACCACGAAGCGCCTGCAAGTCTGGTCGCGGCGGCTGGATTGATCGTCAGACTTCAACGACCATTTCCGCCTGTTCGCCGACCTTGAAGACCGATTTATAGCGCTCGATCTCCGCCGCCGGTCCCATCGCCTTGCGCGGATTGTCGGAGAGTTTGACCGTCGGCTTGCCCCCGGCGGAGACGACCTTGCAGACCAGCGAGAACGGGTCCAGCCGCCCGTCCGGCACCAGCCCGCGAAAATCATTCGTCAGGCGGGTGCCCCACCCGAAGCTGAGCTGCGTGCGATTTTTGAACCGGGCGTGCAGCGTCTCGATCACATCGACATCGAGGCCGTCGGAAAAGAT
>CALGNO010000186.1 GCA_937958625.1 uncultured Neomegalonema sp.
GCGATCCGGCGCAAGGGCATCTGGGCACCCGCACGCTGCACGACGGCGCAATCGCCACCTCCAGCCCCGACGCGATGCGGGTGGGGGACGAGACGCATATCCTGCACCCGACCGCGCGCCCGCACTGGTCGACCGTCTCGGTCGAGGCCCCCACCGCGACACTGGCCGACAGCCTGTCGACCGCCTTCACCCTCGCGCCGCGCGATCAGATCATGGCGATCAAGACGCGGGCCGAGTTGGGGCGAGTAACGCTGGTGGGCTTCGACGGCGATCTAACGACACTGATATAGAAAAGGGCACGCCCGCCAAAGACGCGCCCCCTCCTCGATCTGTTATTCGGCTCAATGCGCCTGCGACACCGCCCGGCGCGTCAACACGGCCGTCAAATGTGCGCGATACGCCGCCGACCCGTGGAGGTCAGAAATCATGCCCGACGCATCCGCCGTCACCCCGTCCAGCGCTTCTGGCGCGAAGTTGGACGACAGCGCCGCTTCCGCCTCCGCCCAGCGGAACACGCCATCACCCGATGCGCCGGTCACGGCCACGCGCACGCCTTCCGCGAATTGCGCGACGAAGACTCCGACGAGGGCAAAGCGCGATGCAGGCTGGGCGAACTTCTGATAGCTCGCCCTCTGCGGCACCGGAAAGCGCACGCCCGTAATGATCTCGCCGTCTTCGAGGGCCGTGTCGAACATGCCCCGGAAGAATTCATCCGCCGCGACCTCCCGGGTACTGGTGATGATCGTGGCCCCGGAGGCCAGCGCCGCCGCCGGATAGCAGGCGGAGGGGTCGTTATTGGCGACCGACCCGCCGATGGTGCCGCGATTGCGCACCGCCGGGTCGCCGATCTGCGCGGCAAGCCCAGCCAGCGCCGGATAGCTGGCCAGGGTGCCGCTCGCCACATCGGCATGGCAGGTCGCCCCACCGATCCTCAGCCCGCCCCCTTCGGAGGAGATCCCCTTCATCTCGGCGATGCCGGTCAGCGAAACCAGTTTTTCGGGCATCGCCAGCCGCGCCTTTAGCGTGGGGATCAGGGTCTGGCCGCCGCCAAGTGGCTGCGCCTCGCCCCCAAGGGCCGCGACCGCATCCGCCACACTGCCGGGGCGTTCGAGTTCAAATGCATACATCGTTGCTCTCCTGTCAGACGGTCTGCATGGCCGACCAGACGCGGTGCGGCGTCAGGGGCATGTCGAGATGGGTGACGGGCTTGCCGCCCGAATTCAGCGCATCGATGACGGCATTCACGACCGTCGGCGGCGACCCGATGGCCCCCGCCTCGCCGCACCCTTTGACCCCAAGCGGATTGTGGGTGCAGGGCGTGCCCTGGCTGTGATCGACATGGAAGAACGGCAGGTCGTCGGCGCGGGGCATGGTGTAATCCATGTACGACGCGCTGAGTAGCTGGCCGTTTTCGTCATAGGTCGTGTGCTCCAGCAACGCTTGACCGATGCCTTGGCCCAGACCGCCATGCACCTGTCCGGTCACGATCATCGGGTTGATGACGTTGCCGAAATCATCGACCGCCGTGAACCGCTCGACGCTGACCTTGCCGGTTTCGGGGTCTACCTCGACCTCGCAGCAATAGGCGCCGGAGGGGTAGGTGAAATTCGCCGGATCGTAGAACGCCGTTTCCTCCAGCCCCGGCTCGATCTCCGTGATCGGGAAATCGTGGGGGATGTAGGCCTTCAGCGCCACCTCGCCGAACGATACAGAACTGTTGGTGCCCGCGACCGAGAACACGCCGTCCTTCAGCTCGATATCCAGGTCAGATGCTTCGAGCATATGGGCGGCGATCTTCTTGGCCTTGACGATGATCTTCTCGGTCGCGCGCACCACGGCGGAGCCGCAGACTGCCAGCGAGCGCGAGCCATAGGTGCCCATGCCGAACGGAATCTTCGACGTGTCGCCATGCACGATGTCGATGCTTGCGGCATTGATGCCCAGCATATCGGCCACGATATCGGGAAAGGCGGTTTCGTGCCCCTGCCCATGGCTATGCGCGCCGACCATGACCGACAGGTTGCCGGTGGCATTCACCCGCACCGTGGCCGCATCGTACAGACCGACGCGAGAGCCGAGGACGCCTACGAGGTTCGACGGCGCGATCCCGCAGGCCTCGATATAGGCATTGATCCCGAGGCCGCGCCACATCCCCTTTGCCTCACTCGCGGCGCGGCGGGCGGTAAAGCCGCCCAGATCGGCGATCTCCTCCATCCTGTCCATCAGGGCATCGTAATTGCCCGAATCGTATTCCAGCCCCGCCGCGCTGGCAAAGGGGTACTGATCCGGCTTCACGAAGTTCTGGCGGCGCAGGGTGATGGGGTCCATGCCCAACTCGCGCGCCGCTTTGTCGATGACCCGCTCGATGGAATAGGTCGCCTCGGGCCGTCCGGCCCCGCGATAGGCATCGACGGGGGCGGTATTGGTGAAGACAGCCTTCACGTTCACATAGACATTGGGCACCGTATAGTTACCCGCCATCAGCGTACCGTGCAGGAAGGTCGGCGTGGCGGTTGAGAAGTTCGACAGATACGCGCCGACATTCGCCATCGTCTCGGTGCGGAAGGCGAGGAAATTGCCCTCCGCATCCAGCGCCAGTTCGATCTTCGTCACGTGGTCGCGGCCATGCGCATCGGTCAGGAAGGCTTCGGTGCGATCCGCCGTCCACTTGACCGGGCGGCCCAGCTTCTTCGCCGCCGCCAGAACCAGCGCCTCTTCGCCGTAGTGATAGATCTTCGAACCAAAACCCCCGCCCACGTCGGGCGCGATGACCGTCAGCTTGTTTTCGGGAATGCCCAGCACGAAGGCCGAGATCAGCAGCCGCGTCAGGTGCGGGTTCTGCGAGGTGGTGTGCAGCACGTATTCTTCGGTGGCCGGATGATAGCTGGCCATCGAGCAGCGCGGCTCCATCGCGTTCGGCACGAGGCGGTTGTTCACCAGTTCGAGCGTGGTGACATGGTGCGCGCCCTGGATGGCCGCATCGGTGGCCGCGCGGTTATCCTCGATCCAGCCCCAGTCGAAGCACTGGTTCGTGCCGATCTCGTCATGCACGTAATCGTCGCCCGACAGGGCCGCGGCCATGTCGACGATGGCGGGCAGTTCCTCGAAATCCGCATCGATGGCTTCCATCGCGTCCTGCGCCTGTTCGGGCGTTTCCGCAATGACGGCAGCATAGGCATCGCCGACATGACGCACCTTCCCATGAGCCAGCACCGGGCGTTTCGGCTCGTGCATCGGGCTGCCGTCGCGGCTGTTGATCATCCAGCCTGCGGGGTTGCCGCCGACCTCGGTAAAATCCTCGCCGGTGAAGATCGCCAGCACGCCGGGCATCGCCTCTGCCGCCGACACGTCGATCTTCCTGATGATCCCGTTGGCAATCGGCGAGCGGGCGAAGACCGCCGCCGCCTGATTATGCTGGGTGATGTCGTCGGTATACCGGCCCGTCCCGGTCAGGAATCGCGCATCCTCGCGGCGTCCTACAACCTCGTTGATATCCTTGGGCATGGGGGTTCCTCCCGTTGTTTTTTGTTATGCCGCCGCGATGGCGCTGACATCCTGACCGGATGCGGCCATGATTGCCTTGACGATATTGTGGTAGCCCGTGCAGCGACAGATATTACCCTCCAGATGCGCGCGGATCTGCGCCTCGCTGGGAGTCGGGTTATCCTTCAGCAGGGCCGCCGTCGTCATCACCATGCCGGGGGTACAGAACCCGCATTGCAGGCCGTGATGCTCCTTGAAGGCCTCTTGGATGGTGTTCAGCTTCCCGTGACTCGACTGCCCCTCGATCGTGCCGACCTCAGCGCCCTCGGCTTCCAGCGCGAACATGGTGCAGGCTTTGACCGCCTTGCCATCGACATGCACGGTACACGCCCCGCATTGTGAGGTATCGCAGCCGATATGCGTGCCGGTCAGGTTCAGGCCGTCGCGCAGGAACGCGGAAAGCAGCGTTCGACTCTCCACCTCGCGCGATACGCTCTTGCCGTTTACGGTCATCGTCACGGTTGTCATCGTCATCTCCCCTTTGGTTGGTATTGGCTGTGTCTCAGGCGCTCTTGAGGCGACCGAACCAGCCTTTTTTCTCTGTGGTTTCTGGTGTTTCGGCATCGGATGGCGCGGCGGGTTCCACCGCTGCCTGAAAATCCGTGAAGAACTGGTCGGCCATCTTCTTCGCGAAACTGTCGATGATGCGCGAACCGAGCTGGGCCAGCTTGCCGCCCACGCTCGCGTCGACATCGTAATGCAGCACGGTGGCCGCGCCCTCGGGCACCAGCCGCACGGTCGCGCCGCCCTTGGCAAAGCCCGCGACGCCACCCTTGCCTTCGCCGGAAATAGTGAGGGTTTCATGCTCGACCCGGTCGCTGATCGTCACCCGGCCCTGAAACGTGGCCTTCACCGGGCCGACCTTCTGCACGACGGTCGCTTCGAATCCGTCTTCGGCAGACCCGCTCATCGCGGTACATCCGGGGACGCAGGCTTTCAGCACATCGGCATCGAGAAGCGCATTCCATACCATCGGCAGATCGGCATCGATCGTCCGGCTGTCGGTCAGTTTCATGGCGTGACTCCTCCCTGATTTTTGCGAGGAGCCTACGAAGCTAACCGAAATCTGCCTATACGACCAACCGCTTACGACCAAGGTCGCGGTCAGCGTTCCGGCGGTTGCAGCGTCAGGCCGTAGCTTTCGTAAATCCGTTCGATGCGCCCGTCTTGCAGCGCATAGCGGATGGCATCGTCGACCGTGTAGGAGAGCGGGCGATAGCGAAAGTTCACCGCGACCCCCAGCGTCCACCGACTGACGGCAAAGCCCGCGAGGGGGGGCTGATGGATGGCGAGGTCTTCGGTCAGCCCGTATTCGAGTTGCCCCAGCGGTCCCATCGCCGCCTTCGTCTCGCCGTTCGCCAGCGCCGCCATTGCCGCCACCATATTGGGGTAGCGGCGGATATTGCGCTGCATCTGCCCGCCGGCAAAGTTGGACAGGTAGAAATCGGCGATCGAGTCGTTTTCCACCGCCACCGTATCGAACCGGAAATAGGCGGGCACCGGCTTTTCGTCGGGGTATTCGGCCTTGTCGTAGGCGATGGCGACGGATTCGGCGGCGTATTGCCCGGTGAAGACCACCTGCTCCACCCGGCATTTGAACGCGCTGTCATAGGGCACGCGCATCATCACGTTGGAAACACGCCCGCCGATCAGCGCGCCCTTCCAGATGTTGTTCCGCAGATCCGCATCCAGATTCTCGCCCGCCCCGACGAAGTTGAACCGCGCCTCGACGCCCAGGTCTTCCGCGATGATCCGCGCGATGTCGATATCGATGCCGCGCGGTTTTCCCGCTTCTTCCCAGCTATAGGGCGCATAATTCTCGTAGACGGCGAACAACATGTGCCCCTGATCCTGGAGCACGTCCATTTCCTGCCCCACGATATCGCGGCTGGCATTCTGGGGCTTTTCCTGCGGAACGTAATCAGCGCAGGGGTCGGCGGCGAACGCTGCCCCCCCAAGCAGGGCCAGACCCCCGGTCAAGGCAAGACCGGCGAGGCCGGTGCGGAGCAGCGTTCGGATCATGCTACTTGGCTGCGGAGAGGCCGACGGTCAGCGTCTCGGCGGCGGATTTATACGCCGCCTTCGATCCGTCGATCAGGTTGGCCGCCCGGAACGCCACCGAATCTGCCACCGGCGCACCGGAGAGGGTTTCGATCCCCGCCGCCATCTCGGCCAGCCGGGTTTTCAGCGCCTCGTAATCCGCGCCGCTGTCATCCTCGGCATAGCCTGCCAGCGTGTCGCGCAGGGCTTTGAGTTCGTCGGACAACTCATCCATCGTTTCGGTATCGGGACGGGTCTCGATGTAGGTGCGGATCGCCCATGCCGCATCCTGACCCAGTAACTCGCCGAACGCGGGCATCTTGGTGATGCCGTTCTGGGTATAGCCTTCACGGAATCGCTCGACATACCATTCGTCGCCGTATTCCTCGGCCTCCAGCATCCGCACGTCGGGGGCCAGCCCGCCGGAGACGGCCTCCAGCCCATGACAGCGGGCGCAGTTCTGGTTGTAGCCGGATGCGCCGATCTCGACGGCCTTGAGCCAGACTTCCTCGCCCGCCGTCTCGGCCCGATACGGGTTTTCGGTCAGCCATTCCTCGCCCGTTTCCGGCAGACCCGCGGTATCGACGGGCTGTGGATTTACGTCGCCGTGGCCATACGCTGCCCCGGTCGCCATGAAGACGGCACCCGCTGCGAGCATTGCTTTCATCGTTGCCTTGCGCATGAAGGCTCTCCCCATTGTTCTATGCTTCGTTGCATCCAGAAATAGCCTGTGATGACCTGCGGCGGTATTGGACTTTGGTTGCTATGCGGCGAAGGATTCGACCTTGGTCGTATTAAGCCTCTCGCTACGGGTTGGATAGTCTCGGATCATGACAGCGGTATTCATGCGAAAGATTTGGTTTGCGCTGATCGTGGCGATGGCCCTGACGGTACAGGCCGCGCAAGCCGCCTCCCTGACGGTCGGTTATCTGCGGATAGACGCGCCGATGCCGCCGACCCTGTCGAACCTCGATCCCCTTCCCGAAGATGACGGTCTGGCCGGTGCGCGGACAGGCCTGAGCGATAACCGGACGACGGGTAAGTTTCTCGGACACGAATACACCCTGATCGAACGCCGGGTGCCGGAGGGCGGTGATGCGACCGAAGCCGCGCGGGAGATGCTGGCAATGACGCCGTATCTGATTCTCGACGCGCCTGACGATGCCCTGCTTGCGATTGCGGATATGGACGCGGCGAAAGACGCCCTGATGTTCAATGCCGCCTCCGGCACGGTCGCGCTGCGTGACGATGAATGCCGCGCGAACCTGTTTCATACCCTGTCATCGGATGCGATGCGCACCGATGCTTTGGCGCAGGTGTTCGTCAGGAAACGCTGGACCGATCTGGTGATGATCGCGGGCATCCATCCGCAGGACATCGCCTATGCAGCGGCCATGCGACGCTCGGTCAGGAAATTCGGGCTGACGCTGGAGGGCGAGAAAACCTGGGCCTTCGATGCCGACATGCGCCGCAACGCCGCGCAGGAGGTGCCGCTGTTCACGCAGGATTTTGGCGATTACGACGCACTGATCCTCGCTGATGAGCTGCACGATTTCGGGCGCTATGTCCTCTATAATACATGGGTGCCGCGCCCGGTCGCGGGGTCGGAGGGTCTTTCCCCCGTCGGCTGGTCGCCAGTGATCGAACAATGGGGCGCATCGCAACTACATTCGCGGTTCCGCAAGGCCCATGCCCGCCCCATGACCGCGCGGGACTACGCCGCATGGGCCGCGATCCGCACGCTGGGCGAGGCCGTCACGCGCACCGATACCGACGACCCTGAAACCCTGCGCGCTTATATCCTGTCGGACGCGTTCGAGTTGGGCGGGTTCAAGGGCCGGCCCTTGACCTATCGCCCGTGGAACGGTCAGTTACGCCAGCCGATTGCCGTGGTTCATCCCCGCGCGCTGGTCAAGCTGGCCCCGCTGGAGGGGTTCCTTCACAAGACGAACGAGCTTGATTCCCTTGGGCTGGATCGCCCGGATAGCGCCTGCGGAGCCTTCGAATGAAACCTGCCTTCTTCCTCGCTGCCCTGCTGGTCGCCGCCGCTCCCGCCCATGCGGATGAGATCTGGGTGACGAACGAGAAGGACGATACCGTATCCGTCATCTCGACCGACACGCTGGAGGTGATCGCGACCTACGAGACGGGCGAGCGCCCGCGCGGCGTGACCTTCTCCAAGGATTATTCCCGCCTCTATATCTGTGCCTCCGATAGCGACGCCGTGCAGGTGATGGACCCCGAAACCGGCAAGATCCTGCATGACCTGCCTTCGGGCGAAGACCCCGAGCAATTCGTGCTGCACCCCGACGATCGGCATCTCTACATCGCGAATGAAGACGACGCGATCACCACCGTCGTCGATGTCGAGACGCGCAAGGTCGTCGCCCAGATCAGTGTGGGCATCGAGCCGGAGGGCATGGCCGTCTCGCCCGATGGCAAGATCGCCATCACTACATCCGAAACCACCAATATGGCACATTGGATCGACACCGAAACGCTGGAACTGTTCGCCAACACGCTGGTGGACAGCCGACCCCGCCATGCCGAATTCACGGCGGATGGCGCGGAGATGTGGGTCAGTTCCGAAATCGGGGGCACGCTCACCATCTTTGACGTCGCCACCCAGAAGGAAAAGGCGAAGATCACCTTTGCGGTCAAGGGCGTGCATCCCGACCGGGTGCAGCCCGTGGGGTTCGAGTTCACGCAAAACGGCGACCACGTCTTCGTCGCCCTCGGCCCTTCCAACCACATCGCCGTGGTGAATGCGCGGACATACGAGGTGGAAAAGTATATTCTCGTCGGGCGGCGCGTCTGGCACATGGCCTTCAATGCCGATGGATCGCGCCTCTTCACGACTAACGGGGTGTCGGGCGACGTAACGGTGGTCGACGTGGCAAAGCGCAAGGCACTGAAATCCATCAAGGTGGGGCGCTATCCGTGGGGTGCGGCCTTTCGGCCAACGCCGTGATACGGATATCCGAGCTGATAATGGGAGCGATCCGATGATGCGATGTATTCCGGCGATGCTGACTGTCCTGCTGCCCCTTGTCGCGGCACCCGTTTCCGCCGAAGACGACCCCGCGCAATACGGCACCACCAACCCCGACGAGATGACGTGGCAAAGCTATCGTCAGCGTGCCGAGAACGGCGAGACGGGTATGGTCCTGTGCTCGATGGGCTACATGCTGACCAAGTCGGGCGACCATGAAACCGCGCGCCTGCTGTTCGGGAATTGCGCCAACGCTGGTTACACCAGCGCGATGACGTGGATGAGCCAGCTCGACAATAACGGGCTGGGCGGCGATTACGACCCCGATGCCTCCGCCGAGTGGGACAGAAGGGCCGCCGATCTGGGCGACCCCGTGGGCAAGTTCAATCATGGCCTCAATCTCCTGCGCGGTCACGGCATCCCGCGGGACGAGGCACTGGGGCGCAAGTTCGTCGATGAAGCCGCCGGTGACGGCCTCGCGATCGCGAAGACCCTGCGCGGTGCCGATTACGACCTCGACACCGTGACGCCGGATGCCGACGACTGGAAATATGCGCCGCTATACTGATGCATGATGGCCGGGCGGACGCCTTACGACTATTGTTCAATATGTCGCCGGGCGCTTTGGGCAAATACTCACGACCACGCGACCCGCGCGTCCTGTGCCTGACGGGTCAGATAAAAAACGATAACGGGAGGGACCTATGAACCGGTTCATCATGGCGGCTGTGGCCGCACTGCTGGTAACGACCTCGGCCCAGGCCGATGTGACGGAAGAGATGCTGGCCAACGACACCGCCTCGACCGGTGACGTGCTGACCAACGGCATGGGGCGGCACCTTCAGCGCTATTCGCCCCTCGAAATCCTCAACAAGGACAATGTCGAGAACCTGATGCCCGCATGGGCCTTCTCGCTGGGCGGTGAAAAGCAGCGCGGGCAGGAAACCCAACCGCTGGTCCATGACGGCGTGATGTACATTACCGGCTCGTATTCCCGCCTCTGGGCCATCGACGTCAAGACTGGCAAGGAGCTGTGGCAGTACGATGCCCGCCTGCCCGAAGGCATCCTGCCCTGCTGTGACGTGGTCAACCGCGGCGCCGCCATCTATGGCGAAAACATCTATTTTGGCACACTCGACGCGCGCATGGTCGCGCTGAACGCCAAGACCGGCGACGTCGTCTGGAACAAGAAGATCGCCGATTACAAGGCTGGCTACAGCTACACCGCCGCCCCGCTGATCGTGCGCGGCATGGTCATCACCGGCAATTCGGGCGGTGAGTTCGGCATCGTGGGTGCCGTGCAGGCGCGCGACGCGGAAACCGGCGATCTGGTCTGGAACCGCCCCGTGATCGAAGGCCACATGGGCCAGCTCAATGGCGAAGACAGCACCATGACCGGCACGCTCAACGCAACATGGCCGGGTGACATGTGGAAGACGGGCGGCGGGGCGACGTGGCTCGGCGGTTCCTACGATGCCGATACCGACACGCTGGT
>CALGNO010000187.1 GCA_937958625.1 uncultured Neomegalonema sp.
ACCCTGCCATCGCCAGCAGGTCACCGCCGCTTGGGCTCTCGCCTCGCCGCAGCGCGAGACGGGCATGTGTGTCGATTGTACCCTCCTTTCCTCTCTATGCATTCCAGACGCATGCGCCCCGCTATGCGGGTCGAGGCGCACCATAGGTGAAATCCGAAACCCATAGCTGGACGGGCTGCTCCGCTCTGAATTGCCGGTTTACCTTGTCATCTGGGCAGGGTTGCGCTGCATCGGGGTTAGTGGTGATGACCTTCTTGCCGCGAACGACACCCCGGATGCCCATCTCGCGCATGAGCCGGGCGACCGTGCAGCGGGCCACATCATGCCCGGCACGATGCAGGGCGTGCCAGAGTTTCTTGTAGCCGTAGACTCCATGATTGTCTTTCCACAGCTTGCCGATCACCTCCTTCAGGGCTGCATCCCGCTTCGACCGTGGTGATGCCCGATCCGGGGTCCGCTCGGCGGCCTTCGCGGCATAATACGTCGACGGGGCGATCAGCAGGGTCTTGCAGATCGGCTCGACTCCGAAGGCGCTGCGGTATCTGTCGATGAAGCCGATCATTTGCGGAACGGGCGGTCGAGCTCCGCTTGGGCAAAATACGCGCTGGCCTTCTTCAGGATCTCATTGGCTTGGCGCAATTCACGGTTCTCGCGCTCAAGTTCCTTGATCTGCGCCTTCTCTTCGCTGGTGTTGCCGCTCGCATATTCAGCGCGATGATCCTCGAAACGCTGGATCGCTCGCTCACGAAATTCCGTGCTGCAGGACGGGGTGTAGGTCTTCTTGCCCATAAGGCTCATCTTCCGAAGGTTTTACCCTCCGGTAAACCCAAGCCGGTTCATTTTGCCTTGGTCGCGCCGACACGTGCGGCAGCACCGGGCGCGACAGGAAAGAGATCGATGGCCGAAGATTCGCAGAAACAAGGTTGTGATCTCTGAATCTTGTCGGCATGATCCCGTCGTAGTGGAATTTGGGGGGTGATCATGCTACGCACTCTTGGAACAAGCGCATCTTTGCTGATGCTGACGAGCTGCGGTGCCGTCTATGTCCCGCAACAATTTGAACTACCGCGAGAGGGCTACGGCTACCATCGCACCGATCACGTCGATATTGAGGTCATTCCGCTCACCTTTCAGACTATGCTGGAAGCCAACGCTGATGGTTATCAGCCAAGGGGCTTGCCGAACGCATTTGCTGAACTTGATCCTGTTGTCCAGATATCGACGCGCGAGCGTATTGCACAGGCGGGGCTAGATATTGTCGATCCGGCGCAGCAGTTCGCTCCTTTGCCTTACTCTCCCCGAACGTACGATCCTGCATCGCAGGTATTGCAGCCGCTTCCGCGTCGGGATGATCTGACGCCTACCCCGGTCCTAGAGCTTCAAGGTGGAGGGGTATCGGTTCCGTCCTCATTTTCCCGGCAACCTGTCGTAGGGTCTTCTTATCGTTTGCAAGATGATGTGGCTGGGACCAGCGATAACGAACTCTATGGCTCCACTGGCTCATACATTTTGTACAGCACAGGGAAATCCACCGGCGCGTATGGCAAAACTGGCGCGCAGGGACCGACATTCCGAAGACGGCAGGCGCTTCTGCCGAGGCCGCCGCTTTCGCCGCCGCGCGCGCCCGCGCAGGTTCGTCTCAATCCGCCTCCCCGCGTCACTCAGGAACCCTATCGGATCGGGCCAGGAGATGTGATCGGCTTGCTTTCGCGACTTCAGCCTTTGAACGCGACCGGTGACGATCAGGCCGGTCTCTTGGCAGACGCTACAAAGCGTCTGCGAGTGCAGGGGGATGGCGAAATCTTTATTCCGCAGGCAGGGGCTGTCGATATTGGAGGGCTGACGCTGGCCGAGGCGCGGCGGGTGATCTTTGACAAGCTGATCGGCAGCGATCTCGATTTTGACTTCGGCGTCGAGATTCTGGAGTTCAACAGCAAGAGCATTACCGTCTCCGGCCCGCAGGGGGCGCAGGTTCTTCCTGTCACGGTGAAACCTCTGACTCTCGGCGAGGCCATCGCTGCCGCTGGTGGGTTGGGAACGCGCCCGGACAACACCGTCATCCGCATTCTGCGCGGCGGGAATATCTACGAAATCCCTGCGGATGACTTGCTTGCATCGAGCGATCTCGCCAATCGCATCCTGCTCAACAACGATGTGGTCTCTATCGCTCCCGTCGAAGATGTCGAAGGCGCTCTCGCCTATTTCGACCAGCAGCTTCGTATCATGCAACTGGAGCGTGAAGCCGAAGACCGGGTAAAGGCTTTGGAGCGCCAGACTTTGCAGGACGCTCGCAGCAGACGGACGGACGAACTGGCGATACGTGCGGAAGCGCGCGCGGAGCGAGCCGAGGCTAGGACGGAAAGGGCTGAGGCAAGGGCCTTGGAGCGTGAGACCTTGGAGAACGCCCGAGCCAGACGCGCCGAGGAGCTGGCAGATCGCGCGGAGGCCCGTGCGGACCGAGCCGAGGCGCGGACTGACGAAGCCGAAAGCCGGGCGCGCGTTCAGTTCGATATTGCCATGGAGACATACCGCCTCGAAGCCGAGCGGCTACGGCAAGAGGCGACCATTGCCCGCGCCGTCTCGCAGCGCGAAGTCGATACCGCCAATGAAGCGGCACGAATCGCGAATCTCGAAGCGCGGCAAACCTATCTCAACCGTCTGCGCGAATTGCAGGATGCGAACAATGCCGCCTTGCGCGCCGCCGAGCAGGATCGGCGCACAACACTGCGGGACAATGCCGCCGAACGGGCGCGAGAGCGGGAGGAAAGACGGGCCTTGCTGGAGCTGGAACTGTCGGAGGAGCGCGGACGGCTCGACCAGATTGCCGCGCTGCGCCAGCAGACCCGGGAACTGTTCCAGCAGCGAGTCGGTCTCGGGGCCGTCGAAAGGGACTACGTGACCATTGCAGGTGAGGCGAATGCACAATCGACTTTCCCCCTGCCCTTCGAAGGTCGGGTGACTCTGAACCGAATCATCTACGAGACCGGGAAAGGCCCGAACGCGATCAGCGGCGATACCAGTGAAATCTACGTGATTCGCCGCCCGATCGCCGGGGCGCGGGCCGAGCGTCTGGTTGCCTATCATCTCGATGCCTCGAACGCCGCGAGCCTCGCTGTCGCCACCGCGTTCGAGATGCGCCCGAACGATGTGGTCTTCATTAATCCGCAACCGGTCACTAACTGGAATCGAGTGCTGACCCAGCTGTTGCCCTCGACGAGCTTCCTCTTCAACACGGCGGCGGGCGTTTCGAGCCTCGGATCGAACTGACGTGAGCGCCGGTTCGCGGGCGCTCGGTATCGTCGTCGCGGGGGCATTCGTCCTCGCGGCTGCTCCCCTGTGTGCGGAGCACGAAAACCCGCCCCCTCCCCCGCCGCAATACAGCAATTTCGGGGGGGTCGGGTTGATCGAAACCCGCTCGGCCCGGATGGCACCCGATGCGACCTTGAGCGGCACCATCGCGTTCAGCCCCAACCTTCAACGCTACTCGATGACGTTCCAGCCTGCCCCTTGGCTGGAAGGAACGTTCAACTACAACATCTTCGATATCGCGCCG
>CALGNO010000188.1 GCA_937958625.1 uncultured Neomegalonema sp.
CAATGAGGTTCGTCCTCACAGCGCGATCGGCTACGACGTACCGATTGCCGTACAAAATCGCGATGGTGAAACCAGCCCACCATCGTGACAGGGCCGGAAAATTCTAAGCTCCGGCGGTCCAGAAAATGAGTTCACTGCATCTCAGGTCGGACTCTAACTTTAACTGGAGGAAATTACTCGTGGCAGGTCAAATCAATCCCGCCGGAACACTCCGGCCATTTCGACATGGGTGGACCAGCGGAACTGATCGACAGGCATGACGTGGTCGAGGCGATAACCGCCTGCGACCAGCGTGGCGGCGTCGCGAGCGAAGGTGCCGGGCATACAGGAGACGCCGACGACGACCGGGACGTCGGAACTGGCGATATGTTCGGCCTGTGCCCTTGCCCCGGCACGGGGCGGGTCGAAGACGATGGCGTCGAAGCGGTTCAACTCTTCGGGCAACAGGGGGCGTCGGAACAGGTCTCGGGTCACCGCGCCGACCCCGTGCAAGCCCTGCGCGCCGCGCCATCCGGCATCGAGCGCCTCGATCATCGCCGCCTCGCCCTCCACCGCCGTGACTGTCGCCTTCTCGGCCAGGGGCAGCGAGAACGCACCGCAGCCGGAGAAAAGGTCAACAACCGTGCGGGCATCGCCCACCGCCGCCAGCACGAAATCACGCAGGATCGCCTCTCCCGTTGCCGAGGCTTGCAGGAACGCGCCGGGGGGTGGGACGACCAGCGCGGCCCCGAAACGCTGGGCCGGAGGGCGGGCTTGGGCCACCGGTTCGTCATTCCAGACGAGGCGCGCGAGGCCCGCATCCGCCGCCGCACGCCCCAACCCTTCGCGCAGGGGCAGGTCGAGTTCCTTGCCATCGGCCACCGCCACATCCAACCCGTCCTCGGAAACCGTGACCGTTACCGATAGCGCGCGTTTGCGCGGGGCACCGAGGCGCAGCAGGCTCTCTAGCGCAGGCATCGCGGCGAGGATTTCCGGGCGGGCAATCTGACACTCGGGCACCGGGACGACGGTATGCGAGCCTTTGGCGTGAAAGCCGAGCACGGTCGTCTTTTTCGTGCGCGTAAAGGCCAGCTTGACGCGGCGGCGGTCGTTCGGCGGCACGGTGCGGGTCTCGGCCACCGGCACGTCGAGGCCCACCGCGCGCAGGGCACGCACTACGCCCTCGCGTTTAAAGACGGCAACTTCGGCATCGGTGCGGTCTTGCAGGCTGCACCCGCCGCAGGTGCCAAAATGTGGGCAAGGGGGGGTCGGGTCAGCCAATGCTGTCAATCTCCCGCTGGACCGCTGCGATACGCTTTGGCGTGGGTGGATGACTGGCCAGCCAGCTGATGGCCGCGCCGCGACCCTTGGCCAAGGCATCGAGTTTTTCCAGCAGTGTGATGCTGGCGCGCGGGTCGAGGCCGGAGCGGCGCATGAGTTGTACCGCGAAGGCGTCGGCCTGAAACTCGTCGCCTCGGCTAAGCCGCATATGCAGCAGGCGCGCGACGACTCCCCAGCCGCGCATCACGACGGACTGCACCACACCGGGCAAAATGGCACTCGCCGCCGCACGGGCCGCAGTCTCGACTTTCCATGCCCGCTTGCGGCGGTCGTGGTGACCGAGGGCGAGATGGCCGATTTCGTGGGCGATCACCGCAGCCAGCTCATCGCTGGTGAAATGGCCGTCGCGGTATTTGTTCAGCAACCCTTGGGTCAGAAAGATGCGCCCGTCCGGCGCGGCAAGACCGTTGATCGGCTCGACATCGTAGACATCGACCTGAATGGCATCGATTCCGATGGTGCCGCGAAACCGCTGGATCACATCGAGCAACGGCCCCTCGGCCAGCCGCCGCGAATTGCGATCCAGATCGCGCAGCATCGCCCGCTCGGAATTGCGCATGGAAAACCACGCCCAGACGAGCATTCCGATGATCGGGGCAAATTTCAGCAAGATGGCCATGGGTGGGCGGGGGCTTTCAGGTCGGTGTGGACGGGTGTGTAGCGCAATATGGGCGGCGGGGGGAGTTTTGGTAAGGGGGACGTGGTGCGCGCGCAGGCGCGCATCCACTTATGCGGTTATCTGAGGCGTTCGGCATTACTGGAAGATGGATTCCCGCTTTCGCGGGAATGACAGGGAGCGCGGTTGCCTACGCCTTCGTTTTGATATGCGCCTTTGCTCGGGCCAGCGCCCCGGCGAGGTCATCCGGCGTGGCCGTGTCGAACCGGGCGCTGTCGATCCATAGCAGGTGGGCGTGAACCGGACGGGTCGGATACACCTCCGTCAACACAGCGACGTAGACCGCCAACTGGCGCAGATATGCCTCGGGCATCGGATCATGACGCGCGCCGCTTTTGAAATCGACGACGTCGATCCGGTCCTCGCGCACCACCAGACGGTCGATCAGGCCCGATACGACCCGCCCATCCAGCGCCGCGACAGGCCCGGCAATCGGCACCTCGGGCAGCGAGTCAGGACCGAATATCCACCCAAAATCGGGATTGGCGAGGATCGCCAGCACCGCCTCCAGCGCCGCCTTTTCCGCATCCGAGGGCAGGCCCCGCGCGCCGATGGCGGCCCGGTCCGCCGCCGGAATTGGCGCAAGACGCTCCAGCATCGCGTGCATCAGGGTGCCGCGATCCGCCGAGGACCAGTTTTCATCGCCGGTCTCGTCGGCACTGGGCAGAGGTGGCGGGTCGGTCGGGTCGGACTCGGTCAGGCGCGAGGGCGAGATCGGGGCGACGGCCTCGCCCGCCTCACGGACGGATTGCATGAGGGCCGGGTCGAAGGGCGCGGCGCTCCATTCCTCGGCGGCCAGCGGGTCGGGGGTTTCGCGCGCCTTGCCATCCGTCTCGATCATCAGGCCCGGGATTGTGGTCCCGACCTCATCGGTCAAGGGCGTCTCGCAGTCGTGCGCGTCGCCAAAGCCGCGCTCGACCAGCCGCAGCCAGCTTTCATCCGAAGCCTCGCGCGCGCCGCGATAGCCGCAAACGATGAGCCAGTCCCGCGCGCGGGTCATAGCGACATAGAGCAGACGGCGGTATTCCTGCATCTCGGCCAACCGCCGTCCCTCGCGCCGCGCCGTCACCGGTTCCGCGTCTTCGGCCTTGCGCCGGGACCAGAGCGGGGCATCGCCGCCGGGAGTCTCGACCGTGAAGAGGCTCGTGCGGTTGGCAGGCGGCAGGGCGACGGTATCGGGCAGGAAGACGATATTGGCCTCCAGCCCCTTGGCCCCGTGGGCGGTGAGAATGCGCACCTCGTTGCGGCCTTGCTCCATCTCGCGCTTGACCTGAAACGTCGTCGCGTCGATCCGTTCGACGAAGGCTTGCAGGGTCGGGGTCGCCGCGCTTTCGAAGGCCAGCGCTTGCGCCAGCAATTCGTCTATGGGGTCTTCGGCCTGCACCCCCAGCCGCCCCAGAAACCGCGCCCGCGCCCCGTGGGTTGTCAGGGCATGGTCGAGAAACTCGTAAGGGCGCATGAAATCGGCCCGCTTTTGCAGGTCATCGAGGATCGCATAGGCTTGGCTGAACGCAGGGTCTTCGCGCTGTTGATAGAGAACGCTCCACAGCTTGCGCCTCTCGCGGCCATGGGCGAGGCGGAAAAGATCGTCCTCGGAAATGCCCACGACGGGCGAGCGCAGCACCGTGGCGAGGGTCAGGTCATCATCTGGCAACAGGGCAAAACGCGCGAGGGCCATCAGATCGCGCACCGCAAGCTGATCGGTCAGGACCATGCGGTCCTCGCCCGCCACCGGAATGTCGCGCGCCTTCAGCGCCCGGATCATCGCATCGGCAAAGACATTGCGCCGCCGCACCAGAATCAGAATGTCTCCGGGCCGAATGGGCCTGTCCCGCGCAGGGATCGGCGTTTTGGCGGCAAGCCACCCGGCGATACGAGTCGCGATGGCCTCGGCGAGGCGCAGGTGGGGGGCGTCGGGTTCGACCTCGTCCACCGGCACATACCAGGGCTGCGGTTCCGGGGCGTCGCGCGGGATGGCGGCGGGCCAAAACTCGACCCGCCCGGGCTGATCCTTGCGATAGGCGAGGTGGACCGGGGCATCGCCATCGCCGCTGAGGCCATCATGGGCGGTCTCGTCCTCGAAGATGCGGTCGACACTGTCCAGCACCGCCGGAGTCGAACGGAAAGAATGCAGCAGTTGCGGTTCCTGCATCGGCGCATTGGCCCCGCGCGTCAGGTCGTCGAACTGGCGTTTGACTCGCGACAGCCCGCGCGGATCGGCGCCCTGAAAGCTGTAGATCGACTGTTTCTCGTCGCCGACGACGAAGAGCGTGCGATGGGTCTGCCGCGCGCCGTCCCCGGCGAAGAACTCCTCGGCAATCGCACCGATGACGCGCCATTGTTCAGCGGAGGTATCCTGCGCCTCGTCCACCAGAATGTGATCGACACCGCCATCGAGTTTAAAGCGCACCCAATCGCGGGCATCGGCCTCGGTCAGCAATTCTCCGGCAAGGCGGATCAGGTCGTCGAAATCGAGCGCGTCCGCCTTTGCCTTCAGGGTGCGGACCTGCCCCAGCAGAGCCACGCCGAACCGGGCGACTGCCTTGCTGGCGGCAAAGGCGTTGAGGGCGCGCTCGCGGGCCGCGAGGGCGATGAGGCGGTCGGCAAGATCGGCGCAGGTCGCCTCGGCCCAAGGCAGCGCCTTCTTTATGGCAGCGGTCGGAAAGCTCTTGCGGGGCGAGCCGGTCTTGGTCAGCACCGCCGTGCGCAGGGCCGCGATCAGGGTGCCCGCGTCTTCATCTTCCAACGCCCGCAACAGTTCAGGAGCGACGGCCTGTTCATGCTTGCCGCCGGTCTGAAAAGCGCGCGCCAACTCTCGCAGGGGATCGAGGTCGAGACCGTCCAGCGCCTCGGCGGCGGCAGCCTCGGGCGTGTCCTCCGGCCCGACGCCGAGCGCCTCGGCCACCCGCGCGATGACGGCATCGGCGGTGCCGTCGAACGCGGGGCGCTGGTTGACGATCTCGGCGACAAGCGCGTCGATGCCGAATTCCTGCACCCGGTCGATGATGAAAATCGCGGCGTCTCGCAGGGCTGCATTGCCGCCCTCCAGCGCGAGACGGATGGTGTTGTCGCGTGCTTCGGCCAGCAATTCAGCGGTGGCAACCTCGTCCAGCAACTCGAAATGGGGCGAGATTTTTGCCTCAAGCGGAAAGCGGCGCAGCAGGCTTTCGCAAAAGGCGTGGATGGTCTGGATTTTCAGCCCACCGGGGGTTTCGAGCGCCTGCGCGAAAAGCTGCCGCGCGCGTTCGAGCGGAATGGCATCGCCCCGGCTGGGGTCCAGCTCACGCAAGGCATCGCGCAGGGCGGAATCTTCCATCAGCGCCCATCCGCCGAGGCGCGCGAACAGCTTGTTCTGCATGTTTGCGGCGGCGGCGCGGGTATAGGTGAGGCAGAGGATTTTAGCGGGGTCCGGCGGCGTCTCGTCCTTTTCCCCGCCCAGCAACAACCGCGCGACCCGGTCGATCAGCACCTTGGTTTTGCCCGACCCGGCATTGGCCGTCACCCACGCCGAATGGCGCGGATCGGCGGCAACGCGCTGGGGCGCGGAGGGGTCCGGGGCGGTCATGGGGCGAATCCTGCAGGATCAGCCAAATGGGTGACCACCCTTCGAGATGGCCCTACGGGCCTCCTCAGGGTGAGGGGACATAATGAAACCCTCATCCTGAGGAGCGGGCACCGCCCGCGTCTCGAAGGATATTGGATAACCCTCATTCCTCGCCCCCCTCGGACCCGACCCATTCGCCGACGCGGGCGAGGTGGTCGAACGCGCCCTCGTACATAATCGACATGGGCCGTGCGCGGGACAGATAGCCCCGGCTCTCCTCGGCATAGGCGGTCAGCAATTCGCGTAGTTTCGGCAGTGCCTCGGCGATCAGTGCCTCCTGCTCGGCCAGCGGTTTTTCCTCGCCGCCCTTGTCGCCGCCTTGCAAGCGGATATGCGCCAGTTTCGAGACCGTTCCCGGGGCCAGCCCTTCGAACGCCCCGTCGCGCAGCATCGCGCCCTCGAGCGGCAATTGCTGCGCGAAGGCGGCGACTTGGGCTTCGCTTGGTGGCTCGCCGGTTTTGTAGTCATAGACCGCATAGGCCTCGCCGGGCAGGCGGTCGATCCGGTCGGCATAACCGGTCAGGTCAACGCGCGCGAAACCGGGCACATCGACCGGCAACGCGCCCTTGACCTCCAAAGCGGCGGGATGCTCACCCCGACTGCGGCGGTCGGCTTCCTCAGCCAGAAACCACGGGGCGATGCGTTTGATCCGGGCGCGATAGAACGCCTGTATCGCGGGCCAAGGCGCGACCTCGCCCAGCGCGGCCTCCATTTCCCGTTCAAAGAGGGCACGGGCGGCGTCTTCGTCCAGCCACGCATCCATCGTCTCCTCGACCACGCGCTCAACGACCCGGTGGATCACATTACCCCGGTCGCGGGCATCGGGGTCGGGCGAAAGACCCGGCATCTCGCGCAGGCCCAGCACCTTGCGGGCATAGATCGCGTAGGGATCGCGGGCCAGCGTCTCGACTTCTGTGACCGAAAACTGCCGGGGCCGGTGTTCCACCGCCGGTGTCGGCGCGGGGCGGCCGACCGGCTTGCCCTCGACCAGACGCGCCAGATGACCGGCATAGCCGCGATAGCGATTGCCCCGGGCGCGCATCGCGGCCAGCACGTCAGGGGCAAAGCCAGTATCGCCCTCGGCCCCGAGCAGCGTCGTCAGCCGTTGCAACCAGCGCGAAGCGACGGTCGGCGTGCCCTCTTGCTTGCGGGCACGGGTCAGGATTACCCGGTCGGCACAGAAGGCCTGTTGAAAATCGTGGGACGAAAGGCCGATGCGACGCTCCAGCGGGGGCAGGCCGAAATCCCGGCGCATGGCGCGGCTCATCCACGGGTCGGGGTCGGGCAGTTTCGGCCAGCTATCCTCGTTCAGCCCGCCAAGGATCATCACATCGGCGCAAAGCATCCGCGCCTCCAGCGTTCCCCAGATCGAAACGCGCGGGTGCTGGCCATAGGGCGCACGGACCTTGCGGTCGGCCATCAGGCCCATCATCAGCGCGGGCGCATCCGCCGGGGCCAGCGCGCCAAAGGTATGCGCGTGCTCGGCAATGTCATCGAGGAATGCCTGCGCCGCCGCGCCGGTTTCTTCCTCCCACACCTCGACGGTTCCTTCCTCGTCCGGACGCAGGGAGAGCAGGTTCGCACTGGCGCGCAGGGCGGTGACGATCTCGCTGAGGGGCACTTCTTCGCGGGCGATCAGCATTCGCAGGGGCGCGAGGGCATCTTCCAGCGTATCCAGCCACGCAAAGGCCGCCTCGTTGCGGTCGGTGATTTCGGCATACCGCTTGTCATCGGGGTCGGGGGTCAGGGCCTTGCGAATCGCGTCGGGGGCACAGCCACTACCCTCACGGCGCAGGGCACGCGTCTCGATATAGCGCAGGTGCGACAGGTGGTCAGCGCGGGGCAGGCCAAGAAACGCCAGCGGATGCTTGACCAGCGCCAGCCACCGCGCCGGATCACCGGGGCCGCCGCCGCGCAGCCCCTCCTCGAGCAACAGGGACAAGAATATCCCCGGCGGTGTCATCGGCAGGGGCCGACCGGCGGAGTCATCGGCTACGATGTTCCAACGGCGCAGGGCGGCGGAAACCCGGCGGCCCAGCATCCCGTCCGTCGTGACGAGGGCGACGGTTTTCTCGGGTTCCGCAATCGCCTCGCGGATCGCAAAGGCAATGGCCTGCGCTTCTTCTTGCTGCGTCTCGGCCTCGATCAAATCGACGGCAGCGAGGGCCTCGGGCGCGAGGGCGACGACATCACTGCGCTGGGCCAGCCAGTTGGCAGTCACCGGCGCGGGGCGCATGGCGATGGAGATCAGGCGTTGGCGCGGCGAATCCTCGGCCCCGGTCCAGTTGGGGACATCCGCGCGCGGCACCGGTCCCTCGGCCCCGCCGATGCGGGCCAGAAGGCGCGCGAGACCGGCTTGGGGATGGTCGGGATGATCCAGCGGCAGCGCCCGGAAAGACGCCGCATCAAGCGTGCGATCAAGACCGGGCAGGACCACCGCGCCCTGGGGCAGATGCGCCGCCGCCGAGATCAGATCGGCAGAAATACCGACACTGCCGGTGGACCCGGCGACGATCACCGGATCGGTTGGCGGATTGCGCCGCCACGCCTCGATCTGTCGCTCGATCAGGGTCGCGCGACGCTCCACCGGGTCGATCACGTCGCGCTCCGCCAGATAGTCGGGCCAGACCGTGCGCAGAATATCGAGAAAGCGGACGGTTTCAGACCAATGCGCGGCATGGTCCTCGGGCGCGGCCCCGTCGAGGGCGTCGAGGTCGAGGCGCTCGCCGTGGATCTGGTCGATCAGGCCCATGAGGTCGCGGGCCAGTGCCGTCGCGGTCGCCTCCTGCGCCAGATGCGGGCTTTGCCGTCCCAGCGCACGGATCAGACGGGTCAACGTCAAGAGGCGCTCGGTCCCCGAAATCGCGGGGTGCAGATCAGCCCCGAGGCCCATCGGGTCATCGAGATCAGCAAGGGTCAGCAGGCGCGGGGCTAGGATCGGGCGGCCCCCGGCCAAGTCTACAAAGGCTTCGGTCAGGGTGCGCACGGCGCGGCGGGTGGGGGCATAGATCGTCACCCGCGCCAGCGCCATCGGATCGGCATCCGCCCCGACCCGCGCCACGACACCCTCGGCAAAGCGGGCCGCAAAGCCCTTACCGGACGGGATATTGAAGACGCGCGGGGACGGGCTGTCGAACATTGCGCTTACTCTAGCGCCGCTTCGGACCTTCGCAAACCCTCGGGCGAGCCGACATCACACCAGCCGCCATCATGAACGATGCCGCTGGCACGCCCAGAGGCAATGACCTTGTCCCAGATGATGTTCAGCGAGAACGGCCCGATCGGCGCATCGGCGAACCCCTCGGGTTTGATGATCTGCGCGCCGCTGAAGACGTAAGGTGCGCTCGGGCGCTCGCCCCGGCGGACCAGACGCGCACCCGCGTCTAGGCTGAAATCGCCGTCGCGCGTGTAGCCGATGGCGGTTTCTTTGGGCACCAACAGCAGCAAGACATCCATGGTCGCCGGGTTCCATGCCTCCAACAGTGGGGCGAGGATGCGCTCGCCCAGCCAGATGTTGTCACTGTTGATCACCAGAAAGGGTCGCTCGCCGAGCAAGGGCAAGGCGCGGACGATACCGCCACCGGTTTCCAGCAATTCGCCGCTCTCATCCGACAGCTCGATCCGGGGCGAGCCGCGACCTGAGAGGTGGGCACGCATCATGTCTGGCAGGTAATGCAGGTTGACGACGGCGCGGGGGATGCCGACCTCCTCGATCCGGTCGAGGGTGCGGTCGATCAGGGTCCGCCCCGCCGCCTCGATCAGTGGTTTGGGCCGGTTATCGGTCAGGGGACGCATCCGCGTGCCGAGGCCCGCCGCGAGGATCATGGCCGTATGGGGGGCGGTATCGGGCGCGGCGCTCATCCTTTGGCCCGCGCCAGTGTCTCGGACGTCGGGGCCGGGATGTGTTGGTCGACAAAGGCGCGCAGAGCCGACAGGTGCGGCGCAGACAAGTCGCGGCGGAAATGCGCCCAGACCCTGGGAATCAGGTCGATATATCCGGGCTTGCCATCCCGGCGGCACAGCCGCGCAAAGATTCCGACGATCTTTGCATTACGCTGCGCGCCGAGCGTGTCATAGGCGGCGCGAAACGTCTCAGCATCGAGATCAGGGCGGGCGGCGATAAACCGCGCCACCATCGCCTCGGCCAAGTCCGGCGACACATCGCGGCGGGCATCCTCCAGCAGCGAAACGAGATCGTAGGCCGGGTGGCCGAGCAGCGCGTCCTGATAGTCGAGAAGACCGACCCGCGCGAGGCCAGAGCGTTCCGGCAACCACAGCAGGTTCTCGGCGTGATAATCGCGCAGGACCAGCGCCGAGCGGTCCTCGGCTACATCGCGCGTCGCCTCGGCCATCAGGCCCAGATATTCAGCGCGCAGGTCGGGCGAGGCATCGCCCCCCGCCGCAGGCAACCACCAATCGGTCAGCAGCGCCGCCTCGCGCTCAAGTACAGCCGCATCATAGGGCGGCACGTCGTCCTCCGGTGTGGCACGCAAATCGGTCAGCAGATCGACGGCGGCCTCGTAGAGTGTCGGTTCCAGCGAGGGTTCGGCGGCGCAGCAGCGGGCATAGAGCGCATCGCCGAGGTCTTCGAGCACCAGCAGACCATTACCGATGTCCACCGCATGAAGCGCCGGGGCGCTGAGATTGCGGGCGCGCAGGGCCTCGGTCACGGCCACGAAGGGGCGCACATCCTCGCCCTTTTCCACCGGCGAATCCATCAGAACGGCAGGCTCGCCGTCGCGGTCGAGGCGCAGGTAGCGGCGGTTGGAGGCATCGCCGGCAAGGGGCGCAATCTTGGCCGTGCCCCAGCCGCAGCCGTTCAGGAAATCCGTAATCACCTCGTCGCGCGGGCGGGTGGCAGCGGCGAGCAGTGCGTCTCCCTTGGGTCCGGTCGCAACGATCTTCGCCATACGGCCCTCGCCCTCCATCGCCAAGTGCACCTCCAGCCGATCCGGTGGCAGCGTATCGCCGAGGCGCTCGGGCCATTCGACCAGCACCGCCGCCTGTTCGAACGCTTCGGTAAGACCCAGCTCGTCAATCTCGGCAGGGTCCGAGAGGCGGTAAAGGTCGGAGTGCAGGATGCGACCGCGCGGGGTTTCGTATTCCTGCACCAATGTAAAGGTCGGTGACGGAACCGGCTGTTCTTCGCCCAGCGCCGCAAGAATGGCCGCGCGGGCCAGCGATGACTTGCCTGCGCCGAGGTCGCCATATAGCAACACGACAGACCCAGGCTCCAGAGCATCGGCCAGTCGCGCGCCCAGACCGTCTGTGGCGGCGGGGTCGGGTAAGTGAACGAGGGCTGTCTTCATGGCTTGCGACGCGTCACGCACGAACGGTGCCGTCCACTTCTTCCCAGTCCGACGGCAAAACGGCAGTGGCGGGGCGCGGGGTGCGCTTGCTTTCTAGGGCGGCGCGCACGGCGGCCTCGTCGGTCAGGAAGCGGCAAACGATGGCTTCTTTCGTCCGGCCCATGCCGCGCTCGACACCGACGGTGCCGCCCTGACGCTCGACGAACTGACGGGCGAGGGTCACACCCAGACCTTCGCGGTGCAAGGGCGGTGCGTCGAGGCCCTGGGTCGATTCTTCCAGCAGTTTCCATGTCGCGCCGGACAGGGTGGCTTCTTCGGCGCCGATCCACAGCATCATCATGCGATCTTGCCGCCGCACACCGATTTCGACGACGGCGCCGTCCTCGGTATCGCTATGCACCGCGTTGATGAGGTTGTGCAGGATTTCGCGGAAGCGCGGCGAGTCGCCGGGCACTTCGCCGATCGTGTCCGGGCAGTCGAGTTTGAGACTGATCGAGCCGGTGCCGCTGCGCTCGATAAAGCGCACCGTGGCTTCGATGACCGGTTTCAGGTCGATTTGTTCAAGCTGGAACGGGAAATCGTCAGCCTGAATCATGGCCAGATCAGTGATGTTCGAGACCAGCGTGCGCAGGTCGGCGGCGGCGGTGCCGACCCCCTCAATATATTCGCGTTGCTGCTCGTTCAGGGCACCAAAATACTCCTGTCCGAGAATCTCCGAAAAGCCGATGATCGTGTTGAGCGGAATTTTCAACTCGTTCGATGCGCCGTGGATACCATCCAGGAACGCGCTTTTGAGGCCCGACAGTTCTTCAAGTTTGTCGTTCTGCTCTTGCAGCACCCGCTCTTTGTTTACGGAGTCGGTAATGTCCGTAAAGCCGAACATGGTCGCGCCATCGGGCAGGACCGTGCCCGCCATGCCGAGTACCGTGCCGTCGGAGCGTTCCAGCGTTTCATACCAACTGCCCCGGGCTTCGGTCGCGCCGGATACGAACTCCATCATCCGCGACCAGACGCCGTGATCGCCGTAGAGCGGCTCGCACAGGGCGGCGATTTCGCGGATATGGGCGTTTTCGAGCATCGCCTCGTCCAGGTGCCACAGCTCGCCGAATGCGAGGTTGGACAAGCGCCGCCGTCCGTCGAGGCCCAGCACCAGCACGCCCTCGCGCAGCTTTGAAAGCGCCGCGTTCTGGACCAGCGAGACCGAGCGGATCTCGCGCTGCATCTCGAACATCTCGCTGATGTCTTCGACCATCAGGACGATACCGCCCAGCGGATGCGGCTCGGCGATCAGGTGCAGGACCGTGCCGTTGGGCAAGTGCCAGCGTTCGTCATAGCAGTCGGACAGCTTTTGGAACCGGTCGACCATCTCGCCGCGCCAGGTGGTGAAATTGCGCGCCTCGGGCACCATCGACTGTTCGCGCAGGGCATTGAGAATATCGCGCAGACCGGGATTGGAGTGCAGGAACTTGCTGTCCAGCCCCCAGAGTGCGGCCACGGTGTCGTTGAAATACGAAAGCGTCAGATCCTTGGTGAAGAGGGCAACGCCCCGGCGCAGGCGGTCCAGCACCAGTTGATTCGCCTCGACCTCACGCTTCAGCGCCGTGACCGCCGTGACCTGGGCGGTCAAATCGATGGCAAAGCCGACCGAACCGGTCATGACCGGGATTTCGCGAAATTCGAGCTTTTGCTTGTCGCTGCCGATAACGGTCGAGGCGCGCGTGGTCGCGGGCCTGCCGGTTGTGCGCGCCTGCTCGGCCAAATCGCGCAGCATGTCTTCTTCGTCGCCGAAAAGCAGCTCGGTCTGCTCGCCGATCACCGCGTCAGTCGATCCGTCCCCGACGGCATCGACATAGGCCTGATTGACCCAGGTCAGCCGCCCGGACAGGTCGCGCCGCCATGCGATGACCGGAGCATGGGCAAAGCTCTCGGACAGCTCCGTCTGCATCTTGTCCGCCCGGCGCAGGCGCGCCTCGTCGGCGGTCAGGGCACGGCCATCGCCGACGCCCTCGATGACGTTAACCATGGCCCGGCCACCCAGCGTGCGCCCGATAATGCGCCGTCCGCCGCCATCCGGGGCCGTTACCGCCTGCTCGAAGGGGATGCCCTGCTCGATCAAATCCTTGAAGGCCGCCGCCAGACGCGCGGCAAAGGCCGGGGCCGCCAGCAAAGCCGCCACCGCCTCGGGTGATTGGCTATCGGGCAATCCGGCGAGCGGTTCGGCCACACCGAGCGCAATCTTGAGATCCGACCCGGCCCAGAGCGCCGCCCCGTCGGCCCGGTCAAGCATCACCGCATCGAGAGCCTGCGCCCGAACATCGGCCAAGGCCCGCGCCTCGGACGCTTGACGCTGGGCCAGCTCAACGGCGGAAGCCTTGCGCCGTGCCATGTAGAGGCCGCCGCACACGCCGCCGATGATGCAGAAACCCAAGGATGCAAAAGAGAAAATATCGGTCCCGGATACCGCCGAAACCTCGGCAGCCCAAACCGGTGCGGTCGATGCCGCAAGCACGGACGACGCCGTGCAAAGAAGTGTTCGTGCGGGTGCAGGCATACTGCTCGTCTTTTATTATTGCCGTACCGCGTCTTTCTTTATGCATACGTGAGCCGACGACACTTGGCCAGCCGAAACTCGTTAATTGGATCAATTATTTGCAGGGTGACTCGGAAAGAACGCTTTAGCCCTCATCCAACCACAGGAGCTGTGCAGTCGCCCCGCCGGGCTTATCCGCGCGCTTGCGACGGTTGAAAAAGGCGACATCGACTCCGCGCCGCTCCAGCAGGGTCTTGGCGATAAAAATGCCGAGGCCCATGCCCTGATAACTGGTTTCGGAGGACTTGCTGCGATTGCGCGTGCTGACGAAAGGTTCGCCGAGACTGCCCAGCAATTCCGCCGGATAACCCGGGCCATCATCCTCGATCCGCACTTCGATGCGTCCGCGCCCGACGCGGGTGCGGATATTGACGGTGGTATAGGCAAAATCGACCGCGTTCTGGATCAGATTCCGCATCCCGTGGATCACCTCGGGCCGCCGCTCGATCTCCGGGGTTTGCGGGGCGATGTCACCGACGTCGTGACCCTCTACGTTAAAGATCACGCGCTTGCCGCTGTGCAAATGCGGTGCGGCGGCTTCCTCCAGCACCGAGAGCAGCGGCGCCTTGTGAAAATGCACCATATCCTGACGCTGAATACCTGCGAGCTCGGCCAGAATATCCCGGCACCGCGCCGTTTGAGAGCGGATCAGCTCCAGATCGCCCTCCTTGTCCGCACCTTCGGGCAAGGACCGCTCTATCTCGCGCGCCGTCACCGCGATGGTAGCCAATGGGGTGCCGAGTTCATGGGCCGCCGCCGCCGCCATGGCGCCCAGCGACGAAAGCTGATGCTCGCGCGAGAGGGCCAGTTGCGTCGCCGCCAGCGCCTGGGACATACGCAGGGATTCTTCCGCAATCCGACCAATATACCCCGCCAGAAACACTATCCCCACCAACAGCGACAGGGCAAACCCGACCCTGTAGATCACGGGCAGGGCCATCACCTCGCCGTTCTGGCGCACCAGCGGAAAATGGAACAACTCGATCAGCACGATCAGCAACAGACACGTCACAACCGCAATCCAGGCGCTTCGCTTCGTCAGCGCCGCCGCCGCAATCGTCGTCGTGGCGAGAAAGAGGATGCAGAACGGGTTAGACAGGCCCCCGGACAATGCCAGCAAGATCGCAAGCAACACCGCATCGAACAGCAACCAGCCAAGGGCTGCAGGCTCGGACAACCGCGCGTTCTTGGGCAGGAAAGTCGCCGCCAGAATATTGAACCAGGTCGAGATCAGAATGACCGCCAGACTCGGGATCAGCGCCAGATCGAAATTCAGGAAAAACTGCGAGAACAGGACCGTCGCCAACTGTCCCGCAATCGCAATCCATCGAATGGTCGACAGGGTCGCCGCCCGCACCAGAAACCGGCGTTCGTGAGCAATGGACAGGTCGGTGGCAATGTCATTGCCGTCGACCGTGCCGTTCTCCCACTCGGCGTACACGGTCATGGCGCTGTCTCTCCGGATTGTGATACGCAAACGGGGTTGCGGCGCAGCATCAATCATTAGATATGGCGTCCTAACACAAGGAAGCCAGACAATGTCATTTCTCCGTACCGCATCAATTGTCGCGGGCACCGTTCTTGTTGCCGGGATCGTCGGCATTGGCAGCTATACGGCCCTGGGCGGAAAAATGCCGGGGGCCAAATCCTGCCCCGGCGGCATCACCGGCGCGAGTATCGGCGCACCATTCGAGCTGACCGGCGCGGACGGCTCTCGCATCGGCACAAAGGATTTGGCGGGCAAGCCAACGCTGCTCTATTTCGGCTTTACCACCTGCCCCGATGTCTGCCCGATGGAACTGGCCGAAGTCGGCGAAGCGGTCGACATTCTTGCCGCCGAGCATGACCTGGATGTGCAATCCGTCTTTATCACCATCGATCCCGAGCGCGATACCGAGGACAAGGTCGGCGAATATGCCGCGTTTTTCCACGAGGACATGATCGGCCTGACCGGCACACCCGAGGAAATCGACGCCACGGCACGCAAGGGCTTCCGGGTCTATTATGGCCGGGTGTCCGACCCGGATTTTCAGGACGGCTATACGATGGATCATTCCAACATCATCTATCTGCTGGACCGTGAAGCGAATTATCGCACCTTTTTCAGGGGCGGCGAAGCGACCCCGCAATCCATCGCCGAGGGCACTGCCTGTCACATGGGCTAGGGCCGGTCGCACTTGGCCTTCAGGATTGCCGACCGCCCCGCATCACCATCGCGACCCCCGCCGCCGCGAGGATCATCCCGACGATGGCCACCGGCCCCAGCACTTCGCCGAAGAGGCCCCAGGCCATCAGGGCGGTACAGGGCGGCACGAGAAAAAAGAGGCTCGCCACCTTCGATGCCTCGCCGCGCCGGATCAAGCCCATGAGCAGGCCGACGGCCCCCACCGACAGCACGATCACCAGCCAGCCGAGGGCGAAGACAAACTCGCCGGTCCACGAAACCTCGCGGGTCTCGAAGAGGAACGCGAGGGGCGCGATCAGGGCGAGTGCGCCGAGATACTGTACCACCGCGCCCGACCGCATCGGGGCATCGGCAGCGTATTTCTTCTGCACGATCGTGGCGACGGAGATGCCGACCAGCCCCGCGATACACAGCATCAGCCCGCCAAGATCGCCGATCCCTGCCCCCAGCTTTCGCGAAACCACCAGTCCGGCCCCCAACAGGCCAAGGACCAATCCGGCGAGCTGAACCCGCCGCATCCGCTCGCCCAGCATCGTCCGCGCCAGCACCGCCGACAGGATCGGCTGCATACACACGATGAGCGCGGCCACCCCGGCCTCCAGACCCAGCCATATCGCCGTGAAAACGCCGCCGAGATAGACCCCGTGCAGCAGCGCCCCGACCAATAGCAGGAAGCGACACTCCGCCGCACTCGGCCATGGCGCACGGCTGATCAGCACCCAAAGCAGCAAGATCATGATCACCGCAACGAAGCGAATTGCCAGAAAAGTCAAAGGCTCCGCATAGGGAAGGCCATACTTGGCCCCGATGAACCCGGTACTCCACAGAACAACGAAAACAGGACCGGCCATGACGGCGATCAAGCTTGAAGACGTCCGGTCACGCTGCATATCCAAAGGTCAAACCCGAATGAATGAAGGTTCTCGCGGATGGAATCGCCTGATCTGTTACCAATCGGAGACGACCCGAGCCTGTTGATCGTCGATGACGATGCTGCCTTCCGTAACCGGTTGGCGCGGGCAATGGAAGGGCGCGGCTTCACCGTGACCCTTGCGGAAAGCGTCGCCGAGGGGGTCGCCGCCGCCAATGCAAGCGCGCCCGCCTATGCCGTGGTCGATCTGCGGTTGGAGGATGGCAACGGCCTCGACGTGGTCGAGATCCTGCGTAAGCATCGCGAGGACACCAAGATCGTGATCCTCACCGGCTATGGGGCCATCGCGACCGCCGTTGCCGCCGTGAAGGCCGGGGCCGTGGATTACCTGTCCAAGCCCGCCGATGCCGATGACATCGAAAATGCCCTGCGCGCGCCGGAGGAGGCCAAGCCGCCCCCGCCCGAAAACCCGATGTCCGCCGACCGGGTACGCTGGGAACACATCCAGCGTGTGTTTGAGCTATGCGATCGCAATGTCAGCGAGACCGC
>CALGNO010000189.1 GCA_937958625.1 uncultured Neomegalonema sp.
CGGGATAGGGCTATTTGTGGTGCAAAATACCCGAAGGCCGAGGTCGGCCACCCCTACAGACACCCCTCTCAACCCTGACCGGCGTGATGCCGGAATGGAATCGCGCCGCCGGAAGTCGGAGGCGATCCAGATCCGTGTGACACCGGAAGAGAAGGAGCGCGCGTTGGAGGCGGCCCAAGCGCTGTCGATGCGCCTCGCGAGCTATGGGCGATTCGCCATGATGCACCTTGCCGGTGCTCCGACCCGCGAGGAGTACGAGGCACTTGGGATTGATGCGTTGGTCGACCGGCTCGAGCGGGTTGGCAACAACCTCAATCAGATTGCCCGTGCCGCGAACCGGGGCGGGATCGTCATGAGCAATCAGGACCGGATGGTGCTGCTTGAGGTGAAGAACGAACTCAAGGCGGCACGGTCGCTGTTTCTCGCCTGGCGCGAGGCGGTGAAGACCCGAACGGCCCACCTCGACATTCCTGAAACTCGTGAAAGGAGGAAACGTAAATCTTGAAGCGACCATCGACCGATACAAAGCCACCTGCCGAGGCGCAGGAGCTGCCTGACTTTCTTGCCGAGTTGCAGGGCGATCCGTGGATCGAACTGCGCTGGAAGCGTGGTCTGGCCAGCCGCTTCCGCAATCTGGCCCGCTCAGGGGATCAGGGCGGCGGCGACCGCGTGCGCGGCGGGCGCTTCGCCTATCAGCTGTCCGATCGCCAGCGTATCGGTAACGCCATCGGTGCGCCGCAGGCGATGGTGAAGATCGTTCGCAAGGGCGGTGCATCTTCGCGCAATGATCTCGTCTCGCAGCTTTCCTACCTGTCACGCGAGGGCGAGTTGGTCCTTGAGGAACATGATCCGGTGGACGGAGACTTCCCTGTCGAGGGGCGCGAAGACATCAAGGGCCTCGCCGACATCTGGGCCGAGCGTTGGGATAATGCCGCGCGTTATGACGGGCGGTCAGCGCGAGCGGGATCGCAGACCTATCATGTCGTCGTGTCCTTCCCGTCGGGCACGGAGGCAGATGGCGCGCGTGGGGCCGCCGATCTCTTTGCCGAACGGTTTCTGTCCTCTGGCGAGTTCGGTGATGCGTGGCGGCATGTCCGGGCTTGGCATACGGATACCGAGCATCCGCATATGCATCTCGTCATCGACCGACGCGGGGCATCGGGCACGATGATGCAGATCCATCCGGCCAAGGAGATCAACCCGCAGCGGCTTCGTTCGCTGCAGGTCGAGGCGGCTGCCGAATACGGCATCCTGCTCAACGATACGCCCCGCGTCTCGCGCGGGCTGACCGGCCCGGCGCTTTCGACCGAAGAATGGCGGGCTGCCGAGCGTGGCGAACCACTCGATCGTTCGGAACACCGGCAAGCCTATGCCGATCTCGCCGCAGGCTTTGCCCGCGAGATCGTCTCGCTCGAGGCGGCGGCATCGGGCGACCTCGGCCAGCTTGTCGAGGCGCAAGCTGCGTTTGCCCGGCAGCACGATCCCATGCTGCCGGTTTTACAAAACTTCGCCGCCGCGCTCGCGGCGGCGTCTCATTCCCTGTTGACCGAAAAGGAGCCTGAATTGAATCAGACAATGACAGAAATCCGCACCGAAGATGACACCGTCACGCTTGAAGCGCTGCAGCGCATGAACCCCGATGAATTGTCGAAGACCATGCGTGGCGCGGTGAAGGAAGCCGAACAGCTGGCACCGCGCATTACCGACGAGCAAAAACGCGCGGCACTCGAGGCCGAGACCGGGCGTATCCGCCAGCTCTTTGCCCAGCAGATACCGGAATTCCGCCCGGCCATCGACCAGCGTGATCGCGATGGGGGCCTTGAACCGATTGTACAGAGTCGGGGCAGCGCCACTGAAACCCGTGAGCGCGTGGCGCAAGACACGGCAGAGAGGATGCAGCGGGACGGCATCGATACGAACCGCTCCGACTATGAGGACCGACCCGCTGTTCCGCGGGACCCGGCGAAGACCCTCGATCAGGCCGACCAGCGCATCAGGGATGCCTATGCCCTGCGGGGGATGAACGGTGAGCGAGCGCTTGCCCGGATTAAGGCGGGGCTTGAGGCCACCGCCGAGACGCGCAACCGCTGGCATGAACAGGAAATCGCCGAGCGCATGACCGCGGGGGATCTGTCGCGCGATGATGCCGAGAAGGACGTCGCCGAACTCCATAGCTATGCGGCCAAGACCTACCGTGCCTCCGAACGCGCCATGCAGCGCGGCGTCTCGCTCGACGCGACCGAGACCTTCGCGCCGGAAGACCCGGCTATCGTCCGTCAGCGCGAGGAGCGCTTTGCGAAGGAACGTGGCCTCGACGTGCCGGAACAACAGCAGCGCGATCCGTCTCCGTCCTTCCCGGAACTTGATAAGTATCTCGCCGCGTCCAAGGACGTGGAGCGTCACGGTCAGGGTAAGGCGCGAGATGGTGATGCATTCCACGCTGCCGATGACGCCAGCCGAAAGGAGTACGAGGCGCTCGATACTCTTGCAGAAGCCGCGGCGGCAAACCCCGGTCTTTACAAGGCCGCCATGGCGCTGGAACGGCCTGCGGTGCGCGATGCTCTTGTCATCGAGAAATTCGGGGACGAGGGGAAGGAGGTTGTGCGATTGCACGAGCGGATTGTCGACAACCTCGCATCCGGCGAGACCGACACGCCGCAGCATCATCGCCTCATAAAGGACGCTAGGAAATCGCTGGAAGTCAGTCCGGCTTTGCGCGAGTTCGAGGGCTTCGCGGATATCGTGGAATCCTATGATAAAAAACGTCCGGAAGTGCTGAAGGAACAAAACAGGATCGAACGCGATGGAAAGCAAGACGCTGCACCTGAAACCGTTGATCAACCAGATCGACAAGCCCTGCAGCGTGATCGGGATGAGGCACCGGGCAAGCGTCTCAGCGAGGAGGAACTGCGCCAGCGGCTGCAAACCCGTGAGCGTGAGATGACCGACGCTGATCGGCAACGCGATGCCGGGCGCGAGCAGGAGCGCGACCAGCGCCGGGAACACGGCTATGGCCTTACGGATTGAGGAGGAACTTATCGATGATCAATTCTTTGAAACTGCCTTCGATGTCGCTCATCCTGCTCAGCGTTGTGATGGGCGCGTTTGCCGGAGTGATGGCGATGAACTTTCTTCTCGCCTTCCGGATCGGCGTGCCGTTCGAGCAGGTGACGCCACTCTACTGGTTCGAGGCGTCCGACGTGCTGCGCCGCTTGCACGCGCCCGCTTTTGCGGAATCGCTGTCCGTCGGCGGCGCGGTCGGGATTGCGGTTCTCGTTGGCTGCCTTGTCTTCGCGACCCGGCCTGAGTATCGAAGCCCTCATGGTGATGCTCGCTGGGCAACACGGCGGGAGATCGAGGATGCCGGGTTGCTTGATGCGGCCGGGGTGATCCTCGGCAAGCTTGGTTCGCCCAGAAGCCGCGCGCCGTTCCTGCGCTCGGCCTCGGATGCCTATTCCAACACCTTGCTCGTCGCCCCACCCGGCGGCGGCAAGGGTGTGGGTGTGGTGATCCCGACCCTGCTGACCTGGCCGGGTTCTGCGGTGGTGCTCGACGTGAAGGGCGAGAACCTCGCCGCCACCGCCGGACAGCGGCAGAGGATGGGAGACACCGTCTTCGTTTTTGCGCCCTATGACCCGGACGGCAAGACCCATCGCTTCAATCCGCTGGAGCCGATTCGGCAGATAGATGATGCCGACCGACGCTATTCCGCCCTACGCCGCCTCGCCACGCATCTGCTGACCTCGCAGGGCAAGGCGGACGAGCCGTTCATTGAGGGGGCGCGGGAACTCTTCACCGCCACGGCTTCGGTCGCCCTTGATACCGACGAGCCGACCCTTGGCCACGTCTTGCGGTTGCTCGCACCGGCGGATGGCACGGAACCCATCGGAAATGATGCCATCGATCAGATGATGGCCAAACGCCTGCGCGGCCTTGCCGAACAGGCCGCGCACCCCTCGGCGCAGACATCGCTGCTGCAATATTCCGCCTACGATCCCAAAACTATCGGCACATTCATGTCCGTACTGAAATCCTGCGGTCTCGGGGCCTGGGCCGATCCGGCCATCGACCGGGCGACCAGTGCCAACGACTTCGATCTCGATACCCTGCGCGCAGAGCCGCAGACGATCTACATCGTGATCTCGCCGAACGAAATGGATGCGCTTGCCCCCGTCGCGCGGCTGTTCTTCCAGTCGGTCACCGCGGCGTTGCAAAGCCGGATGCCGACACCTGCAACAGACCCGCTCCCGGTGCTTCTGCTGCTCGACGAGTTCAAGGCACTCGGGCGGCTGGATACAATTCTCAACGCCGCCACCGTGCTGCGTGGATACGGCGGACGGATGCTCTTCGTCGTGCAGGGCATCCCGAATCTCGAGGAGGTTTACGGGCGCGCTGGGGCCGAAGGGTTGATGAACGCCTGCCAGCTCCACGCCTACATGTCGATCAACGACCCGCGCACCAAGGCCATGCTCTCACGATCCCTCGGGACGCGGGAGTTCGTCACCGAGCAGGAAAGCACGAGTCGCACCCTTGGCAAATCGGCTCTTAGCCGCACCCGCACCGAACAGCGCTCTGCCGCCCGGTTGCTCTCCGAGGACGAGATCAACCGGATCGGGCTGGATACCATCCTCCTGTTGCCGCAGAACTCGCGGCCCATCCGGGCGCGGAAGGTGCGGTATTTCGAGGACCGGGCGTTGCGGAGGCTGGCTGGGATGGCGTGGAGGTTTGTGGTTACTGACAGTCCTCAGCCTTTGGGCGCAGCGGAAAGGCATGTTGGCACCGACATTGCCAGAAAGATTCATGACATTGAGCGTGGCGCTCTCTTGCAGGCCTTCGAATTCCTCGCGGGTTTACAGGAGATCAAGGCTAGTATCGCCGCCTGAATAACAGATCCCGCATCAGCTCTAGGGCTGGCGCGAGTCAGTCGCGAAAGGGGATTATCGACTAAAGGAAACATGCGGGCATCGTGCCGAACATGGTGGTGACGCGCTTGTCCGCCACCGTGACAGCTTCAGCGTGAGCCATGCTGTATCGACGATGGAGGAGTGCGCGAAGAGACAGTCAGGTAGCGGCTGCGAACATCAAGGACGATCCTGTCCCGATGTTGAAACGCAGCCGATCAAGTTGCCCAATACGGTCAATGATATGCGGTTCAGCATTTCAATTTTTGATGTTTCTTTACGCGCGTCGCACTTCCGGTGCATGCGTGAACTGATCAAGTGTCGGACGGCGTCTAAGAATTTTAAAGTCTTGGCGTCGCACTGAAATACTGTACGTTGCTGCGTTGTGAGGATTTGGAAAACCCTTTCTCGACTTGCATCGGTTGCCATCTTTTTAATGGCAGTAACGTTCGGCGTGCAGACGGCACGAGCAAACGAAACACTTGCTGAGGTTGAGGCAGCGGTAACAAGCGGGCGCCTGCTCGATGCCCTGTCGTTGACAATGGACACGCCGCCGCAGGCAACATTGGACCGGCATACCGCAAGGCTGCTCGCATACCGGTTATGGGCGGGCGACAGCTCCGAAACCGATGACATCGCCCGCGGCGAGCTGATCGAGCGCCGCGCCGCGATTATTAATGCGCTTCCCGCCGGCGACCCCGCACGGCGATACGTCGAGTTGCTAGATGCCTGGTTCCGGTATCACTATGTGCTTGAAAACGATCCGGATGCACTCGAAAAAGCGGAGCAGCCCTACCTTAATCTGGTTGATGACGCATCCGCCCCGCGTGTTGTCCGCGTATATGCGGCCACTTATCTTGCCCGTCTGACCGCAAGAGATCGCGATGGCGCGACGATGTGGCGCTGGCTGAAAGTCGCAGATGACATGAATGCGGACGGAACGCCCGCGCTTGAGCTCCTTATCCGAAGCACGGCGGCATTAGCCGCCGCCAAAAACCCTTATCTCGAACTCCCACGCGAGCAGCTTCTCGACGACGCGTATCGATACGCCGTGGATGCCGGTCTCCAATGGCATCCGGAGTGGCAGACGCTGAACATTATCAAGCTCCAGTTCGCTGTCGACGCACGCGATCGATCCACTGTGGAGTTGGCATACCGGAACCTAAGGGATTACTGGGAGACGCACCGGGGCAGTCACCTCTTCACAGGGGTTCGGCTCCAAATCGTTCACGATCTCATGGATTTCAACGATATCGATATGGCCGTGGCGGAAACACGGTCGTTGCTCAGCGACATTCCCCTCGCCGAGCGCGCGGCGCGCATCGCAAGGATTTCCCGCGGGTTCTTTCGCGAGAACCGGATGGATGAACGTCTGTATCTCGAGCGCATTCTTCGCGGCCCGGATGCGCCGATACCGATTGACGATCCGGCCAGTGACTGGCTGTTCTTCGCTCTGGCGGAGCAATACGGCATAACAGGGCGCATTACCGACCGCGATTCCATCCTCGAGACGCTGTCATCTCTCGCGTCTAGGCCCTTCGATCTGTCGGCCTTGGGATTCGACGTACAGCGACCGGATGTGACCATCGAGGAGCTTGAAGATGCGCACATGCGAGCAGGCTGGTGGAGCGCCCCGATCGCTCAGCTTCATCTTGCGCGGCTGCTTCTTCAGACGTCAGACGCCATGCACGGTCAAACCTCGTCCCCCGCACTTGACGCAGTCAACAAATTTGCGGATGCAATGACCCAAATCGGGCAGCTAGATAGCGCGCTGCAACTCTATCGTGATCGCGTTGTCCTGCTCTTAGACGATAATAATCGAAACACGCAGGACGCCTACAGCTTCCTGTCCAGCTGGAGCGGGTATTTGAGGCGCAATGCCCGATCACGCGAAGCGGACTACGCGAAGCGCCTGTCGGAAGCAGAGTTAGCCAGAGTTAGGTCTTTAAACGTCTTCGACATGCTCGACTTACCGTTCTCCGAGCAGAACTCGGACGGTTGGGAAGATATGGTTTCGATCCTCGAAGATTACGCTGCAGCCAGTTTAGCCGACCGTGGCATCCCGCTCGTGCGACGCGCTCAATCGTTAGCGCTTCGGGCAATCAAAAGTGGCAAGGCAGATGCGATCCTGTTTGAGGCGACTAGATCCACCCTGCTCTCGCTGCTCCACATCGGTGACAAGAAGGGGGCGACGGACATGGCGATCCGGTTCCTTCTGTACGCCGGGCCGGAATTCGAGAACGGCGGGAAGGATACCGAGACTTGGCTGTACCGTGTTTTGAATGCGGGGCAGATTGTGCAGGTCCCCGCATTGGAGGCCCTACTGCAGGCCGTAGACGACGTGATCGAAGCCCGAAATTACGAATCGGTGCCTATGGATGCGCGGTGCGAGGCATTGACAGTCCTTCATAGTGACCTCGCCGGGCGGATGTGCGCAGTAGAGCCGGATTCTCGTACGGTCGAATCGCCGCGCCTAGGGGTTGAAACGGAGCGGTCTTCACAAATCGCGGCGTTTGATCGCCTGTGGGATGAAGTCTTCGGCTCAAATTACGGCGCGTCGGCCCTAGCGCGCCGACGCGCCGAACTTAAGGCTTCTGGATCGCCGCAACCGGAAACCGCCTGGCACGATGCTCTTGCGGTAGTAGTAAATCTGCGCGCGGATGACGGCGATTTCGAGGCGGCAGCGCGTACCCTCCACACAGCCATCGCCGTACCAGAATACCGGCAGCAGGCTTCTCTCACGGAGATCGCGTATGAGGCCGGCGTCGCGACGTCCGATACGGAAAAGTTTCAAGACATCGAAAGGCGGTTTCCGGCACCTGCCTGGTTTACCGCATCGCGGATTGTTCGGACTTTCGCTGATCGTCTCGACGCAACGCCGCCACCGCCGACATTCGATGCCGCAAAACCGCTTGCAGATCTCATCGGCGCAACGCCGCAGATCCTGCAGACCATATCACTCGTGCTGGATGACGGAGGAGCACCTTTGAGCCTGAAGGCGGAGGCGCTTCGCCTTGGCATCATGGCCGCGCGAATCCTCGACGACGACGCGAAACGTGAGGAGTTCGTCGCAGTCGCGCGTGCTCTTCATGAGACGAGCACCGCGACACCTTCGCAACCGGTGTTTGACGTGATCCTGATGCGGGACGACGTACGGAAGCGCGAGCACGGCGCGGAAGCCACCGCCGGTGCTGCCTTAGAAGATGATCAGGGTAGGGCCTACCAGCTTCAACAGCTCACCGACGCCCTGATCATGGCTTTTGCTACAGGAGACTTAGATGGCATCGAAAGGAGCGCGCTCGCACTTGTTGGCCCGAACGATCGCGCGACCGAGCCAAACCCGGCTACACTGCTGGGTGCGGCCAAGTTCATCGCGCGTCAGTGTCGCACCAGCTTTTCGACAATGTACTTTGCGGCGCGGATCAGGGAGCAATGCGCGATCAAGGTCATAGGCCTAGTTCGTAAGGGACTACTGGATTTTGCCGCGCAGAGAAAGGCGGGACGGCGGCACTTGGGTACACGATTGGGCGAATACCCACCGGACGATCCCTTAGGAACGGTCGCTATGCTACACAAGGATCTCGGCAATCTCGGCGGGCCACTCCGTGTGTCCGAGTTGAACCGTCTTGCCGTGACCCTAGTGCTCAACGAAGAGCCCAACGCCGCCACCCTAGGCTATCTCGCAATGGCCGAGACCGGGCAGACGCGGGACAACATCAGGCGCTTGGCGAACGAGCTGGCCGAGGCCGAAAGCGTTGCAGAACGGGCGGTCGCCGTCGCTGCCATTCGCAGGCCGGACGATTCAGTTCCCTTACGCAGCGTCCGCTACCGGCTGCAATTAGGTAGCCTTTCCCCCGAGATTCACAACTCCGAATTTTCCTTCGATGCACTCGCCGCCGTGCTATCCAAAGGCGAGGCCGTACTTCATCTTTCGTCCCGGGCGGTCGCGGTGATCGACCGAGACGGTGTGGATATCCGGGCGCTCGACATCGATCCGCGCCGGGCCGCAACCGCGCTCGCCGAACTCGTTTCAAGCCTTGACCCAGCCGCGACCGGGCGGAGCCGCACGTTGCCAGAAGTCGAGGTGGCGGCTGCATATGACCTGTGGACTATGTTCCTCGCGCCCGTCGAGGACGCACTTGCAAAGGGCGGGACGATCCGCGTCGTCGCGTCGGGCCTTGCGGTGCGGATACCCTTCGATGCCTTGGTCACCGAAGTGCCGCCGCACCGGGTGTGGAACTCCGAAAGCGATTCCTGGACCCCAGCCTGGGCTGCAAGGCGCTGGTCCTTCGCGGTCATGCCCTCGCTCCGGGCGATCGTCGCGACCTCGCGGGACAACGGCTCGGTCGCAGAAAAGGAGTTTCTGGGGCTGGGCGCGCCAGCGCTGCCGGAAAACGCGGGCCGCGCCCCGCGATCGATCGAGGATACGCTCGATGGCGACGGTCAGATCCGGCCCGAGCGCCTCGCCGCGCTGGGGCCGTTACCGGCGGCGGAAGACGAACTCGAGTCGACCGCATCGGCACTTGGGGTCGACGATCCGACAATGCTCCTGGGCGACGACTTTACGTGGACTGCGCTTCAGGCCATCGACTGGTCGGATTACCGTATCATCTCTGTTGCAACGCACGGACTTGCCGCGTTGCGGCAGGCCGACATCCGGCAGCTTCTGGTGCTAAGCCCCGGAGATCCGGCCATTGTCACGGATCGGGAGGTACGCACCCTCGCGCTCGACGCCAACCTCATCATTTTGTCAGCATGCGACAGCGGGCCTGTATCGGGCGCGGCCACGAGCAGCGCGTTCGACGGCTTTGCACGAAACTTGATCGTCGCGGGGGCGCGGAATGTCATCGTCTCGCGCTGGCCCGTAGTCTCCGGGTCCGCAGCCTTGTTCACGGTTCCCGCAGCCGTCGCATCATCATCACGGAACGTCAACGAGGCGCTGCACGCGGCAAGGCTCGCAGCCCTCAACTCAGACGATGCACTGCGGCGACACCCAGCCATCTGGGCGGCATTCGCGCATGTGGGGGCCTGGTGAGGCACCGAAGACCCGTGCGGCACCCGCCAAGTCACTGCGACGGCGCCTCGACGGAGATGAACCGCAGTTCCTGCCAGACGAACCGTTCGAAACCGCGCTGCTCGCGCATCGCTTCGGTCGTGTCCGAACCCGGAACGACCCCCGCCTCGAAGGCGAGCATGTAGATGCCCGGCTCCGCAACCCAGAAGACGAAGGGCAAAGTGACCGTCCGGCCCACAAGGATCTCGGCACGGCGTACTGGGCCTTCATGATCCTCCATGACGTAACGTTGCCGATCATGGCGCCGCACGCTACCATTGCCGCGGGTCAGGCGCACGATCTCGATGGTCGAGGTACGGGGATCAAGTTCGATCGTCGCGGCGGTATCCCCGATATTCCGGATTGTGATGGCCCCAGCGAGCCGCAAGTTAGTGTTGTCGGCGACGACATCCTCGACCAAGATTTCGATATCCAAAACCGCGCGCCGCCTGAGTGCATCCTCCCGCGAGCGAATGTCTAGTTCCAGAAGTCGCGGCCTGTTCTCAGCCTCAAACAGCGCCGTCTCCAGCTCGGCCTGCTGCCTCTCGAGGCTCACGCGTGCTGTCTCTTCCTCCAGCAGCTGTGAGAACTGGATATAGGTCCAGATGCCGCCGACGAGGATGCCAAGCGCGATGACGCCATTGCGGACGATCTCGCTCAGATCCTTCAGCATCGCGGTCGATTGCCCTGCTTCGCCTGCATCCTCGGCCATCTCTAAAACGCGCCCCGGATCATGATGCGATAAATCTGGTAGTGGCAGCCCTTTTCGAGCATAGCGAGAAAAAGGGACAGATCATTACCGCCGATCCGCCAAAACGAAAAGCGTCTCCGATCGCCTGTGATCTCAGTGACGTAGCGGCTGCCGTCGGCAGGCGTGCCGTCGGCGGGCCATGGAATGCGGTCTTGTCCCGCCGGCCATGCGAAGAAGACCTCGCGTTCGCTGGACCGGTCGATGATCACGGCCTGTTGCGTGGACAGCGGCGCCGGGCTCCAAAGCGCCGGCATCTCGTTGTCCTTAACGCAATGGGTCGCGTCGACTTGGACATCGAGCAGCCAAGGGTCTGGCGGCAAGTCGCCGCCGCCGCCGCCGCGCAGCGTTTTCACACCCTCCAGATCGCGCCATGTCGTCAAGATACTGCGCAGGTCCATCGAAAGCCTATCGAGGTCGTGAGCCGAAGGCACGTCTTGCACGTCCAGTCGCTCGCCTGGCTCGATACTGTGTAATGCGTCACCCATTAGGACGACGATTCGCGCGCCATCATCTGCCTTGATGGTCCTGTTCTTCGGAATAATGTCACCTACGCGTAAAGTGACGTTGTCGGACGCAGCCACAACCAGAGCATCCGCGTGAACTAAGTTCACGCCTATTAAGGTCAGTACAGTAAAAAAGACGCACATCTGTCGCATAACCTCGCGGATGCGCTTTAGATGATAGGTTTGTCAACCCCTTGGAGCCGCATCATCGCAATTCCGAATCCCTTGCGTCTAGGAGCGAAGTATGACCGCGGTTGGAATGAGTCGATGCCCGTCAGCTAGAGTCATCTCCGATCAGGTTGGTTCATACCCTGCGTGGCTGAGATAATTTGAGCATTCCTTGGTTGAGACGGCATTGAGGGCGTTCCCGATAGCATCGCAGATTGTGTCGAAGCATCGGGCAGCAGCGCTTCTTGTGAATGCCTTGATCTTGGCGAACAGCATCTCAATTGGATTGAGGTCCGGGGAATAGGCGGGAAGGAAACGCAGTTCGGCACCGCAGGCCTCAATGGCAGTGCGGGCTGTGGCGTTCTTGTGGACGTTGAGATTGTCGCAGATCACGATGTCACCCTTGCCGAAGGTGGGGGCGAGCATCTGGCTGACCCATACGGCGAAGGCGTCCCCGTCTATCGGGCCGGAGATCAGCATGGGCGCGACGACCCGGTCGCTCCGCAATCCGGCGATGAAGGTATTGTTCTGCCAGTGGCCATAGGGCACGGAGCCGATGCAGGGTTTGCCTCGTTCAGATCGTCCTCGCAGCCGCGTCATCTTGGTGTTGAAGCCACTCTCGTCGATGAAGATAAGTGATCCGGGGTCGAGGCTTTTCATAGCGCCGATCCAGCTTTTGCGGGCCGCAGCGACATCTTCGCGCTCCTGTTCGGCGGCAATTATGGTCTTTTTTTACGCGTGATGCCGTGGCGGGCTAGAAGGCGGCTGACCGCGTTCTCCGACACCGTGACGTCCTTCGAGACCAGTTCCGCGACGATCTCGTACAGGAAGATGTCCGGCTTCTCCTCAACCCGCGACAGGATGAAGGCGCTGTGTACCTCCAGGTCGACCGACCGGCGATCACCCCCCATCGGCAACGCCTCGCAACGCTTCTCCGTCGTCCAGATCGCGCCCCACCGCGTCGCTGTCGAGCGCGCCACCAGCAGTTGCTTGCCCGCTCCGCTCGCCGAAGACCCTGCATCCAGCAACGTGACAAAGCGGCTTCGTAAATCTTTCGAGTGTGGTTTGCCCATCCATGCCGACCTCCTCTCGGCAGGAAGCATGAATCAGAAAATTATCGATTTGGGAATCCCATGACTCAACCTGATCGCCAAGGACTCTAGCAGGCTGCTGAAGAAGTACCGTTTTTCTGGCTGATTTTTTCTTTTGAGGTTTCATCATCGGGTTGTAGAGCGATCCGATGGCTTGAAAGGCTCGGTAGAGAGGCCTTTCGTTTGCCCTGGCGGTCAAATCCGAACCATCAGGCAGACTCCTCCAGCAGTTTGGGTATTCGGATCAGGTTGCCTGCCAACAAAAGGGAATCACGATCCAGACGAAGATGCGAGACTGTTTTTCAGCAGCCTGCTAGAATCGACAACCCCCATCCACATTTCGTTTCTGCGGCTTTACCGCGTTGATGGTATGCCCATCATTCAAACGCACAATCCGATGTCGGCGTACCGCCAAGATGGAGCGAGCGCACGGTGCAGGGCTGACCGTCGAGGCCAATCATCCTGACCTTCGTGCCGCTGTAATGGCCTTCGATGCGCCGCGAGTGGAATCCCGATCCGTCGCCGTCGAGGAACCACGTGGATGTGCAGGGATACTCCCAGTCGCATTCCCTGCCGACGCAGCACATCATTTGGAAGCGGTAGTGCTCGACCTTCACGCTGTCGAGGAGCCGCGCGATATCCGGATCGTCGATGACGCTTTTCATAACCTCGATCCGCTCAGGGTGCTCGTCGTCCATCTCGATATCGCGGATCGATCCCATCGGGCAGAACCCGATGGGTGGTTTCGGGGGGACGGAAGTGATCCGCCGGATGAACGTGCGGTAGGGATCGGCACAGCCGGAGGGGAAACCGCCTGCAAGGCAGAGAATAATCCCGCAATCGATGTCATAGGCGGTTGCCGTTTGCGGTGCCACTGTTGCAACGACGCCGAAGACCGCCAGTGCGCGAAGAGAAGTCCGGATCAATGAATGTCCTTTCGTGGTCAGGGTGGTGCTCAGAGCGAAAGATCGCGCTGGACGAAGACGGTGATGGGCGTGCCCTGATCGACATGCAGGGTCGGCGGGATGGAGAGATAGCCATCGAGGGCCGAACCGAGTGCATCGCTCAGGGTGGTCGTTCCATCATGGAACGCAGTCTCGCTGGCCTCATGGGCAATCCGGGCGCTGCCGCCGAGGGTGCCAAGGGCTGAGACGGCGGAGATCAGGAACGCCGCCTCGAATTTTTCCGCGAAGCGCCCATCGACATGGTCACCGAGACCCGCCCGCCCGAGGGCGTCGGTGCCGGAGGCGTCCATCTGGATTGATCGTCCACCAGGAAGCCGCGCGCTGTCCCACGCAACGAGAACACGACGTTGGCCCGTGGAGGGATCGGATTCGTAACGCCCGATCAGGACCGTGCCCTTCGGCATGAGGAGCCGGGATGCGTCGGCGGACCAGACATCCTCGCTGACGACAGCACGCAGGTTCCCCGGCAGATCGGACTGGATCGCCGTTTCGAGAATGCCCGTGATCAGCGTGCCCTGCGGGATGACACCCGACGATGGATCGAGGAAATCGGTCGATATCGCCAGTGCGCCAGATGACGGCGTTGCGTTTGCAACGCCAGTTACTTCCACCGCATCCGTCTCTTGTGTATCGTCCATCGCGATACCGCCCGACCGACGGCGCGCTGCTTCTGTCTCGATGGCCTCTTGCGTTTCCGATGCGGCCCGTTCTTCGGCCTCGCGCCGTTCCGCTTCATATCGAATGGTTGCTGCTTCACGGGCCTCGATGGCCCGGAGTTCCTTGCGCCGCTCATGCTCCCGCGCGGCGATCTCGGCTTCCAGTCGATGCAGTTCTCCGCGTTCCTGCGCCTTCAGATCATGGGCCATGCGAAGCCGTTCCAACTCCCGGCGATGATCGGCTTCGGCCTTCGCATCCAGATCGGGCTTCTGATCGTTTTGCGCCCGGATCGCCGCGAGTTCAGCTTCGAGCATCGCCCGCCGCTCGGCGTCATGGCTTCGAGTGATCGCCTCGCCTTGCAGAATGCTGCGGAATTCATCCGCCAGCTTGCGATTGCTCTCCTGCAGCGCGACGATCTCAGCCGTGAGTTCCGGTGACGTGTCGCGCTCCGCTTGGGTGTCCGTGATGCGGTCATCGAGTAGCGCGATGCTCGCGGTCAGCGCCTCGATCTGCCGTTCCAGCGCGCTCGGCTCCGCCGGGGCGGCGGGCAAGCCGGTGAAGAGCGTACGCGGCGGAGGCGGGGCAGCGCTACGACCTTCCTCCGCTGCCGGAATGGCGATGCGCGGGGCGGCGACGAGGGATGTTGCTGGATCCTTCCACACCCAATACCCGCCGCCAAGGGCAAGGGCCGCGAGCGCAATGGTAAGGGTACGGCGCAGTTCCGTGCCGCGCTTCGGAGCGAAGCGTTTGGCCCGGTCGGCAATCATGGACTGGTGGTCATCGGTCATGGCGGTCCTCCCGGATGAAGCGGTGTGGGGTGTCGGCGCGGCTGGCGGTCAGCCAGAACAGCCCGCGAGGCTCATTGGGTGGGGTCCGGGCATCGTTGTAGATGCAGACCACGCCCTCACTGCCGCGCAGGGTCAGCCGAGCGCGCACGCCATGGACGACCAGCGTGCCATCGGGCAGGGTCGAGTGGTTCAGCACCGCCTCGGTCCGGTCGGACCGCACCGCGAAGACAGCAGGCATCGACGTGCCGGGCGGGAACTTGATGTAAGTCTTCTGCCCGTCATCGAGCATCGCGACGGGCTTTTGCGCCTCCGCGCCGCTGGAGCGATACGCGCGATTGATCGGGCCGTCGGCCTTTGCCTCGATCTCATCGAAGCTACGGATCGTCTTCGCCTCGCGCGCCAGTGCTTCGGTGGTTTTGCGATCCGCTTCCACCTTCGCGACACGCTCGGCCTCGATCTCCTCCCATGTCTTTGGGTAATCGAAGCGATAGAGGAAGGTGACATCGCCGCCGCTGGCATCATAGGGCGCATGGCGGGCGGTCATGTCGAAGCTGTAGATGCGTTTGCTGGTCGTCACGAGCATGTTGGACAACCCGTTCGCCCGCTCAATGGGCACGACGCTGAGCATGTCGCCCCGCTTGAGGCGGTCCACCTGCCACGAGACATGATCGCCAAGCTGAACGGAGTCGACCGTCTCGCCCTTGTCGAACTGGATCGTGGTGACAAAGCCAAAGTGACCAACGATGCGGAACACCTGGGCCTGATCATAGGTATAGGTCTTGATGCGCGGGTCGGCATGGCCGGGACGGCCTGCCTCGAGCGCATGGGCGGAGATCGGCGCGGCGAACAGCAGGGCTGTCAGGCCGAATATGGGGATGGAAGGGGTCTGCGTCATCATTCGCGCTCCTCGAAGATTTCCTGGTCAATGCGGTAGGAGGTGACGGTGAAGCCAAGCGGGTTGCGCCAGATCGCCTCGATCAGCCGCTCGCCCCCGCGGGCATAGGCAAAGCCAAGCGTGACGACGTAATCGCTGTCGCTGCTCGCCCCGCCGCGGGTCACGGTTTTGCGGATACGCAGGGACGCGGTATCGACATCAATGAAGCTGATCGATCGGATCGCCACGGTGACGCGGGTGTCATTGCCGTATAGTGCCGCTGGGTGCTTGCGGTTCTCCGCGTCCCAAAGGGCGTAGAGACTTTCCGCCGCTTGACCTGTGCTGGTGGCATAGACCCGTTCGATCCGCGCAGCGTTGTCGCTCGCATCATAGGTCTCGCGGTCGCGGACATAGCGATAGATCAGGCTCTGGGTCACCGCCTCGTCAGAGGCGAGGTCCATATCGACCAATCGGGCGCGGACTTCGGCCATGCCCGTCACCTTGTCGAGGGTGATGATCACCGGCTCGACTGAATGACGCGTCAGCGTCACGAGGCTGTGGCCGAGGGCGATGGCGGCGATACCAAGCGCAGCGGCGGTGACCTTCCACGCCTGCCGCGCCCGGCGCGAGGCGGAAGCAAAGAGTTCCTCCTCCCAGACCGCGCCGAGATCGGCTGATGCGTCGTGTTCGGGTTCTGTGGTGTCCAAGTCAGTAAATCCCCTTGTTCCAGTTTTTGCGGGACGGCTCGCCCCCCTTGAGGAAGGGCTTTGCGTCTTGGCGCGCGGCCTCGACGGCGCTGGCCTTGCGGGCCGTTGCCTGCGCATCGCCGCGCGCCTTTGCCGGGCTGTCATTCGGACTGAGGCGCTGCATTTGCGCCTTACCCCAATCGCCGAGGCGCTGGCGTTGAAGGCGTCGGTTCTCGGCGGCGTAGTTGGTGCGTCCATCACCGCGCAGGCCATGGGCGCGGTTGTACGCGCCGTAGGTGTTCTGCATCACCTCGCGGATGCCATCGACGCCGATCCCTGCCGATCCGGCGATGCCGGAGCCGAAGCTCGGGATCTGTCGCAGCAGGAAGATCGATAGAATTACGATCAGCAGGTACTCGGTGATCTCCGCGACCGAGTTGACTTCCTCGACGGCGGCAAACCGCTGGATCGTGTCCTCGGTGACGAAGAGCAAAAACCCGAGCATCACCATCGCCATCAGATAGGTGATCGCGAACCCGGTCATCATCCTCAGCCAGCCATCGAAGAATCCTTTCGTGCCGGAGAAGAGCAACAGCGCGAGGAAGATCGGGGCGGTGGCAGTCAGAACACCGATGCCGATCTTCGAGATGCCGATGACGAGGATCACGCCTGCAGCCACGACCAGCATCAGGAAAAGAATGATCACGCCGATCAGCATCAGCGGGATGGTGGAGATCGAGACATTCTCGATCAGGGCATCGCCGATGCTGATCCCGGCATCGATGAAGCGCTCGATGATCGCCGAGATGCCCGTCGCATCGGGATCGATACCGGTGGCCGTGACGATGATCGCGACCACATCATCCGGCGTGCCGGTGACGATGGCGTAGAACCATGTATTGAACGCGGGCCAGCTGGCGATCAGCCCCCAGATGAGGGCGTAGCGCAGGATGAGCCGCAGCACCCCCGACATCGTCGCCGAGGTCCAGCCCATGGCGACGCTCAGCGAGAGATGCAGGAGGGCGAGGACCAGCAGCATGGTCATCAGACCCGAGACCGGATCGGTCAGCGCCTCGAAGCTGGCCTGCGCGAACGCGCCGACCTTGCCATCGATATCGCCCAGCACCGCGCCGGTGACTTCGCCGAGTGTCGCCATATTGGTAAAACTCCTTTCGGATGGGGGGATGAATTCGGAGATTGCGATCCCGTCGCGCGACGACGAAACCGCCGCGCTGGAACGCTGGGTCGATGTGGAATGCCGCTATTCGCTGGTGCCGATAAAACTCAGGCGTCGTTTGCCTGTCTCGCGATCCCGCAAACGTTCGTTGGCAAGGGCGCTGTCCATCTGCAGCCCCGCCGCCGCGACGCGCTGGCCGTCGGCGATCATGAAGGCGAGTTCGGCCATCATGCGGGTGTTGAGATCGAGAGCGGCCTTGATATCCGGCGCGCGATCCACCTCGGCGAGGATAACTTCGACGCGGGTGATGGAGGTCTCGGCGCGCTCGAACCCGTCCTCGGCCATCACCAGCGCGGTGACCGTCGCGGCATTGGCGAGATCATGGGCCGCGACCTTCGCCGGGACGCGGGCCTTGTCGAAGAGGTCTTCGGCCTTGGGGATCGCGAATGTCGTGCGGATGCCATCAATCTTCGCCGCCATGGGATCATCATCCGGCAACGCCCCAGCCAGATCGTGCAGGGACGCATTGATCGTGTCGATCCGCCCGGCAATCCGTCGCGCTGACTTGAACGCGTCCCCGTTCAGCACCTGCGCCATACCGCGATTGCCGGTGATGGCGGCGAACTCCCGGTCCAATTGGTTGATCTGGGTCTGGAGCCGCTCGACGGTGGTAATCGCTTCTTCGAGTTGGCGCAGGCCCGTGGTCAGTTGCTCGACCTCGATCCCGTGGGTTCGATCAAGCTGGGAGAGGATAGCTATCGCCTGGGTGATCGCACTCGCGTCGATGACCGGCACGCCGCCCGCCGATGCAGGCGACGCGATGCCGATGGACAACGCGACAGCGGATATCTGCAAAAACTGCTTCATGCGCGCACCTCGACGGTATCGCGGTTGGTCAGGGCCGCAACATTCACCGGTGTCGCGTCCTCCTCGCAGGCGCAGGGCGATAGAAGCTCGCGATGGGGCTGCAGGGTCTCATGGACCGCTGTGCAGCCAGAGAGGGCGGCTAGGGTCATCAGGATCAGAATTGTTCGCTTCAAAGGTTCACACCTCCATGTATGGGGAAAGCCAGTCATCGCCGTATTCCGCGCGCAGACGCGCAAGTTCGGCGACGGATTGCGCCGTGCCGGAAAACACCTTGATCAGTTCCGGGGCCGCCGAGAGATCGAGGCGGGCAAAGCTCGAAGTGCCGCCCTGCTTGACCAGAAAGCTGCGCCGTTCGCGCGGGATCGTGCGGATCAGTTCGAACTCCGTCTCCGTCAGGCCGAAGACATCGCGGTAGACCCGCGCGCTCGCGGTCTCGTTCGGGAAGAAGATTTTTGTCATCGTCGAGTTGACGATGGCCGGAGCGATGTCGCTGCGGGCAGCGTCTTCGGGTTCCTGGGTCAGGAACACCACCGCACCGTTCAGCTTCCTCACCGTCTTCAGCCAGTCCTCGATCTTGGCCGCAAAGACGCCGGATTTGAGCAATCGCCATGCTTCATCGAGCACGATCAGTGTCGGCTCGCCGCTCTCGAGCGCGCGGTCGAGGCGGTGGAAGGCGTAATCGATGAAGGCTTCCGATCCCGCCGCATCGCGCAGGATCGCGGTCATGTCGAAACCCGTCACGGCATTCGACAGATCGAGCTGATCGTCTCCGGCATCGAAGAGCCATGCCCGTGCGCCATCGGAATGCCATTCATCCAGCGCCAGCGCGATGGGGTCATCGTCATTAATGCCGCCGAACCGCGCGGCAAAGTGCCGGAACCGGCGCTCAAACTCCGGGGCATCGGCATTCGCCGCTACGGCCTCCGCGATGCGTCGCCGCTCCTGCGGTGTCGCCGGGCGCTCTAGCCGGGCCGCGATCCAGTTCCGCAGCCATTCCTGTCCACGCGCATCCGTCGCTGCGCGGAACGGATTGAAGCCGCTCATATCCTCGGGATGGATGGCCGCATAGCTTCCGCCAAGCGCCCGGATGGTCGCCTCCATGCCGCGATCCTTGTCGAAGGCGAAGATCCGCGGGGGTGTCGGCAGCATGAAGGTACTCGCCATCAAAAACCCGATCAGCGCGGTCTTGCCTGCGCCCGAGGGTCCGAAGATCAGGGTATTGCCATTCGCAGCTTTGCCGGGGCCGTGGAAGGAGAAGTGGTAGGGCGTACCGCTCTGCGTCTCCAATAGCGCCACGGGCGCGCCCCAGGTCAAAGTCTGCGTCTCACCATTCGCAAAAGCATGGCACGGGGCCAAGTCTGCGAAATTCTGTGCCGAGATCAGCGCGGTGCGGGCGCGATACGCCATGTTGCCCGGCAGCTGCGCCCACCACAGCGCTTCGAGTGCGATGTCCTCGCGGGTCGGGCGTAGGCCGGCGGCGGTCAGCACGGTGGAAAGATCGGAAAGCTGCGCGGCGAGATCGTCGCCGCTGTCTGCCAGCACCGCGAGGCTCAGCTGATGGTCGCCGAATATCTCGCGGCCCGACGCCACGGCATCGGTCGCCGCTTCCAGTTCTTCCGCCAGCGAGCGAGCCTCGTCTTCCCCGGCCAGCATCTTGCGCCGGGTCCACTTCATCCGGGACAGCGTGTCGCTGACTTCGCGCGGCACAAAACTCTGGGTCAGGATGAACTCGGCATCGGAGGACAGCGCGGCATCGAGCAGATCGGGATGGGTCGCATCGCCGTAGCCCTTGAGGGCCAGCATCCCGACATGGCGATGGTCTTCGGGTGCGGGGCCAAAGAGTTCCAGCGTCTCGCCCCGGAAGACCGGGCGATGCGTGGGCAGCAGGACATCGAGACCGGCACTGACATTGCCCATCGGCGTCGCGCGGCCATTGACCAGCATCGACAGAAAGCCCGTCAGGCGCGGGTCGTCCTGCAGTAACCGTTCTGGCCCGAGCCGGGCGAGCAGGGTTTGAATCGCAAGGGTTACCTCGTCGAGACGCCGCCGCGCGAGAACGCGGGCGCGGTTGCGGTCTTCGGAATCGGAGTCGTCGCCAAAGAACGACACGAGTTTTGCCGTGCCGCGCGCCGGGCGCTGCAGCACGGTAAGCGTATGGGTGACTTCAGCAAGACTGCCGCTGCCAAGTTCGGCACGGCGCAGCTGTTCGACGTATCCCGGAAAGCCGGACGGAACCGTGCGCTTGGGAAGTTCGCCTTCACCAAGGCGTCGCCGGATCGTGTGCAGATAGAAGGCTGTGCCGCTGCGCCCGTGCTGGCGATAGAGACCGGCCAGCGCATCGCGCGCGGCCAGCACCTGCGCTTCGGCCAGCGTTTCGGTGACAATCCCGCCGAGGCGGAACATCCGGGCTAGATCGCCGGATTTGGTCACGAGCGTCCGGTTGTCATCAAAGCGGATCAGCGGAATGCGATCCGACATTTCTTGCTCGTTCGCCATCACCCGCCAACCCGGCAGGGATCGCAGTGCAAGGCTACCACGGGGCATAGCTTGCTCCTCCATGATACCGGGCATTGAGCTGCGGCGGGGTGCGCCGCAGCCTTGCCGCCCAGCAGTCGAAAAAATACGGATCCTTCAGCGCCGCGAAGCGGACCACCCCATAGGCGGGAATGGCGATCAGCGCGGCGATGACAAAACTCTTGGAGAGTTGCAGCGCCATGACGGCGAGCACTCCGAGGCCAAGCCAGTGGGTGACCGGCACCCCGCCCCATGCGGGAGGCCGCGTCATCGCCTGATAGAGCGGTGAAGTTTCCATGGTGATCTCTCGTCATCGGTGGGAAAAATGAGGTGGGATTCGCGCCGCCATGGCGCGAATCCCGTTGCAGTCGGTTTGAGGCTGATCTCAGCCGAACCAGGCATCGAGCTGGTCGGCGAGTTCTTTCGCATTGGCGAGGATCATCGCCAGCACCACGATCCCGGCGGCCATGCCGAAGCTGGCGCGCCGTGCGAGGATCATGAAGACGGCAGCGATGATCGCGAAGGCGACGATGATGTTGCCCATATTGCCCTGGAAGAAGGTCAGGAAGTTCCCGAGGCCTTCCTCGGCCTTGGCGAGTTCCTGGGCATGGGCGGACAATCCGGTCAGCGGTCCCAATGAGATGCCGCCGATGGCGACGGTCAGAAATTTACGGACAGGGGTAGCGGTCAGAGACTTAAGCAAGGGCTCACTCCTTTCGGTTCAGTTGGCGATGTGGTCGTGTCGGTCGGGAGCGTCTGGTGCTGTCAGAGCGCTCCGGCGAGTCGTACAGGGGGGCGACTCGCAGCCCCAAGGACGCGCGCGATAAAGGCCCGCGTCTCGGGGAAATCGGGGATGCCGCCGAGCTTGGCGACGCGCGATGGCCCGGCATTATAGGCGGCGAGCGCGAGATCCCATGCGCCGAAGCGCTTGTACTGGGCCGCGAGATACCGCGCGCCGCCCGTCATGTTCTCGAGCGGGTCTTCAGGGTCGACGCCGAGTTCCTCCGCCGTTCCGGGCATCAGCTGAGTCAACCCGATTGCGCCCTTCACAGAGACGGCATCGATATCGAAGCCGCTCTCCGCCTCGATCAACGCGACGAACAATGCGGGCGGGATGTCGTTCGCCTCGGCGATCTCGCCCGCGATCTGCGCCAGAGGCTGATCATCGAGATGCGGGAAGACGACTTCGAGTGCATCGTCGCCGGGCTCGTCGTGACGGTGACGCCGCTTTTTGACGGTCGGGATGATGGTCATCGCTTCGGGCGGGATGGTCGGGATGCCAGAGCCGCTGCGGGTGTCGAGGATTGCCTCCTCGCCATCCTCTTCGGGCGGCGTGTCGTCGGCCTCCGGTGCGTCTTCTGCATCGTCGTTCACGACGGGCAGCGCATCCGAAATATCCGCGCCGACCAGCGTACCCGGCAGCGCCGCCAGCTCGACCTCGATCCAGGTCGGTTCAGGGCGAGGTTCGACCGCGATCATGGTAGCGTTTGGCAGAGCGACATAGTCGTCCGCACCGTTCACCACTTCCGGCAAGGCAATGGTCATCGCGGGCGGTTCAGGATCGTCATCGGGGTCGGTCCAGCCGGTATCGATTGGTTCTGTTATGCCCATCCCGGCGCGGGCTGCGCCATCGCGGGCGAGCAGCTTCGCGCGCTGCAGGTAGTTCAGGCTTGGTCGCACCCGCGTCACTCCTTCCTCGCCAAATTCCATTACCGTCGCCAGCGCAGGCGCGGCCGGCAGGCCGATCAAAAGACCCGCAAGCGCCACCCCGAGCTCCCTTGTTTGTCGTTCCAGCATTCAATCTCCTCTTGTCGTGTATGTTCGCTAATTGTTCTAATTCGGAACATGGCATTCGACAAGCGTTAAAACGCTGAAATCATTGCGAGACGGCGTACAGACACTCGAACTACCGCAAAGAATCGTGACGCCACAGACCATTGCCTGTTCGTACCGGATCGATATTTTTTGGAATGCAGGGTCAAGGGGCGGGGTTGGAGAGCGCGCCACGATGCGAATCGGACGAATCAATGTGTTCATTCGGTCGTGGGTTAGCTTGGACGCCTGTATTGCATGGCGAAAGGCCGGGTCGGCTTTTCACAGTTTGTGTTGAAAAACTTGGTTTCCAAATTGGCTGATAGTTATGTCTGGCAGCATAGAATGTGCTGATTGGCTCATTCTCGTTCCATCTCAGATGAGTTTTGCCAATTGTCTGAGGTTTTGGGCGGTTGCGCCGCAGCAGAATTCGTCTCTTGCACCCTTCGATCCTCGAAGCCAAGGTCCATTCCATATGGTCGACTTAACCAACCACAGAGAAATTGCAAACCTGCCAAAATTGGTCACGATGTAGGCGGCGGAGATTTTATAGGGGAGCGTAAATGACATCACTTTTGGTTGATTTTAGGTCAGTGCTTCGCGTTTTGCCTGTTTGGTGGCAAATTTCAAGCAAACAACAAACGAATCGGAAAGGTGAGTTCCATTACCTAGACTGCTTGAGAGAAGCTCTTCATTGTGGTCTGGCAATTATGTCGTGTTATTCTCCAACAAAGTCGAAAAAACCAAACATCCGAATTTTGCCAGAAAAACCGAATTCTGGCGTGATGAATAAATTTTCTGCGGAGTACTACAGCCTAAAAGCGCTCAAAAATCTCGCCGAGAGGACAAGTGAAAACGATACGAAATCTAAAGAATTAGGAATTAGCCAACTCGTTATTAAGGTAGCTCAAGAGGAAACCGCATTCGCGACTGGTGTTCATGCACAAATATGGGATGATGCCCTCGCCGCAAGCGATATGAGCGATTTGATCAATCGAGAAAAAGCAACCGCTAAGGATTTAGTGACCAGCACTCTATGGGAGGAAGAGCCGCCGAAATGGTTTCAGAGTAACTGGCCCAGTAGTCAAACAGCGCGTGACGAATGGTCATTTTGGGTTGAATGGTACCAAGGTTTTCTCGATGGCAAGCCGCTAGACTGGGAATTGCAGTACCGGTTGTCTCTAATCAATGACGCGATCTGGGAGGCTGGTCCGGAAGCTGTCGCAAAGGAAATTGAAAAGGTCCGCGCAAAATTCGATCTCGGAAACCGGGTCGCGGAGCTCGAGACTGATCTGCGCCGCGTGATGGTCAATAGGCATGGGATCGGTGGCAACATGCCTCCAGAAATACTCGACGATAGGCACATCACGCAGGAAATGGTCATCTTTCCGCAGCCTATAGAAGATCTCAAAGACGAAATAGCCAAAGACGATCTCGATCCGAAACGCTTGCAAAAGATCATTGATGCGCTGGTCGCGGCATTGAAAGAGGGCGTCGCTTGGTGCCTGAGGAAAGGTGATTTGATCGTCGATACCGCGATTAAATGGGCAATCCCTACGGGTGGTACGGGTTACATCGCACTCAATCCAGAGAAACTCGAAGCGGTGATCGAGGCTGCGAAGAAATTACTCAGTGTCCATTGATGCTAAGAGGTGGCTCGGTTTGTCTGAACAGCACCTGCCGGTTCGTTAAGTGGATTTCCGCCGTGGTTATGCCGCTGCCGGGATTGGCTGCTGCGGGTTGAGATATGCCTGATCGGGCGTCTGCCCACCAAGCGATGAATGCGGCCTGCGGCCATTGTAGAATTGCAGATACCGCCCAATTGCCGCCCGCGCCTCCGTGACTGTCGCATAGGCGTGGAGATAGACCTCCTCGTATTTTATCGTGCGCCAGAGCCGCTCAACAAAGACGTTGTCTCGCCAAGCGCCCTTGCCGTCCATGCTGATGACGATTTTGGCGTCCTTCAGCACCTTGATGAACTCGATGCCGGTGAACTGACTGCCTTGGTCCGTGTTCATGATCCCCGGCTTGCCATAGCGCGCCATCGCCTCCTTCAGCGCTTCGATGCAGAACTCCGCCTCCAGCGTGATCGATACCCGCCACGCCAGCACTTTGCGGGTGAACCAGTCTACGACCGCCGCTAGATAGACAAAACCCCGCGCCATGGGGATATAGGTGATGTCCATCGCCCAGACCTGATTGGGCCGCGTGACCGCCAGCTTGCGCAGCAGGTACGGGTAAATCTTGTGGCCGGGCGCAGGCTTGGAAGTGTTCGGGCGGCGGTAAATTGCCTCGATCCCCATCTGCTTCATCAATGTCGAGACGTGCAACCGCCCGACCTCGTGGCCGTCCTGCCGCAGAAGACCTACTAGCATCCGGCTGCCTGCAAAGGGGTAATCGAGATGCAGCTCGTCGATCCGGCGCATCAGTGCGAGATCGGCATCCGATACAGGGCGGGGCTGATAATATACACTGCCACGGCTGATCCCGAGCAGGGCCGCCTGCCGGGTCAGGCTCAGCTTGTGATCGCGCTCGATCATCGTCTTACGCCCGGCAACACACCTGCCTTGTCGAGCGCACCGGACAAAAAATCGTTTTCCAGCGTCAGCTGACCGATCTTTGCATGCAGCTCCTTCACATCCACTGGCGCAGGCGTTTCCGGTTTGGCGCTGCCGTCAAACACACCCTGCACATTCCCCAGCAGTTGATCTTTCCACTGCTTGATCTGGTTCGGGTGAAGGTCAAACTGCTGAGCCAGCTCCGACATGGTCCGGTCGCCCTTCAATGCAGCCAAGGCCACCTTCGCCTTGAATGCTGCACCGTGGTTCCGTCTCGGTCGTCTCGTCATCGTTGCTCCTTCCATCGGCATCATGCCAATCTGGAGCGGAATATCCACTTATCCGACCTGTTCAGATTCCCAGAGCCACCTCTGCTATAAGAACCACTTTTGGTATTTGCGACGCGGCTCACTAAAAATAAGTGAAAGTTCACCTACAAAACCTTCGACACTATGAGAGATACCGGACGGTAGACGTGCGCTCATAGCTGACTGGTGCAGTGCAAATTTTTCAATTTTAGCTACCTATCTACCCATTGTCCGAAAGCTGCGACTGCGCTGTAAGGCGAATAACCTCGCCATCATCGCCCTGCGACGATCAAAGTCAGGTTCAGACCGTTCAACCGGCACCGACGAAATCAAGCAGCGGATCGAATACGCCACCATCGGCGGCGCGCAGCGCCGCGATGTAATCGCCACGCCGCAGGTTATCGGCCTGCAGGTCGAACCCATTCGCCCATTCGATCGGCGGATGGCCGAAGTAGTCGCTCAGCAGGATATCCGCGGCGATCCGCGCGTGGCGACCATTGCCATTCGGGAAGAGATGGATCTGAACCATTCGATGATGAAACCGTGCCGCCGCTTCAAGCGGTGGATACGTCCCGTTCGCCGGCCAGTATCGCGCATCATCGAGCAAATACCGAAGCTGGACGGGAATCTGGAATGGATCGATGCCGATGTTCTTTTCCCGCAGCCTGAAACTGCCCGCCCATGACCAGACTTCGCCGAACAGACGTCGATGCAGCGTTCGGATGAATTCCTCGGTGAGAATGTCGCCACCCCGGCGACGCCCCAGCCATTGCAAGGCTTGGGTGATATTGGCCTGTTCGAGTTCATCGAGTTCGCCGCGCGTCGTGATGTGATCGAATTTCAGACCCCCGATCTCATCGGGATCGAGAGGCGTCGCGCCATCGGGCTCTTTGAACATCATGGCGCCTGCCAGAAATCGGCAGGCCGTTCGCGCATGAGTTCATTCGTCAGTTCCTCGATCTGGTGCTCCGTTTGTTGCGTGGATAGAGACTGGGCTTCAAGGGCCATATGGGCGCTCGCACGTTTGATAATCGCTGCGGCTTTTACCCGAGCCTGATTGCGGACCGCATCATCGATACGGCCCTCCGGCACGATGGCATAAACAAACCGCCCGCCGAGACCTTCGGCCAGTTTCTCCATCTGTCGGATCGTCACACCGCCTTCTCGCTCCTTGCGTTCGGCTTGGTAAATTGCAGCCTTGGTCACACCGACCCGGCTGGCAAGATCCGGGGCCGACATGCCAAGCGCCTTGCGCATGGATTTGATCCAGCCCATGCGCATTGGGTTGAAACCGTCCAGTTTCTGCGCTGCCTCATCAAGCGCGCGTGCTGTTTGCCGCTTTGCTGTGTCGCTGACACTGGCCATGACTCTCACCGGTCAATCCTGTTAATCACAACAGAGGTTATATATAGATGCTCTATTGCACAGTTTTAGTATATTTATCAATACTCCAATATCCTCGATAAAGATATTGATTGATATCTTTTTACCAGTTGTCACGCCACGCACCTGTGGCGCATCCCGCGCTCCGCCCCTCCCGCCCCCGCAATCAACGAGGCTCGCCGCTGGCTCCCCTGGCCGCGTGGAGGCCGTCCACCAGCGGCGACCTGCTGGCGGGCCGGAGCAAGAAGGCTTGGTGTGATCCGGCCTTGATTGCGGGGACGGGTGCTGCGCCCGTGGCCGGTGGGGAAAGTGAAAGTCTGCCTTTGGCCTGACCGACCCAATGGGGGTCGGTTTGGAGAAAGGAGGCCTCGCATGGCCAGCGAGAAACGCGAGCGCAGGGACATCGCACAGGAAGTGACGGACAGGATCATCGAGCGGATCGAGGAGAGCGGCGGCGAACTGCCGTGGCGCAAACCCTGGCGCAGCCGGGCCATTGCCCATCCCTGTCGCCACGAAGGGATCGGGTATCGCGGGATCAATCACTTGATCCTCAGCCTCGAGGCCTTCGCGCGAGGGTTTTCCTCGCCCTACTGGATGACATTCCGGCAGTCCAAGGAGTACGGAGGCTCGGTCATCAAGGGCCAGAAGGCGACCCGCGTGGTGTTCTACGGTATTGCGGACAAGCGCGAGGATGGCGGTGGACAGTCGGGCGGTGATGCAGGCGGCAAGCAGGGCGGCGGCGAGAAGGATGCGACCTATCGCTTTCTCAAATCCTTTGCCGTGTTCAATGCCACGCAGATCGAGGATTTGCCAGAACGGTTCTACCCGAAGGACGATGACCTCGATACCGGATCGCGCCCGATCCCGGAACTCGAGGCCTTCTTCGCCAAGCTGCCCGTGCCGGTGGTGAAGGGCGGCGAAGGGGCGTGTTACCGTGAGATCACCGACGACATCCTGATGCCCGATATCGCCCGGTTCGAGGAACCGGAGCGATTTTATGCAACTCTTGCCCATGAGCATGTCCATAGCTGTGGCATCAAAAGCCGCCTCGGGCGCGACTGCTTTGCGCGGTATCACGCGGACATCAAGGCGAGGGCCGAGGAAGAGCTCGTGGCGGAATTGGGGTCGGCCTTCATCTGCGCGGAACTGGGGCTGACGCCGGACCATATGGATGACCACGCGGCATACCTGTCCTCGTGGTTGAAGGCATTGAAGTCGGACAAGCGGTACATCTTCCGCGCGGCGGCGGATGCTCAGCGCGCCGCCGATTGGGTGTTCAAGGCTGCCGGTGTTGAGACCGGGCAGGCCGAGGAGGCCCGCGCGGCCTGACCCATCGTTCCTACCATCGCGATCATCACTGCCAGGGCCGCTCTCGAAAGGTCGAGGGCGGCCTTGGTCCGTTTGCGCCCATGCCGGGCGCGAATAAAGAAAGGACCAGCACGATGAACGAGCACAGCACGACAACCGAAGCGACGGCAGAGGCAGCGCCCATCGACCAACCCGGCGATTCCGCGCGGATCGCTGCCCAGAACGATCTATTCCGCAACAGCCTCGGCAGCACGTCTCTCTTGAACGGCATGGTCGTCGCCACGGCGGGCGTCGTCGCGCGTGGTGAGCGGTTCCACGCCGAGGCGATGCAGGCGGTCGCAGGGTTCTCGGTCTTCACCGAGGACAATGATCCCCATGGCGAAAGGGACTTCGGGGCGTTTGAGATCGACGGCGTGAGGCTATTCTGGAAGATTGATCTGTACGATCCCGATCTGCGGTACGGCTCCGAAGACCCCGCCGACCCCACGGCGACGCATCGCGTGCTGACCGTGATGTTGGCGTCGGAATACTGACGCCATGTTCCTCGAGATCAGCCATCGGGGCGAGACGCTACTATTGCGCCGTCTTTCCCCGACCGAAAGCCTCGATCCGGCGCACCATGCCGATATCTGGTGCGCAGTCCATGGTCTGCAGCGCGCAAAGCCGAACGGTCATATCCCGTCCGGCTGTGCCGACTACCGCTGCGAAGTTCGGGAGACGAAGATCGCAAGCGTCGTGGTCTGGGATGCCCTCGACTTCTTTCTCGAGGCCGAGGAGGTGACGCCATGATAGACGCTGCCACGCTGATCCGCTTCGCGCTCGCCGAGATCGAGACGGCGATGCTGGAGGATGGGGGTTTCTGCATCTTCTGCGGTGAACCGAGTGACAATCCGGTCGAGCCGGATGCGCGCGGCTATCGCTGCGGGGCCTGCAGCCGACACGGTGTCTATGGTGTCGAGGAAGTCTTGCTCATGGACCTCGTTGACTGACCTGACACAGCGTAATCGCAAAACACAGAGGCTGCCCCCGTCTTTCGAAGGACGGGGGCAGCCTCTCGCCGTGTGCGCCCGATCCCGGCGTATCCAACGCGAGGAGTTTTGCCATGTCCGTCATCCTGCACGAAGAACGCGATGTCTGCGACCTGACGCTGATCGTCAGCGCCGATCCCGATCCGCTCGATCCGCGTGTCGAGTTCGAGCATCTCGGTACGCTCGCCTGCTGGCACCGCCGCTATTCTCTCGGCGACAAGCATAGCTGGCTGTCACCGCAGGAATTCGAGGTGGCGATGGAGCGCCGTCCCCATGTCCGGCTCCCCGTCTTTCTCTACGATCATAGCGGCATCACCATCGCCACCAACCCATTCTCCTGCCCGTGGGATAGCGGGCAGATCGGCTGGATATTCGCCGAATGGATCAAGCTCCATGCGGCGTTTCCGAAGCTGCGTCGCCGTGCCGATCTGGAAGCCGAGGCCAAGCGTATGTTGCAGGCTGAGATCGCTGAATATGATCAATACCTCACCGGCGATATCTGGTGTGCGCGGGTCGAAGACCCTGACGGCGCGGTCCTCGAATCCTGCTGCGGGTTGTTCGGTGGCGACTATGCGACTCAGGAAGGGCGGCGCATGCTGGCCGATTGCGCAGCTAACTTCCGCCGCGAGCAGGCCGATGCCTTCGTCGAGAGGGTTGAGACCGAGCGACCCGATCTGGTCCCGCCGGACTGACCGGCGCACCGCATCCGCATTCCCTCCCTTGGCTCAGCCGCCCGTCCCGAAAGGGAAAGGCGGCCTCTGGCCGTGCGCGCCCGATGGGGGCGCGGAAAGTAAAGTGGAAGGACGAACCGATGAAGTATCTCACCCTGAACGAACTGACCGAGCATCCGAAGAACGTGCGGGCGCGGACGGCCTATTCCGAGGAGAGCATCGCCGGTCTGGCGGCAAGCATCGAGGCGCTGGGGCTGTTGCAGACCCTCGTGGTGCAGGAAGTCGAAGACGGAAGTTACGGCGTATTGGCCGGACGGCGGCGCTTGCTGGCGCTGCGCCTGCTCGATGCCGAGGAGCGGCTTGATGCGCGCTTCAAGGTGCCGTGCAAGGTAATCGGCAAGGATATCGACCTTGTCACTGCCGTCAGCCTCGCCGAGAACGCCATGCAGGAGCCGATGGCCCCGCTGGACGAATACGAGGCCTTCGCCGCCATGTCGGGTGAGGGCAGCACCGCCGAGCAGATCGCCGTCGCTTTCGGCACGACCATGCGCGCGGTGAAGGAACGCCTGCGTTACGGGTTGGTGCATCCCGATATCCGCGAGGCGGCCCGCAATGGCGAAGTCGCCCTCGACACGATGAAGGCCTATGCCGGTCATCCCTGTCAGGAGACGCAGCGCCGCGTGTTCGAGGCCTTCGCTGAGAACCCCGCTGATCATCAGAGTTGGCGCGTCCGGGAAATCCTGTCGCGGCAGGATCTCCGCATCGACGATCCCCTCGGGGAATTCGTGATCGACCGATACCGCGCTGAGGGCGGTGCGGTGGTCGAGGGGCTGTTCGACGAGGATACCGTGCTGACGGATCGTCACCTTGCCGAGCGGCTGCGCGACGACCGGTTGATGGACGAGGCGGCCGTGGTGAAGGAGCGCTGCGGCTTCAAATGGACGGAGACCCGCCCGCACTACGATTACTCGGAATTCGCTGGTTATGGCCGCATCTACCCCAAGCCCCGCGAGATGGATGAGGACGAGGCGAAGCGTTTCAACGCCAATGTCCTGCGGATTGACGAGATCGCCGGGCGATTGGAAGAACTTGCGGGCCTCAACGCGCCGGAAGACGGTGATGACGGTGCAATTGCCGCCGAGGCGGAAACGCTCTCCGCCGAATATGATCGGCTCGAGATGGAAAACGATGCCCTGCGCGAGGCCTTCGATCCCGAGGATGCCAAACGCGCCGGGGTGATCGCCTGTTTCTCGCATGGCACGGTGCGGCTTGAGGTCGGGTTGATCCGCCCCGAGGATGCGCTCTCCCGTGAGGAGGAGACGGCACGGGGCAATGCGCCGGTGCGCGAGGACGACAATCCAGATGCGTCGGCACGTCCGGTTTTCTCGAATGCCCTGCGGAGTGACCTTGCCGTCGAGCGCACGGAGCTGCTCGCCGCTGCGCTGGCGGAGGATCGCTGGCTGGCCCGTGATGCTCTGATCTTTCAGCTTGCTGCCGCGATCTTCGCACCGGGTTCGCGGGTCCAGGGCGGGATCGCGATCAACGCTTCGAGTGTCCATGCCAAGCACTCCCGGCCCGAGGCGAAGCTGCCGGAGGCAGCGGAGCGATTGGCCACGGTGTATGACGCCTTTGACCTCTCCTGCTTCGATGCGGGCCTGACGGAGGCGGAACAATTCGATGCCTTCCGCGCGCTCGGTTCGCAGGAAAAATGGCGTATCCTCTCCTACGTCGTGGCGGCGCAGGTAACGCCGCAGCTCTGGAGCGAGGGCGACGCGAACGGCCTCGCCGAGGCGGTCTATGCGCAGGCGATTCCGAACCTTCGCGCGATCTGGCGTCCCACGGCGGCGGGATACTGGTCCCGTGTCTCCAAGGGGCACATGCTTGATGTCCTGCACGCGCTCGGGATGCCGGATCAATCCCGTGAATGGGGCGCGATGAAGAAGGCAAGCCTTGCCGAGCAGATGGAAAAGCTCTTCGCCGAGCCCCCGAAATGGGCAACTCTCGAACAGCATTTGGCCCTGCGCGCATGGACGCCAGAGGGAATGCAGGCTCCGGTCACCAATGCAGCGCGCGATGATGTCGGGGGTGATGCGGAGACGGTCGATGAGGCCGAAGCCGATCCGGACACGGTTGGAGAAGGCGAATCTTCCGATCCGGAAATCGAGGACGCGGCGGCATAGCAGCCGCCCGGACTTGCGGGCGCGGGCGGCACATAGTCGCCCGCGTTCGATCTTTTTGCCGGGGATGCCAAAGGCGGGTCGAGGCGAATCAGGACAGTGGTGTTGGTCTAGCCTATCTCAATTGACATCGTTCCGGCGCAAGCGGGTCAGCCGACCTCACAGGGGCGGGGTATCAGCCCATAACCGTGATCATAGCGGGCAAGCCGGTGAGCGTTCCAGCTTGTACCGTCAGTCGCCATTTCCCACCGATGCAAACCGGGGCAAGGCGGCGAAACGCATTCGGGAATGCCGTGACATCCAGCGCGACACCGATGCGGCAGGGTCGATGATTTCGGTGATCTGCAGTCCCTGATCCCGCGTGGATAACCCTTGCGGGTCTTCGTGCTGCTCAAACTGGCTTTTGCCGGACGCGGGGCTTCTCCGATCAAGCAGAAAACCATGCCCCGAGGGGCATTACGGTTTCCACCCCGTGGGCGGACCCTCCGTCTTTCAGCTTGATCGCGCCCTTCGCTGTCCGGCCGGGACAAAGCCATCGCAACACAAACCCGAAAGGAACATCCCATGCGGGGCACTGCAGAATTCACCATCATCGGCCGCATCGGCAAGATCGCTCGGATCGGCACCACCCTCAAGCTCAACATCGCCGCCGACTACCCCTACCGCAACGAGGTTGGCGACTGGGTCGACAATACCCACTGGAACACCGTCACCGTCTTCAACGATGCCACGATCAAATGGGCCGAGAAGACCCTCCACCCCGGCGATCTCGTCCAGACCCGCGGGCGCATCCGGAACGGCACCTACGAGAAGGACGGCCAGACCATCTACACCACCGACCTGATCGCCACCGATCTGAATCGCCTCGCGAAGGCCCCGGCCAAGAAGGACGAACCGCTCGTCGAGAAAGAGGCCGCCTGACCGCCACCCCGCAGGCCGGGCGGCGATGCCGCCCGGAGCCACCTCTCACCGGATCAGAAGGAACCTCAAGATGACACCCTATGACCAGATCGAACTCTTCGGCCTTACCGAAACCGATGCCGAACTTCACTTCCCCGACGACGACGCGCTGCAGATCGGTGCTGTGGAAACCGCCTTCCGCGAAATCACCGATGTCTTCACCGGGACCGCCCTTGCCAACGATCTCGAGCCGCTCCTCTGGGGTCTCGTCAATCTCTTCCATCGGCAGGCCCTGCGCCTTCAGTCCGAACGCCACCGGAACGAGGAAGTAATCCGCACTCTCGTGCGCGAGCAGGACGGAACCGAGATTGCCGATGTCGAACTCCAGAAGGCCCAGAACCGCCACGAGCACGCCAGCGAACGCGAGATCGCCTTCGAGTTCATGCGCAATCACGCCGCCGATCTCTACGAGGCCGAGACCGGTTCGCCCTGGCTACCGCGCGCGGGCAGCGTAAAGCGCAACACCATCACCGCCGCAATCGTCGAGGCCCGCGATCACCTGCGCGCCGTGCGCCAGCGTGAAGCCGATGAACTTGCCCCCGAAGGAGCCCGCGTTCTCATCGCAGGAGGACCGGACTTCACGGATACCGCCGCCGTCTACGCCGCGCTCGACCGCACCCTTGATCGCTTAGGGCAGATCGTCCTAGTCCATGGCGGTCTAACCCGCGGCGTTGATCGCATCGCCGCTATCTGGGCCCGCGAGCGCAACATTGCGCAGATCGTCTGCAAGCCCGACTTCGCCACCCACGGCCGTGCTGCACCCTTCCGCCGCAACGACGAGATGCTCGACCTCACCCCCCGTGCCGTCATCATCTTTCCCGGCAACGGCATCAGTGAAAATCTCGCCCAGAAGGCCGAGTCGAAGCGTGTCGCTGTCTGGAGGCCGAAAGTTGCGGCACCGGTGTAACGCTGGAATGCGCCGTCCGCTAGAGCGGCGCATCACCGCTCGGGTGCACCATGACCGCACTGCTTCGCAAACCCACCGTGGCGTTTTGCAATGCTATAGCGACAAGCACCTTCCGGTAAGCGAACCTGATGCTTGTGAGCATTGTAAGCGCACGCTAAAATGCGCCAACCGGGACCATTTTGAGACCACAGCGTTACGGACATGATTGGCCTCGCGATGGTTCACGAGACCGATCAAGAAGACCGCTATTGAGCTACAGGCAACGGCTGTGAAGGCGTAGTAGTTGTCTGGCGCGCATCGGCAGGTCGTAGCGTATTTTGCTCCAAGGCAACTATGAACTCTACTGATGAGCTTTGTCAGTGTAGGTCGCGGCAAACACAGTCTCAGAAAGCCACTTCTTGAACGACGGGTTGTCGCTGAACTGCTTGAAAAGCTCAGTATGGTCTGACAGCAGCTCGATTACCGCGCGCTCTAGGGCTTTGTCGTGCTCGATACGAGCATTCTGCTTGTCCGAGTTTTGCATTGCGTTCTGGTAGGCCTTGTCAGCCGCGACTTTGTTGGGCAATTCCTCGGCGATTACCTTCCCGATCTTGTCAGCGTCCTTCCAGTCGATGTTGCCGAACATTTCGTTGAACGTTTTCAGGATGTTACTCAACAGGTCGAGCTCAGGCTCCGGCTTGCGACCGCCTCCTTCCAATGGAACTGGCCCGATTTCCGCGTCGGCATCGGGAAGTGCAATCGACATGGTCGCCTGCGCCTCGACCCGATAGCTGTCCATGTCGATTGCTTCCAGAATGCCTTTTGACAGATCCTGCTCCTCGGGCGCCGGCAATTTCGGTGTGAGGAAGTTCAGGAAAATAGAGAGCTTCTCCCACTCCGCGTTCGTGTAGGGCAGGATTGCCGCCAGGAAACCATAGGTGCGCGTGAAAGCCTTCGCCTTGCCTTTGAAGTCGACTTGCCCATCTTCATCGAGGTCGGCCTTGTAGACTGCGACGCACGCATCGAGTATCGGGTCGAGCATGTCGCGGTCGGCGCCGGAAAGATAAAGCGTCACGAGGTCCTCAACCTGTTCCCACGAATAGACCTGATAGCCATCGAGCCGCGCTTTCAGGTCGTGCAACTTGTTCGGGTCGGTCTCCTCGCTCAGGATCGTCGTGCGATAATAATCCTCGAACGACGCCTTGATCCCATCAACGTCGTTCATGAAATCCAGCACGAAGGTATCGTGCTTCTGCGGATGCGCCCGGTTCAAGCGCGACAGCGTCTGCACGGCCTTGATGCCGGAAAGCGTCTTGTCCACGTACATCGTGTGCAGCAGCGGCTCGTCGTAGCCGGTCTGGAACTTGTCGGCGACGATAAGGAAACGGTACGGATCCTTCTGGATTGTCTCCTCAATCTTGTTGCTGGAAAAGCCGTTAAGAGACGCCTCGGTGACCTTCTTCCCGCCATACTCATGCTCGCCTGAAAATGCGACGATGGCCTGATATGGGCTCTTGCGCTCTTTCAGATATTCCCCGAAAGCGTGGAAATATTGGATGGCGCGATGAATCCCGCTGGTCACCACCATTGCGCGCGCCGCGCCGCCGATCTTGCGGTAGGCCATCACCTGGTCGTGGAAATGATCGACCATGATCTCCGCCTTCTTGCGGATGGCATGGTCGTGGGACTCGACGTAGCGCCGAAGCTTCTTTTGCGCCCGCTTGCTGTCAAATTGCGGATCATCCTCCACTGTCTTCATCAGGCGGTAGTAGCTTTCTACCGGGGTGTAGTGCTTCAGAACGTCGAAGATAAAGCCCTCTTCGATGGCTTGCTTCATCGAATAGCTATGGAAGGGGATGTGCCTGACCTTGCCGCCCTCAGGCACCGCCGTGCCGAAAACCTCAAGCGTTTTGTTCTTTGGTGTGGCGGTAAAGGCGAAATAGCTCGCGTTCGGCAGGACCTTCTTGGCTTCCATAAGCCGGTTTATGGTGTCTTCGACCGTTTCTTCTTCGTCCTCGGCCCCATTCGCGGCCAGCGCGATGTTCATTTTCGCAGACGTGCGGCCGCCTTGGCTGGAATGCGCCTCGTCGATGATGATGGCGAAGTTTCGACCGCGATGGCTGTCGCCGATCTCGTCCAGGATGAACGGAAACTTCTGTACTGTGGTGATGATGATCTTCTTGCCCTGCTGCAGGAACGTCCGCAGCTGCTGCGAGCCTTCGGTGACTGCGCCAACGATCGAGGACACCTGAGCGAACTGCTTGATTGTGTCGCGGATCTGCTTGTCGAGCACGCGGCGGTCGGTGACTACAATGACAGTGTCGAAGGTTGGTTTGCCGCGTGTCTCCAGCCCGATGAGCTGGTGACCGAGCCAAGCGATCGAGTTGCTTTTTCCTGAACCCGCTGAATGCTGGATCAGGTACCGCTGTCCGGCACCTGCGACCTCAGCATCCGCCAACAGTTTGCGCACAACGTCCAGCTGATGGAAGCGCGGGAAGAGCTGTTTCGGTTTCTTTTTTTTGCCTCGCTCATCAGTCTCCTCAACCACCTGCGCATAATTTTCAAGGATGTCGGTGAGGTTCCGCTTGGTCAGAATCTGCTTCCACAGATAATCTGTCTTCAATCCGTTAGGGTTCGGCCGATTGCCCGCGCCGTCGTTCCAGCCCTTGTTGAACGGCAGGAACCAAGAGGCCTTCCCCTTCAGATGCGTGCACATGCGCACCTCGTGGTCGTCGACGGCCCAATGAACGACGCAGCGGCCAAATTGGAACAACAGCTCCTTTGGGTCGCGGTCGCGCTTGTACTGCTCGATCGCGTCCTCGACAGTCTGTTTGGTCAGACTATTCTTCAGCTCGAAAGTGAAGACAGGCAGGCCGTTAATGAACACGGCGGCGTCGAGCGACAGTTTTGTTTCATCCTTGGAATAGTGCAGCTGGCGCGTGACGCTGAATACATTAGCCGCGAACAGCTCCTCGGCCTTGGTGTTGCCGGGGGTGGGGGTGCCGAAGAACAGCTCGACCGAGCCTGGCCCATGCTTCACCCCGTTGCGCAGCACGTCGATTACACCGCGTTTCGCGATTTCACCCTGCAAACGGTGCAGGAATTGCAGCCGCTTCGGGCCATCCTCACTAATGCCAAGCGCCTCGACCACGTCTGGCTGAGTGGAATTCAGGAAAGCGAACAGCTTCATGACGTCGATGGCGTGGTCCCGGTCGAAATCCTTGGAGTCACCCGCAGCATATCCCGCCTCGTCGATCAGTGAGCGGACGATGAGGGTTTCGAGACCCTTTTCACTCGTGTCAGTGTGCTGCCGCATTCGACGAACTCCTTCAACCTGAGTGCTAGGATCAACCCGAATGAGACCTGCTTCGCTGAGGAATACCTCAAGCATCGGGTCTTTTGCCTCGAACCCTTCGATCAGACGTCGCGCGGCGTCGGACGGCATGTCTAGTCGAACACGAGAGCTGTTGGCTTGGGTCACCGATGCAATTGTTATTTGCCCATATGGAACGCCGACATAGGCGGCTACCATTGAGACGAGGCGTTGCCGCTCTTTCTCGTTCATCTCATCGGGGTCGCGCGCCACGATCAGATCGACCAGCATCTTTTGTTCTGCCGACATCGGCGGCGGATCACCGCGTGCAATGATGCACGGCGATTTCTTATATCGTTGGAGGTAGCTCACGCCCCAATTTTCGTTGTCCGCCCGCTCGTGGCAGTTGGCGCACAAAGCGATCAGGTTTTCGAGCGAATGATCCTGCGACTTGCTCCAAGGGATGACGTGCGCATACTCGAGCGGCAGCGACACGCAGCAGACCGCGCAATGATGCCGAGCCTCGAAGAGCACATCGCGCTTTATTTCGATTGGGATTGCAGGCCTATTCGTCGGCATCTGCCCCCTCCATCAACTCGGCGTCATCTGTCTCCAGTACGTCGTCCGATAAATCTATGTCTTCCAAGGAAGTGTTTTCGTCTAGAGCAGGAAGCTCGATATGCCTTACGTCCAGTTTTCCGGTCACAATGTCGGCAATTAGCCTTTCGCGATACTCGTTGATCTTCGCGAGTTCCGACTTAAATCTTTTGCGAATAGCCATTTCGAGATCGATGATGCGCCGTATTTCCTGTTGAATCTCGGCCGGTGGAATTCTTATTTTTTCCTTTCGAAGTGATCTTATGTTCAGAGGTCGATTGCGACCTGCAGCTCCGCGAGAGTGTATGTCGAGCAATAATTGCCCATAGTCTGATCGAAAGAATGCAAGCAGATAAGAGGTGTCGACGACGCCTTCTGTGCCACGCAATATTGGGTAACGGTGTGAGGCTATGCACCCGTCAGCTTCATCGCCTACAAGAGCTACCGCCCCCTCCCACGCAAACTGGCCACTAAAGATAAAGTCTCCTGCCTTTATCCAGAAGAAGTGCGAGTCCCCCAGTTCTTCACCTGGAGTTTCCGGCTTTAGGAACATTCCGCGGCCCCTGTTGTACAAGCCGATAGGGATGTACAAGTTTGCTGGTGCACGCTCGACCGGTCTGATCACCAACTGTGTTGCAACATCAAGCCTTATCTCTTGCGCGTCCGTAGAATTCATGGCTTCGCGAGTCACAAGCTTAAGACGTTCGGATGCGGCCTCCGCTATCTTCCTTTTGTTTTGTATGAGGCGACGAATGCGCTGGTCATAGTTCCGAATGAAGGAAACGATTATTCGCTGCTCATCTTCGGGCGGCTGCATTGCAGGGATAGTGCCAAAGCGGTCCGAATAAAGTCGCAGGAAGCCAGACATGCCGGTTCCAAGCCCTTTGGACTCCTGACGAAATTTGGCCCTGTAGATGTTCGTCTTGAACAGGTTGACGAAATAATCGGGCTCAATCGGTTGCAAGAGGCGGAAGACCGCATAGTCAGGGCTGACGAGACCGTCCTCGCGGGCAACGGCAAACATGCCGTTCGACGCCTGCATTCGGTTGAGGACCATTTGTCCGGCTCGGACCCGCTTGTAACCCTTCAATTCCTCAGGCGTTACTGGCTTGGTCGAGACCTTTTTGTGGGGGATCAACCCGTGTGCCTGGCGCATCGAAAGCAATGTTTCGGTGCCCGTATCCGTTCGATCATCAACTTCGCGAAAAAGGTATTTGCTCCTCACAACCTTCCAGTGTTCTGGAGCGGCCCCGAGCCAGTCATGAGCGCTGTCGCGATACCCCGAGTATGGTTTTGGGCCATTGGTATTCTCCGCCTCGGCGGCGCGATCAGTTTTAATATCCATTTGGCCCTTGTCGATCATTGGTTGATCAAAAAGTGAGGGTTCTGGCGGGTCGCGCGGCGGTGGTGGAGCAACCGGGCGTTCGTGACGTGCATCAAGCCCAACGGGCCGACGGCTACCGTCAGCAGCGCAAATCAACTCAATCGGTTGGCGGAACAGAAGGAATTCGGGGATCGAAAGCGGTTCGATCTCGTGGAGGCTTTCCACTTCATCGCCCTTCAGCTGCTCGCGCAGTTCCATCAGCAGTCGGCCAAGCACGTTCATGCCGACGAGAGTGCCGTCTTCACCCACCTTCGCACCCCAGAAATCATCCTTGCGGGATTGCTCGACAATGGGCCGGTCCCCGGTCGACAGCAACAGCCTGCCGAACTCACGCCAGTTCTGCGCCAGTTTCACCCGCAGGCTCCAACGCATGATCTTCACGCGTACTACGTCCCAATCCGGCCGCGAATCCTTGCGGAACGGCTTGCTGCGCATCTTCGCTGTCATCGGGCTGCGCTCGTCGATGATCGTACGTTGCACATCCGGCATATGCGGAAAGCGGCACGCCTGATAAAGAGCCTCCGATGTACGGATGCGGACACCGTTCACCCGTAGCGGAAAGCCTCCAGCCATATTCGACAACCCGCCAAACCGCTCTTTCGTCTTGAGGAAGACGACGCTTGAGTCACGGTCATATGTTCGGAACTGATTGTTCCGGGACGCTTCAGAAGTCGAAGTCATCTAAATCGACCTCTTGTTCATATGTGCGCCGTTGCAGCAATGGATACCAGTTGCTGAACGGATGATTGCGGTGGGCATCGGGATCGCCCCACCACAAGGCGAGGGGCGCGTTGTTGGGACAGTTCCGATAGGTCACGATGGTCGAGCCGAAGCCGACGCCAAAACCACTGAACCCGAGAGGGCGCATGATGGCTTTGGGGTACTGGCAAAACCCACGGATACGCACGCCCGCCATGAGGAATTCGCGTTCGAGCAGTTGGCGACCATCGTCTGATGAGAATATCTCGATTTCCAGCTTGCCGCCCGGTTGGCGTAGCTCCAAGGGGAAACGTCCCTGTTGCGCCAAATAGGCGGCGAGTGCACGATCATCTGGGACGGTCGCGGGCCAAAGGACTTCAGACGTACTTCGGTACGCTTTTCTGTTCTCTATTCGCGCTGCTGCCCAAACATGGAGCTCAAGCTCTTTGCCGGCGGCGGTAGCAACTTCTTTGAGGCTCTTTGTAGACTGCCATTCGCCAAGTTTATGCGTGGCGATTACGAGAACGTGCACCACCGCCTTCGCTGGCGCGGCTTCCCTGATCCAGGCCGTCAAGTCATTCTTCACTCGGCCACCAGTGAAAATAACGTCATCTAAATAGACGTATGCACCATCAGGGGCACCACAAGTATCAAGGTTTAGCCCGCACTGTTCCTGAAGGGATTCCCCAAAGAGCCTCCGTATCTGTGTCTGACTTTGCCCATTCTGTTGGATATCTAAAAGATGAGCGCGCGACCAGAAACCGGCAATATCTTTGCCGGTCAGATTTTCGTGAGTAATCTGAGCGGAAAAGAAGCCCTTAATGCATTCCTCAGAGAAGTAGGTCTGCTTGAGAATGTGATCCGTCTCGCGAAGGATCGGTAGTTGCACGTCCCCGCCAAACTGATTGACCCACCGGTCTACATGATCTGGAGTCGGTGCCGGAAGATCGCCTTCACGATAATCTGCGGTTGTTGCAGCTATAGAAGCAAGGAGGTCATCCCGTTCAGCCATTCAAAATTCCTCCGTTTTGGCAATGCTTTCGGTGCGCATATTAAAGTCCCTCGAAATAGGTTTTGATTTTCTGCGCCATCAGTTTGCGCCGCCGCTCCAAGAAGTCGTCAAAGGTCGGGATCTCGCCGCCCAGCAGGCACACCGGCAGGCAGCTCATCCGAAGATTGGCGCGCATCTCCTCAATCGTCGTGATGCCACCATACTTCTTGGCACCGCCGTTGCACTGGTCCGCCAGCTCGCCAAAGTAAGACTTCGGATCGCGGTCGCCGATGCCAATATTGATCTCGCTTTGAGCGAGGACGAAGTTGGCAATCTGGTTGTAGCGACCGCGCGTCAGGCCATGACCTTTAAGGTAGTTGCGCGGATAGACGTGATGCACATCGCTTCGGTTTAGAAGAAGATCACGTACAGTTATGTCGCGAGACAGGAAGCCGAGATCTCCGAGCTTTGCCTGAGCTGCCTGATAGACTAAGAAATAGGGGCTTGAACCTGATGAGGTTTCCATCTCCTGCGGCAGCAGGGTATTCCAGAAGCTCTCGGGCAGTTCGGCGTCGATGACAGCATCAGTGTAAGTAGCCAAGCCACGAGTCTCGATCTGGCGAATATCAAAGTCGAAGGCCGTTTCTGGGCTTCCTGAATAGCGCCCACGAAGTAGCGACATCACGTACCAGCGCCGCACAAGTCGCTCTAAGTCGGCAGCGGGCATGCTTTCAGCCCGACCTCTCAAGTAGAGGATATAGGCGAAGTTTATTGCGTTCTGACTACGGATTAACCTCGAGGTGACAAAACCAGCCGAACGAAGGATCATTGTCAATCGATCAAAGTGCGTCTTGTTTATAAAGTTCAGAACACCTGTCTTCAGTCGGGAAAAAGCCTCTTCAGCAACGGCTTCTTCATACTGTTTGGTCTCGAAGTTTCGACCCGAAAGTAAGGCAACGAGGTCTTGGAGTTTTCCGCGTCGGAATTCTGATGTGAACGCAACTCTAAGCATGTCTGTGTAAGTGGGATCGTACAAGTCGTCATTAACGTTCTTTAGCCAACGCATCTTTGGTAGGAATTCGGATGTGGCGAATGCCTTGTCGCCCTTTTCAATGCGAGGCAAAAATTCAGGCGCGACAGCAAGGTGGCAGAAATAGTCGATAGCCTTGCGGAGCATGTTGCCGCCATACGTGTCGTTCGCCGCGATTTTCGACATGGCGAAGTCAGCTTGGCTAAGCGATGCACCGGCCGAATTCACTCGGATGAAGATCTCGGTTACCGTCTCGATATCGAGATCTTCAGCCAGTTCGATGATGCCTACCTGATTGTTTATAACCTTGCGAACCTTCTCCAGCACCAATGAAATCCGGTCCTGATCAGCCTCTGGATTGCGCGCTGTGTATTCACGCGTGAGCTTGGTCAGGCTGGCGTCAGGCGCAAAAACCGTCGCCAAGTCCGGAATCCAGGAGGCATCTTTCTGGATCGCCGGGTTCGAGACCTCGAATCGCTCGTCGACTGGGTGGAACGCGATCCCGATCCGTACCGTCTCGTAATCCTTGGTCAGCACTTCCTGGCCGAGTAACGCGGCCATGAGCGCGGTCACGCGTTGCTGCCCGTCAATCAGAATGCGCTTGCCCGACGAGGTGGAGCCATCCTTCAGTCGGACCGACGGGTTCCGCCATGCGATCAGATAGCCGACCGGGTAACCCTGATAGAGTGAGTCCAAAAGGTTCCGTACCTTAGTCGCATCCCATACGAAGGGGCGCTGAATCTCCGGAATCGCTATCTCGCCGGACTTCACCCAGGTCAGAAGTGTCTCAATCGGATGCGGGGTCACGGAATAGCGCTGGGTCGCCATGCTTAGCGACCTCCCGTCAGCACGTCTTCAAGCAGCCCTTCGGTTTCCTCTTCAAGCGCCCGAATGTCAGATTCAATCTCCTGGAGTGTCCGCAGAGGCTGTGGTTTGTAGAAGTGCCGCGTGAAAGATATTTCATAACCGATCACGGTTTTCGACGGGTCTATCCAAGCGTCCGGCGCGTGAGGCAAAACCTCACGACGGAAAAAAGCCTCGATACCGCCCCCCTCCAAGAATGGTACCTGCTCGGTATCTCTTAAGTCCGTGTCCGGCTCATATTCGACGATCACTGCTTTGCCGCCGACAGTTCGATGGTAACTGCCGTGCAGCGCGTCGGTTTCGGCATCGGCGCTCTGCTTGATCTTGGTCAACTTCCTAATAACAGGTTCCGCTTTAGGATCCTTGATGCCCAACCCCGCCATCAGGAGCTTTTGGCGTTTTGCCGTCATACGGACGCCGTGCTTGCTCGCAACAACTTCAGCTTCTTCAATGAAGTGGTTAAAATCGTGATGGGGGCCTTCGCCAAGCCGCTCGGTTACCTCTTCCACAACGCTAAGGAGGGGCCCGTCGTCAGCCTCCGTGCATGTCTTGGTGAAGTGACGCTGCGCGTTAGCCGAAAGTTCGACCTTCAAGCGCAAGGGCCGCTCGACGGTCACCTTCCAGTAGCCAAATGCATCGTTGGGGAAAATCTTAGACTGCTCGTTTTCCTCGCTGTTGAGGAAGCTATCGCAAATTCGCTTGATGTCGTCCGGTCTAAGAACGCAGTTCTTCTTGCCAAGGTTCTTGCGCAACGGCTTGAACCAAGTCGTCGCATCAATCAACTGGACCTTCCCCTTACGGCATGGTGCCTTGCGGTTACTGAGCACCCAAATGTATGTTGCGATACCAGTGTTGTAGAATATGTTCAGCGGCAGCGCGATGATTGACTCGAGCCAGTCATTTTCAATAACCCAGCGCCGGACATTGCTCTCGCCTGATCCTGCGTCGCCGGTAAACAAAGCCGACCCGTTGTGCACTTCTGCTATGCGGCTGCCGACTTTGCTGTCTTTCTTCATCTTGCTCAGCATATTGGCCAAGAAAACCATCTGACCGTCGCTAGAACGGGTGATCAGACTAAATTCTGGGTCGCCGCCATGCTCTATGATGAAGCGAGGGTCGGTGATATCCTTCTTGCCGCCCATCCGGTCAAGATCGGATTTCCAGCTCTTGCCGTATGGTGGGTTCGACAGCATGAAATCGAATTCCCTCGACGGGAAGGCGTCGGCTGACAGTGTCGAGCCGTATTTCATGTTCTCAGCTTCGGCACCTTCACCCTTTAGGATCAAGTCTGCCTTGCTGATGGCGAAGGTTTCGGGTTGAACTTCCTGTCCGTATAGATGGACCGAAGCCTCTTTGCCGTGCTCTGTAGCCAGCTGGATAAGCTTTTCCTCTGCTACGGTTAGCATGCCGCCAGTGCCGCACGCGCCGTCATAGACAAGATAGGTTCCGGACTGGATGTCGTCCGCTATTGGTTTGAAAATGAGGTATGCCATGAGTTCGACGACATCGCGAGGCGTGAAATGCTCGCCGGCTTCCTCGTTGTTCTCTTCGTTGAAGCGCCGGATCAGTTCTTCGAAGATTGTACCCATGGAATGGTTGTCGAGGCCGGGTAAGCGCTCGCTGTCATCTCGATGAAGAACTGGTCTTGGGCTGAGATTGACTGACGGGTCGAGAAACTTCTCTATAAGGAAGCCTAAGATATCCGCGTCTACAAGTGTCGGGATCTGATTGCGGAATTTGAACTTTTCTAGAACCTCCTGAACGTTCGGCGAGAAGCCATCAAGGTATGCTTCGAAATCCGCTTTTAATTGCTGGCGACGGGCCTTCGATGTCAGATCCCGAAGGCGAAATTGAGAGGCATTGTAGAATGCTTCACCTGACGCCTGACAAAGCGCAGCATGCTGATTTGCAACGCCTGCTTTATCGAGCTGGGCCTTCATTGCGAGAACGGCGTCTTTAGTCGGCTCCAAGACGGCATCGAGACGACGAACAACAGTCATAGGCAGGATGACGTCCCGATATTTACCGCGAACATATACATCGCGAAGAACATCGTCGGCGATGTTCCAGATGAAATTGCTGATGTTCAGATCACTCACTCGTTTGCCCTCAATCCCTATTTTTCGCAGATTCTTTCTGCATATCGATCCAGCTATTGAGGTCCGATCTCTTGAAGCGCCATGCGCCTGCAACCTTGAACCCAGGCAGATCGCCACGCTTAACGAGCCGGTAGACTGTCTTCTCGTCGACGTTCAGATAGCCAGCCACATCTCGCACGGTCATAGCTTGGTCAGCCGTATCCGTCATTATCGCATCCTCGCTGATGTTCTTACGTTAACAGCGGAAAATAGGGTAAACCAGTCCATTCTCGTCTAAGTTTGCAGCGAACCGCATACCGGCCATACTTGATCGAGTGTGAGATGACACGCCTATGCTCAAACGACCCTGTCTGCGAAGATCATCATCCTGACGGCAGCCATGATGATCGAAATCTGCTCGGCGCTGCGTGCCGTTCCTGTTTGCTCGTTTCGGAAACAAGCTGTGAAGCCCGCAATGGAAGGCTGGATAGGAGACTGTTAGTCAGAGAAGAGGATGATGCAGGATTTCTAAGCTGATGATAGATATCGAATACACTTGTAAATCTTATCACTATGCTTTCACCGCAATCTTACGCGCGCGAAACAAACCAAAAACCGCTAGCGGTGAGTGTGCCGACTCTTGTGCTGCATTGTTTTCTATATGTTCTTGTTGTTCTCAAATTTCCGACGATTAAGAGGTTGATTTCATGAAGTTATGTATCTTTAAGCACTCCAGAGCACTGAATTTGTAAACCGAAGGTCGGCGGTTCGACTCCGTCCAGGGGCACCATTAAACAATACCAAGACATTGATATTGTTTATGTTTGCCCTTTATGAGAAAATCTCGTCCCCTCATTTGTCCCCTCAAGACTGAGCGGTAGGAAGCGCGAAACCAACAATTTAGTGGCATCACCTCAAGCCGGATTAAGCCCGTGAGAGAGCGTTTGCTATCTTTTGCCTGATTTGTCCG
>CALGNO010000190.1 GCA_937958625.1 uncultured Neomegalonema sp.
CGTTGAAGAATGTCAGGCTTTGGCCAAGCGTATGCCGGTGCAGCCGCCAAACGATGCGCGGCCCCATATTGGGCATGATGGCAAGGCTCATCATCGCGCTCTGAAATGCATAGGCGGCGGGCCGCACGAGGGCGAACAGCAATCCCGCCCCGATCAGGGCCAGCCAGTTTTCATCCAGAAACGACTCGCGCCCGCTTTCGGCGGCCATATCCACCAGCGCGCCCAGATACCATGCGGCCCACACATCGAGGAACCCGAAGGCAATCGTCGCCAGCGTGAAAACGATCACTAATCCGCGAAACTCGCCCAGCGCCCAGCGCAAGAACGCCCCCAGCGCGGCGGGGGGCACAGGGTTCGGGTCGGGCTGGAACGGCGGAAAAGCGTTCTCGAAGGGGCGATACAGGCGCATGGCCCTTGATATGGTCCGCATCGCATGGCGGGGAAGGGATTGTTTGTTCCCGCCGCTTGCTGGGCTATCTGTGGCGGATGGCCGACACCGATCCCGCCCCGCTTTCCCGTACCCCGCTTTGCGTCATTGCCAACCCGCATTCGGGCAGCGGCGAGGCAGGGGGCGTGCTGCAATCGTTACTGGCGCGGCATCCCGGCAGTTTCGACCTCTATCCGGTGCGCGGAGCCGCCGACTTGACCGCCGCTGCCCGCCGCGCCATCGCCGATGGCTATGGCGGCGTGGTGGCGGCGGGCGGGGATGGCACCGTTAATGCCGTTGCCAATGCCGTGGTCGGTACATCGGCGCATATGGGGGTGCTGCCCATGGGCACCTTCAACTATTTCGCGCGCGGCGTCGGCTTCCCCGAGGACCATGGCGAAGCCGTCGATACCCTGGCCGCCGGACGGGTTCAGCCCTGTTCCGTCGGGCGTATCAACGAGACGATCTTCGTCAATAATGCCAGTTTCGGCCTTTACCCGGCGATCCTGCAAAAGCGCGAGCGGCTGTATCGCAAATGGGGGCGCAGCCGGTTTTTGGCGCTCTGGTCCGCCATGCGCACGATCCTGCGGTTTCGCAGTGGCTATCGCATGAAGATTACCGTGGATGGCGTTGCGTGGCGGATGAATACCCCCGCCGCCTTCATCGCCTGCAACCCGTATCAGCTTCGCATGGTGAAACTGGACGGGGCCGATGCGGTGGAGGAGGGCAAGCTGGTCATGATCTCCGCCCCCGATTGCGGGCGATGGCAATTGGTGCTGAATTTCTTGCGCCTCGGGGCCGGTCTCGCCCAACGCGGGCGCGAGTTCGAGATGGTCGCCGCCGAGGAAATTCGGATCGAAACCCGCCGGCGCAAGAACCTGATTGCCATCGATGGCGAGCGGATGCGTCTGGAGGGGCCGTATCGCCTGCAAATGCTGCCCGATGCGATCCACCTTATCGTCCCTGCGGAGGTGGAGGTATGAGGCGCGTCGTCCAGATCTCCGACCCGCATTTCGGCACCATCCGGCCTGAACTGGTCGATCCGATGATCGAGACGGTCAACGGCCTGTCACCCGACCTCGTCATCCTGTCCGGCGATTTGACCCAACGGGCAAAAGACGGGGAATACGAGCAGGCGATGACGATGCTGTCCCGCGTCGAAGCGCCGGTTCTGGTCGTACCCGGCAATCACGACACGCCGCTCTATAACCTCTGGCTGCGCTTTGTGCACCCGTGGCGGCGGTATAATCGCTGGGTCGGCGAGGAGATGTTTCCGACCTTTCAGGACGAGCGGATGCTGGTGATGGGCGTCAACACCGTGAACCGGTTTGCGTGGCGCAGCGGCAAGCTGACCCCCGCCACCCTAGACCGGATGTGCAAGCGGCTGGAAGCGGTGCCCGATGATTTGCTCAAGATCGTCGTGGTCCATCACCCTCTGGCGCAAGAACCCAAGGATGGCCGTCGCCGCACGCGCGGCGGCAAGGCAGCGGTCAAGGCCCTGTGCGAGCGGGGGGTCGATCTGGTCCTGTCCGGTCATATGCACATGTGGCGCGTGCAACGGTTTCAGGAGCGCGAAGGCCAATACAGCGCGCTTCAGATACAGGCCGGAACCGTGTTGTCGAACCGCCTGCGCGGCGAACGCAACGACTTCGCCCTGCTCAGCTTCGACTCGCAACATGCGGTCAGCGTCGAGCGTTTCGTGGCGGACCCCGTCGAAGGGTCGTTCGAGCCACAGGGGGCCGAGGACTATATCAATCGGCCCGGCACCGGATGGCAGCGGCGCGGCTAGCGCGGCTAGCCTCTCACGCCGGGGATGCCTTCACCGTCTTGGCGTTCACCTGTTCACGGTAGATGACATAAAGGCCCGCCGCCATCGTGATGATGATCCCGAGCGCCGCCAGCCCGTTCGGCAAGTCGCGAAACACGATATACCCGACCACCGTCGCGACCGGAATCTCCAGATATTGCATCGGCGCGACCGTGGCCGAGGGCGCAAATCTGAGCGACCAGACCATCAGTAGATGCGCGGCGGTGCCGATCAGGCCGATGGCCAGCATCAGGATCGCCTCGCGTGCCTCGGGCATCACCGCCGCCACCGCCCCGTCGGCATCGCCCGGAAACACCACGAACAAAACCCCGAGGATCACAATGGCCATCGCTCCGCTGATTGCTTGCAGGGCAATCGGGTCGATATGCTTGGCGACCTGCCGCGTGGTCAGCATGAAGAACGCAAAGGCCACGGCGACCACCAGCGGCAACAGGGCGGGCGCGCCCACCTCGGCGAAGCTCGGCTGAATCACCAGCAGCGTGCCGATAAAGCCGACAGTACAAGCCGCCAGCCGCCGAGCGCCCACTTCCTCGCCCAGCACGACCTTGCCCAAAAGCAGCATGATGAACGGCATGACGAAGGCGATGGCGATGCAATCGGCGAGGGGCAGAAAGCGCAGCGCGGTAAACATCGCGCCGATCCCGATGATATGCAGCGCCGTACGCACGGCCATCAGCCATAGCAGACGCGCCGTCATCGGCGGCAGCGCGGCGCGGTCGACCAGCGGCGTCAGCAGCACCGCCTGCGCCCCGAACCGCACGATCATGAGTTGCCACAACGGAATGATCCCGCCCAACAGCTTGGCGATGGTATCGCCGATGGGCGCGAGAATACAAAAGCCGATCATCAGCATAATGCCGAGCAGGGGGCGGTCGCCGGTCATCCCTGATGCCTACGCCCTTGGCGGCTCGCGGGAAAGGGATTTGGCAGGGCCGTGCGTCGCCCCTATCTTCAGACTCGAAAAAAGGAGCAGCCGTCATGGACCTGAACGCAGATTTTTCCCAGCGCGCGGCGGTTCACGCCGCACAGCTCGATTGGACGCCCTCGCCGATGCCCGGGGTGGACCGGCGGATGCTGGACCGGATCGGCGGCGAGGTGGCGCGGGCGACCTCCATCGTGCGATATGCACCCGACAGCGCGTTCTCGGCCCATACCCATACCGGGGGCGAGGAATTTTTCGTTCTCGAAGGGGTGTTTCAGGACGAGCACGGTGACTTTCCGGCGGGAACCTATGTGCGTAACCCGCCGGGATCACGGCACACGCCCGGCTCTGCCCCCGGCTGTACGATCTTCGTCAAGCTGTGGCAGTTCGCACCCGGCGACCCGACCTTTGCGCGCATCGACACGACGAAGATGCGCTTTGTACCCGATCCCGAACGTGCTGGCGTCGGCGTGCTGCCGCTCTTCGCCGATGGCCGCGAGGATGTGGTGCTCGAACACTGGGACGCGGGGGCCGACGTGCGCCTTGACGCCCCCGGCGGGCTGGAGGCACTGGTGCTGGAGGGCGGGTTCACGGAGAATGGCGAGGATTTCGCCGTGCAGTCATGGCTGCGCCTGCCCAAGGGCGCTGGCACCACGGTTACCGCCGGACCCGAGGGCGCGCGGGTCTGGATCAAACGCGACCACCTGCGCGAGGCACCCGCAGCCCCGGCGGCCTGATCTCACTCCTCCGGCGCAAACATGGCCTCGACCGGCACGGTCAGACCCGGCGGGTCGAGCGTCAGCGCGCCCTCGGAGACAAACCGCGTCTCGATCCGCTCGCCCTTACGCTCGTGATGAATCACGAGGCGTTTTTCGGTGTCGAGAATCAGGTAGTGGATCACGCTGGGTATGGTGAAATAGCCTGACAGCTTGCGTATCGTGTCGATAGACTGGCTTGAGGGTGAAATGACTTCAACCAGGATGATCGGCGCATCAGCAATAACGCTGTTTTCATCAAGGGTGGCGCAATGAACGATCGCGTCCGGTTCAAAAGCGGTATCGGAGGCCGTTTGAACGGTTAGCCCATCGGGCAAAACTTCGCAGGGCACGCCAGCATCCTCGACTGCTTTATGCAGCGCCATCGCAGTTCTGAACTTGGTTCGTGCGTGTCCCACGCGTTCCGGCGACATCGCAACGGGGCGGCCATCTTCCAGTTCAAACCGCCCGGATTGTTCCATCGCCCAGTCGAGATATTCTTCGACGGTATCGAACCTGATCTCATCCAGTTTTCCGACCGCATCAACCATCGGTTTCCTCCCTGACGCGACCACTATAGTCTGGCGCGGCAAATCAGGCGAGGGGGATACCGATGTCGGCAGCGGCGGCGATGGATGTGACGGGCGTTCTGGACGATGCGGAGGCGCGAAAGGCCCGGGCTTCGGCGTGGTTTCGCGAGCTGCGCGATTCCATTTGCGCCGATATGGAGCGGGTCGAGGATGCCTACACGACCGGCCCGTTCTCTGACCTGCCCGCCGGACGATTCGAGCGCAGCGACACGGTCCGCGAGGGCGAAGCGGGCGAGGATGCGGGCGGCGGCGAGATGTCGGTGATGCGCGGGGGACGTGTCTACGAAAAAGTCGGCGTCAATATATCCTCGGTCTTCGGCACGCTCGCACCGCGCGCGCAGGCGATGATGGCCTCGCGCGGGATACCGGGTGTCGAGGCCGATCCGCGCTTTTGGGCGTCGGGGATTTCGCTGGTGGCGCATATGCGCTCGCCCAAGGTTCCGGCGGTTCACATGAATACGCGGATGTTCTGGACGCCGAATGCCTGGTGGTTCGGCGGCGGCGGCGATCTCAATCCGATGGTGCCGGTGGACGAGGATACGGTGTTTTTCCACGCCGCCTACGAGGCCGCCTGCGCTCGCCATGATCCGGAATACTACCCGCGCTACAAGGCGTGGGCCGATGAGTATTTCATGATCAAGCACCGCAATTTCGCGCGGGGTGTCGGTGGCATCTTCTACGACGATCACAATACCGGCGATTGGGAGGCGGATTTTGCCTTTACCCAAGACGTGGGCCGGGCGTTTTTAGCGGCGCACTCGCCCTTGGTCGAAAAACGCATGGGCGAGCCATGGACCGACGACGACCGCGCGCATCAGCTCAAGCGCCGGGGATACTATGCCGAGTTCAACCTCTGCTATGATCGAGGTACGAAGTTCGGGCTGGAAACCGGCCACAATATCGAGGCGGTGCTGATGTCGATGCCGCCGCTGGCCGCGTGGCCTTGAGTGGTTGACGTCATCCTGGCGCTTTACGCGAGGATCTCTCACTACGGCCCGAGACCCTCGCGTCAAGCGCGAGGGTGACTTTCCTTCACCCTCAAACAAACGCAAACACGAAGGCCAGAAAGGCGATGCTGATCCCCAGCCCGCCCCAAAGCGGTGTGCCCATGAAGTAAAGCCAGCCGAGCATGATGAAGGCTGACCCCAGCAGGCCGATGAACAGCCGGTCCCCGCGCGTCGTCGTCAGGCCGAAAACGCCATGCCGGGGCGCGCCGCCGGGGCGCTTGGCCTCCAGCACACCCATGGTGCCAATCGCCAGCACGATGAAGGCGAAGAACGCCGCCGTCGGCCATGTCCAAGCCATCCACGCCATCAGACTCTCCCCATCGCGAAACCGCGGG
>CALGNO010000191.1 GCA_937958625.1 uncultured Neomegalonema sp.
GTCGCCAAAACTCGGCATAGCGGAAACGATGTCGGGGAAATCCTTGAACAACTCTTCCCCGCCAAGCTTCGTATACTCGAACAATACCTTGTCGGAATGATGCCAGGTATGGCCCGTATCGTCATGCGGTGGAGGTTTGTAAGTGCCGTCCTCGTTGGAATCCTCCCAACTTTCCGCCCCTTCCAATGCGCCACCATGGCAAACGGCACAGTTTTCTGCGTAAAGGGGCGCCCCCATGCGCACCTGCATGGCATCGTTCGGATTTGCGGGCGATACCCGGTCCACACGCAGCGTCGCTAGCGGATCGTAGGTCTTCTCGAAAGCTGCCGCCGCACCGACCCCGGTGAACAACAGCGCGCCAAGCGCAAGAAAACGAGCGGGTTTCATCATCAGAGCCTCCCTATTCGATGCCATTGGCGCGTTGCAGGGCACGCACATAATCGATGATCTTCGTCACATCCGCCTCCGCCACGTCCTCTATCGCGGGCATGTTGCCAAAACGCCAATGATGCCCCCGTACCCCCATGGCCGCCGCCCGGTAAAAGGACGCATCCCCGTGGTGGTTTGGTTCATAAATGATATGAATGAGGGGTGGTCCCTGATCCGAACCGGTCGCGTTCGGCCCGTGACAGGCGGCGCAGTTGGCGTCAAACAGTGACTTGCCCTGCATTTGAGCGGTCGTCAGGGTTGGCAGGATGATTCCGGTGCTCTCATCTGCGGTGGCATCGCCCCCGTTGCTCCACCAGAATGTCCCTGCGCTGACGGCAACGACACAAATGAGAGCCAGTATGATGGTCGTATTCTTCTTCATGCGGTGTGTTCCTCTCTGCCTTCGGCCAGCCGGTCGATGATCGGGCAATCGGGCCGGTCGTCCCCCCGACATCGCTCGACAAGGGTGCGGCGCATGGCCTGAAGCTCCACGATCTTCAGGTCGATCTGATCGAGATGGCCGGATGCCAAGCTTCGCACATCGGCGCTTGCCCGGCTGCGATCCTCATAGAGCGACAGCAGGGTCCGGCATTCCTCGATGGTGAAGCCGAGCGAACGGGATCGGGCGACGAAGGTCAGCTTGTGGATATCGGCAGAAGAGAATTCCCGATACCCGTTCGCGCATCGACCCGGATGAATCAGGCCGATTTCCTCGTAATAGCGAATTGTCTTTACGGGCAGGCCGCTGGCCTCCGCCGCGTCTCCAATGGTCATCGGGATCGATCCTCTTTTGAAGATCTTGTTACAGGTTCCAGTAACCGGAGGGTCAAGCGTTTTGGAACGGGTTGGCCAATTGGCTCTTGACCCTCCAGTTACTGTAGCCCGTATCCCCTGTTGGCAGGAGGACGGATACCGATGACCATTGCCAACCCGGAAATCACTGCACAGGACGGCCCGCTGCGGGCCACCGCCAAGGAAAAAACTGCCGTGCTTCATCGCATGGCGATGCCGGGACATCTGTGCCCGTTTGGCCTGAAGGCCCTGTCACTGCTCAGGCGAAAGGGCTACGCGGTCGAGGATCATACGCTGGCATCCCGCGACGAGATCGACGCCTTCAAACGCGCTCATGGGGTGGAAACTACCCCGCAAATCTGGATCGATGGAGAGCGCATCGGTGGCTACACCGACCTGAAGGCGCATTTCGGCTATCGCGTGATCGGAAAGGGGGAGACGACTTATCGCCCCGTCATCGCGCTCTTTGCCGCCACCGCCTTGCTGGCCCTGGCCATCGTCCTGAATTTCCATGACGGTTTCCCGGTTCTTGTCTGGCTCAAATGGTTTTTCGCCGTGTCGATGGTGGCGCTAGCAATCCAGAAGCTGACAGATGTCGGGGGCTTCGTGAACGGATTCCTCGGCTACGACCTTCTGGCTCGGCGCTACGTGCCTTACGGCTATGCGTATCCCTTCCTCGAACTCTACGCGGGGGTCGGTATGGCCACCCTGATTGGCACAGGCAGCGCACTGGTCTGGCTGGTCGCGCCGGTTGGCCTCTTTATCGGCACAGTGGGGACCGTGAGTGTCATCAAGGCCGTCTATATCGACAAGCGCGACCTGACCTGCGCCTGCGTCGGGGGCGGGTCCAATGTGCCACTGGGGTTCATATCCCTGACCGAGAATCTCGTCATGGCCGGGATGGGAATCTGGATGCTGGCAGGGCAAATCCTGTGACGATCATTCCTGCAAACCGATTTTCCGATATATCGAGGACCATACCGATGAAACCTGTGTTGCTTGCCGCTTTCGCCCTCATGCTTGCCTTGCCGTCGGCTCATGCCGAGACCGCCCCCTATGCGGGACAGGATGCGCGCACGATCAAGGCCCTGTCATCCGAGCGTGCCGAGAGGCTGCTTGCCGGGGCCGGGCTGGGCTATGCGCTGGCGGCAGAGCTGAACGGCTGGCCGGGACCGCTTCATGCGCTGGAGCTTGCCGACGACCTCTCCCTCACCCCCGCGCAGCGCGCCGAGACCGAGGCGATCCGCGCGCAGATGCTGGCGGAGGCCAGGCCGCTGGGCGAGACGTTGATCGCGGCGGAAGCAGCCCTTGATGCCTTGTTTGCTGGCGGCACGCCGGATGCGGCGGCGGTCGCGGCGGCGACGATGGAGATCGCGCGCATCGAAGGACAGCTTCGCGCGGTACACCTATCCGCGCATGTCGCCCTCAAGCCGATCCTGACGCGGCATCAGCGCATGATCTATGCCCGGACGCGAGGCTACGCGACGGGCAAACAAGATCATGATCACAGCCATGGCGGAGGCCAGCACTGATGCCGACGCGCCGCCACCTTCTCGCCGCCATACCCGCCCTGCTGGCCGCGCCATCCCTGTCCTTCGCAACGGCCCCGCCCCGTACCTTGCGCGCGGCAACGGCGACGACATCGCTGGGCGGCGATCTGCCCGATACGGCAGTCTGGGCCTATGGCGATACCATCCCCGGCCCCGTCCTGCGCGCGCGGCAAGGCGAGCGGTTGCGTGTGCGCTTCGAGAACGACCTGCCACAACCGAGTTCGGTTCACTGGCACGGCATCCGCATCGACAATGCGATGGATGGCGTCTCCGGCCTGACCCAGAAGCCCGTCGCGCCGGGGGAGAGCTTCGATTACGATTTCGCCGTCCCCGATGCGGGCACCTACTGGTATCATCCCCATAACCGCACTTGGGAACAGATGGCACGCGGCCTCTCCGGTGCGCTCGTGATCGAGGAAGCCGCCCCGCCCGAAGTGGACCGGGATATAGTCCTCGTCATCGACGACTGGCGGCTGGACGAAGACGGGCAGATCGACACGGCGAGCCTCGGCGCGATGATGGACTGGTCCCATGCCGGGCGGCGGGGCAACTGGCCGACGGTCAACGGGCGCTACCGTCCCGAGATACCGGTAAAGCGCAACGAACGCCTGCGCCTGCGTCTGGTCAACACGGCGAATGCAACGATCATGGCGCTCGCCCTCGACGGTCTCGCCGGTCAGCTGGTTGCACTGGATGGGCAGCCGTTGGCGGAGGTCGAGCCGATATCCGATATCCTGACCCTCGCCCCGGCGCAGCGCGCCGACCTGATCGTCAACGTGACGGCGGAGAAGGGCGCTCGGCTCGACTGGATCACCCCCGGCGCAGACCCTTATCCCTTCACACTGTTCCCGGTCTCGGGAGAGGCGCGGGACGAACTGCTTGGCCCGGTCGCGCCCCTACCATCGAACCCGTTGCCCGTGGCGCTCGATCTCGACAACGCATTGCGCGCCCGACTGACCATGGCGGGCGGCGCTATGGGCGGGGCGATGGATGCCTATATCGGCCAGCACCCCATGACCGCTATGATGGGCCACGGGAACGGCATTCCCGACGCATCCGGCAGGCTTGGCATCCGCGACCTGGCCGGCCACGGATTCGCATGGTCTCTTTCCGGCATCGCCGGGATGCCTGCCGAGCCGGTGATCACGGCGAAGCGCGGAGAGACGATTGTCATCACGATGCCCAACGAGACCGCCTGGCCCCACGCCATGCACATCCACGGCCATCATTTCCGCGAAACGAGTGGTGGCCCGTGGCGCGATACGATCCTGATCGAGCGGGGCGCGACCGCGCAGGTCGCCTTCGTCGCCGATAACCCCGGTGACTGGATGATCCACTGCCACATGCTGGAACACCAAGCCGCCGGTATGGGGACATGGTTCCGCGTTGTGTAATTCTGCTCGCCAACGCTCGTGCCCAAGTTCCTTCTCTGGACCGTCATTCAGTAAAATTTCCGGGGGAGGCGCTTTTGCTACCGAGACATCAATGGTAACTCAAAAAATTGTTCATTATCTGTTCTTATTCCGATAATCGAATTTATGTTTAATATCTCTCCAGCGCTCGCAGGATCATCCGCTGCTGATGATCCTGCCCACCAAAAAACACGGCGAGAACTCGAACCAGATTCTTGTCGTCATCAACATCAAAATACACCACCGCCCGGTCTTTGGTGACATTGCGCAGGCCGGAGCGGATTTCGGGGCGAAGTGTCCCTTGTTTCGGGGTCGTGCCAAGCGAGCGCAGGTGATCTTTTATCTGATCAATGCGCCGCTCTGCGCGGTCCATCGCATCATCAGGGTGTTCGCCGAATTCGATGTAGCTCTCGACCAGGAAATCGAAGATCGCGACGAGATCGTGCGTCGCATCGGCTGCGATCTCAACCCTGTAGGTCACGCGCCGCCCGCCGTTCAGCGATCATGGCATCGACACTGGTGAGGCCCTCATCCAACGACATGAGTGGCCCGTTGGACCGTGCATTGATGAGCGTTCTCAGCGCCTGAAGTTCGACCTCGCGTGTTTCGGTCTCGTGACGCAAAAGATCGAGGCCGCGCTGCATGACGGCGCTGAGACTCGGGTACTGGCCTTTCGCCACGAGATCGCGAGCGTAGGCATCCTGATAATCGGTCAGCGAGATCGAGGCTTTGACGGTCATGACGTTCCTCCTGCCTCGAATATACTACTCAGTAGTATATTGATCAATCCATATCCGCGATTTGGATTGTGATCCTGCAAGGAT
>CALGNO010000192.1 GCA_937958625.1 uncultured Neomegalonema sp.
ACGCGGTATCGCCTCGCTCTGTATCGGCGGCGGCGAGGGCACCGCGTTGGCATTGGAGATTTGAAAGGAAACGCGATGAAACACGTCAAGGATATGGTCGCCGAGGCCAATGCCGAGGTCGAAACCCTGACCGCCGAAGAAGCCATGGCCCTGCACGGTCAAGACGGCGTCCTCTTCGTCGATCTGCGCGACCCCCGAGAATTGCAGCGCGAGGGCATAATCCCCGATGCGTTCAGCTGTACGCGCGGAATGCTGGAATTCTGGATCGACCCGGAAAGCCCCTATGCCAAGGAGCAGTTTCAGTCGGGCAAGAAATATGTCTTCTACTGCGCCTCCGGCTGGCGCTCGGCCCTCTCGGCCAAAACCGCGCAGGATATGGGCTTGAAAGGCGTCAGCCATATCGTCAGCGGCTTTGGCGGCTGGAAGAAAGCGGGCGGCGCGGTGGCGGAGAAGGGGTAAAAATTTACTGTTTTTCATTTTACTTGCTGTTTAACTTTTTACTTGCGGAAAGTTGTCGATACGATTTATATTTCGATAAATGAGATGGACGGAGAAAATTCAATGGTGATCGAACTTCATAGAACCGTCCGCGCCGATTCTCAGAAGGCGAAGATCTGGAAAATTGCCGACGCGCTGTACAACCAGCGCGGCGAGATACCGTCCGGCCCCGAGGTCGTCGAGATTTTCGCACGGGATGGCGGCAATGAAAGAACCGCCTGGACACAGTTTTCGCACTGGAAAAAAGCTGTCGGCAAGCAGGTCGAGTTCAGCCGTGACCTCGCCGATGATGACGCGCGTGACATTGATGCGATACCGCTATCCATCGAACCGGACGGCACGCTTTCCATTCCTGCGAGGCTGCGTGCTGCGATGATGCTCGATCCCGATGGCCGGGTCACGGCTCGGGTGCAGGACGGTGAGTTGCGGATTATCGCACCGAAAGCGGCGCTGGCTCAGCTACAAAAGATAATCAGTGAACGTGATACAGGTTGCGGCTCGCCCAGTGCAGAACTGATAGCCGAGCGTCGTGCCGAGGCGCAGGCCGAAACCGAGTGACCTTTGTCCTCGACAGTTCCGCCGTCCTTGCCATGCTGTGGGGCGAGCCGGGCGCGGACAGGGTGCAATCTGCTCTTGGGGATAGTTGTATCTCGACGGTGAATGTTGTCGAAGTGGCGACGCGCCTGATAGATCGCGGAATTGGCGAAGACTCGGTGCATATGACGTTCGAGTCGCTTTCGATAAGGATCGTGGATTTCGATCGCGCGCAGGCATTGCTGGCTGGACTTCTGCGTGAAGAAACCCGCCATGCCGGGCTGTCCCTTGGTGATCGCGCCTGCCTCGCCTTGGCCTTGAACGAAAAAGCACCAGTCTTGACGACGGACAGGGTATGGGCTGACCTGAATATCGGCGCGAACGTGGAGATCATCCGATGAAACTCAACTCCACCCTTTCCCCCCGCGCCGAAACTTTCCGTGCGAACGAAACCGCGCAACTGGCGCAGCTTGCCGTCGTTACCGAAGCCGCCGAAACCGCGCTTTCCGGGGGTGGGGAGCGGAACCGCGAGCGGCATGTGTCGCGGGGCAAGATCTTGCCGCGAGAGCGGATCGCGCGGCTGCTCGATCCTGGCTCGCCGTTTCTGGAGGTCGGTCTCTTCGCCGCCCATGGGCTTTATGACGGCGATGCGCCCGCTGCCGGGATGGTCGCGGGGATCGGGCGGATTGCCAATCGCGAGTGCATGATCCTCGCCAATGATGCCACGGTGAAGGGCGGCGCGTATTATCCGCTCAGCGTCAAGAAACACCTACGCGCGCAGGAAATCGCTGAGGAGAATCACCTCCCCTGCCTCTACCTCGTGGACAGCGGCGGCGCGAACCTGCCGCATCAGGACGAGGTTTTTCCCGACCGCGATCATTTCGGGCGCATCTTCTATAATCAGGCCCGCATGTCTGCCAAGGGGATCAGCCAAATCGCCATTGTGATGGGCAGTTGCACGGCGGGCGGCGCGTATGTCCCCGCCATGTCCGACGAGACCATCATCGTGCGCGGGCAAGGCACGATCTTTCTCGCCGGTCCGCCGCTGGTAAAGATGGCGACGGGCGAAGAAGTCACGGCGGAAGACCTCGGCGGCGGCGATACCCATACGCGGCTATCCGGTGTGGCCGATCATCTGGCCGAGGACGACGCCCACGCTCTCGCCATTGCGCGCACTATCGTTGCGACCCTCGGCCCGCCCTCGCGCGCGTCGGTCAACCGCCAGACGCCGGAAGACCCGGCCTATGACCCGGCGGAGATTCTGGGTGTCGTCCCGGCGGACCTGAAGACGCCCTACGACATCCGCGAGGTCATCGCCCGCACGGTGGACGGGTCGCGCTTCGATGAGTTCAAGGCGCGTTATGGCACGACGCTGGTCTGCGGCTTTGCCCATATCCACGGCCTGCCTTGCGGCATCATCGCCAATAACGGCGTGCTGTTTTCGGAATCGGCCCTGAAAGGCGCGCATTTTGTCGAGCTGTGCAGCCAGCGCGGCATCCCGCTGGTATTCCTGCAAAACATCACCGGCTTTATGGTGGGCCGCAAATACGAGGCCGGGGGCATTGCCAAGGACGGGGCGAAGCTGGTCACGGCGGTCGCGACGACCTCGGTGCCCAAGATCACCATGCTGGTCGGCGGGTCGTTTGGC
>CALGNO010000193.1 GCA_937958625.1 uncultured Neomegalonema sp.
ATCGATCCGGCCTCTTACGAGGCAGCGGCGGCGCAGGCGGAGGCTCAGGTCATGTCTGCCAAGGCAGAACTGCGCCGCAACGAAACAGCCGCCGAGCGCATGAGGCAGGACGTCGCCCGCAACCGCGCCAGCCGCAGCGAGTTGGAAGAGATGATCGCCGCCCGTGATGCCGCCCGCGCCGCCGTCGCCACCGCCGAAGCTCAGGGCCAGATGGCACAGATTGATCTGGATCGAACCACCCTGCGTGCGCCGATTTCGGGCGTCATTGGCCGCTCGCTGGTATCGCGCGGGTCGCTGGTGACAGCGGGACAGGCATCGGCGCTGGCGGTGATCCGCAGTCTTGACCCGGTCTATGTCGATGTCACGCAATCCGCTGCCGAACTCGTCCGGTTCCGCCGTCAGCAGGCCGCAGGGCGCGGGGCGGATGTGTCCGGGACCGTGACGCTGTTCCTTGCGGACGGGTCTGAATATCCGGTGAAGGGTTCCCTGACCGCCGCCGACCCGAATGTCGACGAGCGCAGCGGTGCCGTCACCCTGCGCATGACCTTCCCCAATCCTGACGCTCTGCTGCTGCCCGGTATGTATGTGCAAGCCGAAGTGCCCCAGGGCACCGAAAGCGGTGTTTTTCTGGTGCCGCAGGAGGGGGTTGCCCGCAACCGGCGCGGCGAGCCGACGGCCCTGATCGTCAATGCCGATGATGTGGTCGAGCGCCGCGACCTGAAAACCCTCGGCTCGCGCGGGTCAAACTGGATCGTCAGCGAGGGGCTGGAGGATGGCGACCGCGTCATCGTCGCCGGGCTGCAAAAGGTCTCGGCCGATGCCAAGGTCAGACCCGAAGAACGGCCCGCGCCCGCCGCCGCCGAGACCCAAGGCACTGCCACGTCGAGCACCAACTGATCGAGAGGGGCGAGAGCCGCCATGCCACGCTTCTTTATCGACCGTCCGATCTTCGCCTGGGTGCTGTCCTTCATCACGATGGGCATCGGCATCCTGTCGATCCTCAGCCTGCCGATTGCGCAATATCCCGCGATTGCGCCGCCGACCGTTACGGTCAGCGCGACATACCCCGGAGCCTCGGCCCAGACGGTCGCCAACACGGTGACGCAGGTCATCGAACAACAGATGACCGGCCTCGACGGGTTGAAATACTTCAAGTCCAGTTCCACCGCCCAGGGCAGCGCGTCGATTGAGCTGACCTTCGATACCAGCATCGACCCGGACATTGCGCAGGTGCAGGTGCAGAACAAGCTGGCGCAGGCGACGCCTCTGTTGCCCGGGCCGGTACAGCGGCAGGGCGTGACGGTTCGCAAGTCGTCGTCGGGTTTTCTGATGGTGATCGCGCTGATCTCCGGCGATGGATCGCTGAACCAGACTGACCTGTCCGACTATCTGAGCAGTAACCTCGCCGATGAAGTCAGCCGGATCAGCGGCGTGGGGGATGTGCGGGTTTTCGGGTCTAAATACGCCATGCGGGTCTGGCTCGATCCGTCAAAGATGTCCGCCTTCGGAATTGCGCCGTCGGATGTCGTCGCGGCCATCTCCGCTGAAAATGCGCAGGTTTCCGCCGGGTCGTTCGGCTCTCGCCCCGCGCCTGAAGGGCAAATGCTCAACGCGACCATCACCGCACAATCGCTGCTGACCACGCCCGAGGATTTCGAGAGCATCGTCCTGCGCGCCGAAACCGATGGCGGGATGGTCCTGTTGCGCGATGTTGCGCGGGTGGAGATCGGATCGGAGAGCTACAACACCATCGCCCGCTTCGTGCGCCAACCAGCAGCAGGCATGGCTATCACACTGGCCTCAGGGGCCAATGCTCTTGATACCGCCGATGCCGTGCGGGCGCGAATGGCTGAGTTCGAACAGTTTTTTCCCGAGGGCGTGACCTATACCATCCCCTATGATACCACGCCCTTCGTCAAGATTTCTATCGACGAGGTGGTCACAACGCTGATTCAGGCGGTGATCCTCGTCTTTCTGACGATGTTCCTGTTCATGCAGAACTTCCGCGCGACCCTGATCCCGACACTCGCGGTGCCGGTGGTTATTCTTGGCACCTTCGGCATTTTGGCGGCGGCGGGATTGACCATCAATACGCTGACCATGCTGGCGATGGTGCTGGCCATCGGGTTGCTGGTCGATGATGCCATCGTCGTGGTCGAAAACGTCCAGCGGATCATGGAGGAGGAAGGGCTGTCCCCCAAGGAAGCGACCCGAAAGTCCATGGACCAGATCACCGGCGCGCTGATCGGTACGACGGTTGTCTTGATGGTCGTGTTCATTCCGATGGCGTTTTTCGGCGGGTCGACCGGCGTGATCTATCGCCAGTTTTCGATCACCATTGTCTCGGCCATGGTCCTGTCGAACCTCGTGGCGCTGATCCTGACCCCCGCACTATGCGCGACGATCCTGAGAAAAAAGGATGTGGCGACCGAGCCGCGCAAGGGCTTTTTCGGCTGGTTCAATCGCGGCTTTGACCGGTTTCGGGGCGGGTATAGCTGGCTGGTCGGCAAGATCATTCGCTTCGCGGCCATTTCAGGCATCGTCTATCTGTGCATCCTCGGCGCGATGGGCTGGATGTATGCCAAGACCCCGACCAGTTTTCTGCCCGACGAAGATCAAGGGCTTCTCTTCACCCTCATTCAGGCCCCGACCGGCGCGACCGCCGAGCGAACGCTGGATGTGCTGAAACAGGTCGAGGATCATTTCCTCGATAACGAGGCCGAGAATGTCAGTTCGATGTTCGGCGTTGTCGGGTTCAGCTTTGGCGGATCGGGTCAGAATACCGGCATCGCCTTCGTCCGCCTGAAAGACTGGTCCGAGCGTCAGGGTCCGGGGCAAAGCGCGCAGGCGATTGCGGGGCGAGCCTTTGGCGTCTTCAGCCAGATTCAGGACGCACGGGTCTTTCCCATCGTGCCGCCCTCGGTGCGCTCGCTGGGCAATGCCAGCGGGTTCGATATGTACCTGCAAGCGCGCGGCGGTCAGAGCAACGAGGACTTGCTGAACGCACGCAATCAACTGCTCGGCATGGCGTCGCAAAGCGACCTGATCGCCTCGGTGCGCCCCAGCGGCCTCGAGGATGCGGCGCAGTATAATATCGACGTCGATTGGCAGACCGCCGGGGCGATGGGCGTGACGGCGACCGATGTCGCCAACCTGCTGTCGATTGCGTGGGCCGGTTCCTACGTGAATGATTTCCTGGATGAGGGCCGGGTCAAGCGTGTCTTTGTCCAGGGCGAGGCCGAGTCGCGCGCGGGGCCGGATGATTTCGCCAAATGGCGGGTCCGTAATGCCGCCGGTGATCTGGTGCCGCTGTCGAATTTCGCGAGTGGCGAGTGGACGTTCGGGCCGCAGGGCCTCTATCGCTATAACTCGATACCGGCGATGCAGATTCAAGGCTCCGCAGCCCCCGGCGTGTCCACCGGCGAGGCCCTGACCGAGATGGAGCGGCTGGTTGGCGAGTTGCCGCCCGGTTTCGGGCTGGCATGGACCGGCTTGTCGCTGGAGGAGAAGGCGTCGGACGGACAGGCGCTGTTCCTCTATGCGATTTCGATTGCCGCCGTGTTCCTGTGTCTCGCGGCGCTGTATGAAAGCTGGGCGATTCCGTTTGCCGTGCTGCTGGCCATGCCTATCGGGGTATTCGGTGCCCTGATCGCGGCGCAGCTTGGCGGGTATGATAACGGGATATTCTTCCAGGTCGGCCTGCTGACCGTGGTGGGTCTTGCGGGCAAGAATGCGATCCTGATCGTCGAGTTCGCCCGCGAGCTGTGGCGAGATGGCAAGTCGTTGCTGGATGCGACCATGGAGGCGGCGAGCCAGCGCTTGCGCCCGATTTTCATCACCTCGATTGCCTTTACCCTCGGCGTCTTTCCGCTGGCGCTTTCGACCGGAGCAGGCGCGGGCGCGCGGCAGGCGATTGGGTCCGGGGTCGTGGGCGGAACCTTGGCCGCGACTCTGATCGGGCCGTTGCTGGTGCCGCTGTTCTTCTATCTGATCGGCAAGTTCACAGGCAGGCAGGAGGACGAAACGCGGGAGGCGGCGAAGGCGTAACGCCCCCTCAACCGAAGCGGGGGCGTCCGGTGGCGATGGCCGTGACGATGCCCTCGATATACATCACCTTGCCGCCAATATCCGGGGCCTTCTCGCTGTAATCGAGACGGGTTTCCACCTCCGCCGCCCCCGCCGCTTTCGCTTCTTGGGTAACGGCCTGCGACAGACTGCTCTCCGCGAAAGCGCGCGCGGCGTTCAGGTCGGCGAAGTCTTGAGAGTCCTCGGCACCGTGGACCCGGTAAGCATCGGCATGGGGCTGGGTGATAATCAGCCGTCGCTCGATACGAATGCGCCCCGCCACCGCGCCAACGGCATTGGCAATCTCGGCATGGCGCGGCACGACCGAGGGTGCGCCGAGCGCCGCCGCGATGGCCGGATAATAGGTCGACGCCGAGGCCCCGAGGCCGACCACCGGCAGGTCGACGCCGATGTCGATACGGCTGTTCCCGCGATGACCGCCAAGGGCGGCGGCGACCAGCGGCGAGCCTGCGCCCTCCAGCCCATCCTTGGCGAGCGCCGCCTCCAGCAACACCTCTGCCGAGCGCCGCGTCAGGGTGTCGATCACGGCTCGCGAGAGGGCCGCGCCATCCTCGGCAATCAACTGCCCCTTGCGATTGCGCTTGCGGATGAACAGTGTCGCGGCCTTTTGCGCAGCTTCACGATCCCATGCGTCATGCAGGCCAAGCACATGGCTGGCATCGCTGGGCGTAAAGCCACAGGGACGCAGGATGCCTTGGGTCACAAGCCGCTCCATCGCCCGCATCTGCACGCGGCCCGTAACCACAGAATCCGCCGCAGCGGGCGCGCCGCCCAGCGCATTCATCACCTCGGCCTCAACCTCGGCCAGCCCCTCGGGCACGGCTCCAGAGGGCACCAGAAACCGCCCGTCCAGCTCGCCGGGGAGAGTCGCGCGGATTTGGCGGTCGAGGGCCTCGTGCACCATCGCGCCATGGTCCTGCGCGAGCAAACTGACCGGGATAAAGCGACGCGGGCCGAGGATCAGACCGCCCTCGAAGGCCTGGTCATTCACCTGAACCTGACTGTCACCGCCAAGACCGTGGGTCACCATCTCGACCGCATCAACCATCGTCCGATGACCGCCGACCTTCGCACCGTCGGGGTCGAGGGTCGGCCTACCGCCCCGCAAAATCGCAATGTCGGTGGTCGTGCCGCCAATATCCGAGATGAGCGCATCGGTCAGGCCGGTCAGTTCCGCCGCCCCGATCAGCGACGCGGCAGGCCCGGAAAGGATCGTCTCGATGGGCCGCAGCTTCGC
>CALGNO010000194.1 GCA_937958625.1 uncultured Neomegalonema sp.
TACAGCCTCGATACGATCATCTCCGTTGGTTATCGCGTGTCCTCGAAACAGGCGACGTTGTTCAGGAAATGGGCCACGGCTACGCTGGTGCGGTTCGCGACAAAGGGCTTCGTCGTTGATGTTCAGCGACTCAAAGACCCCGGCGCTCAAGACCATATCGACGAATTGCGGGAGATCATCCGCGACATCCGTGCGTCGGAGGCGAACGTTTATCGCGAGGTGCGCACCCTATGCTCGCTTTGTCAGGACTACGATGCCTCAACCCGGCAGGCGCGGGACTTTTTTGCGATGATGCAGAATAAGATGCTGTATTCAGTCGCGTCGATGACAGCCCCCGAGATCGTCCGCGACCGGGCGGATGCGGCGCAGCCGAACATGGGCCTGCAAACGTGGCCACGACAGGCGATCCGCAAGGCGGATGTGACCGTCGCCCATAATTATCTGGGCGAGGCGGAAATCGAAGAGAAAAATCGCCTGACCGTCATGCTGCTCGATTTTTTCGAAGATCGTCTGAAAATGAACCGGCTGACGACGATGGCCGAGGCAGCGGCGCAGCTTGATGACTTTCTGAAATTCAACATGCGCCCTATATTGGTCGGTAAGGGTCCGGTTTCTCGCTCCGATGCGGACCGCGCCGCCCACGCTCAATACGCGATTTTTGATACGGAACGGCGACGTCTTCGCCACGAAAGCACCTGAACAATGGCCGCAAAGACCAAGGCAAAACCCGGCGATAATGGCAAGCTGATTGCGGAGAACCGCAAGGCGCGGCACAACTATGCCATTCTCGAAACGCTGGAGGCCGGGTTGGTTTTGACCGGGTCCGAGGTCAAATCGCTGCGCTCGGGACAGGCCAATATCGCCGAAAGCTATGCCTCGCCGGAAAAGGGAGAGATGTGGCTCATCAACGGTGCGATCCCGCCCTATCCGCAGGCGAACCCGGCCTATAACCACGAAGAACGGCGGCCTCGAAAGCTGTTGCTCAAGGCCAAGCAGATCGAAAAGCTGAAACAGGCCCGCGAGCGTCAGGGCATGACCATCGTGCCCTTGCGCCTGTTCTTCAACGACCGCGGCATCGCCAAGCTGCAAATCGGTGTCGCCAAAGGTAAGAACGTCGCCGACAAGCGTCAGGATTCAAAGAAACGCGACTGGGAACGCCAGAAAGCGCGGGTGATGAAAGAGAATGGGTGAGCGTACCACCCGGCCCCGTCATTGACTTTCCCGCCGCGCTTTGCGAAGCGGCAATCTCCCTAATCCGAAAGAGACTGTCATGGGCTTCAAGACCGGCATTGTCGGCCTGCCGAACGTCGGCAAATCGACCCTTTTCAACGCGCTGACACGGACGGCGGCGGCGCAGGCGGCTAATTTTCCGTTCTGTACCATCGAGCCGAATGTCGGCGAGGTTTCCGTGCCCGATGCGCGCCTTGATACCATCGCGAAGATTGCCGGATCGGCCAAGGTGATCCCTGCGCGGATGACATTTGTGGACATCGCCGGTCTGGTAAAGGGCGCGTCGAAGGGCGAGGGGCTTGGCAACCAGTTCCTTGCCAATATCCGCGAGGTCGATGCCATCGCCCACGTCCTACGCTGTTTCGAGGATGGCGATGTTACCCATGTCGAGGGGCGCGTCGATCCGGTGGCGGATGCGGAGATTATCGAGACGGAGTTGATGCTCGCCGATCTCGATAGCATCGAAAAGCGCCTCGTCAATACGACCAAGCGCATTCGCGGCGGCGACAAGGAGGCCGCGCAACAGGCCGCTCTGATGGAAAAGGTCAAGGTGTTGCTGGAAGAGGGCCGCCCCGCCCGCGAGATGGCGGTCGATGACGCCGACGCCCGCGCGTGGAAGATGCTGCAACTCATCACCGCGAAACCGGTGCTCTATGTCTGCAATGTCGACGAGGAAAGCGCGGGCGAGGGCAATGAATACTCGGCCCGGGTTGCCGAGATGGCGGCGGCACAGGGGGCATCGTCGGTGGTGATCTCAGCGGCCATCGAGGCGGAAATATCCCAGCTCGACGATGCCGAACGGGCGGAATTTCTGAACGAGATGGGTCTGGAGGAGCCGGGGCTGGATCGCCTGATCCGCACGGGGTATCAGATGCTCGACCTGATCACGTATTTCACCTGTGGCCCGAAAGAAGCGCGGGCCTGGACGATCCCGGCGGGGTATCGCGCACCCCAGGCGGCGGGGGCGATCCACACGGATTTCGAGAAGGGGTTCATCCGCTCGGAAACCATCGCCCATGCCGATTATGTCGAACTTGGCGGCGAGCAGGCGTCGAAAGATGCCGGCAAGATGCGGTTGGAAGGAAAGGATTATACGGTCGCCGATGGCGACATCATGCATTTCCGCTTTGCAAATTGATCCGTGATAATAGGGCGCTTACCGTCATCGGCGCCGAATACGGCCCGAGGGGGTGCATGTCGGTTCACAAGGTCAGCCATTCTGGCGAACGGCCTTGGATAAAGGTCAGTCCGCCAGGGTCTTCACCAGATCGACGATCTTGCGGCGTGTCTCTGCGCTGCCGATCTTGCTGAAAGCCGTGTTGAGCTGAAGCCCCTCGGCACTGCTGACGAAGTCCATCACGAACGGCGTCTGGTCCGGTTCGTTCAAGGCACCGGCATTGGCAGAGACCTTCGGGTCGGCGCTGTCCGGCATATCTTCGAAAAAGAAACTGACCGGAACATCCAGAATTTTGGCGATCGTGTACAGTCGGCTTGCGCCGATCCTGTTCGCGCCTTTCTCGTATTTCTGAATTTGCTGAAAAGTGAGATCGAGACTCTCACCCAGTTTTTCCTGCGACATATTGATCATCATGCGGCGCAGGCGGACGCGACTGCCGACGTGGATGTCGATGGGGTTCGGGGATTTCGGCACGCTTCCTCCTTTCGGTAATTTTGTTTCGTTGCGTAGTGCGATCTTTCTTAAAGAATGAGGCAGTACCGCGCCTCCACAAAAACGCAAGAAATATTTGAGCAATCAGCTTATTATCTCTCTGCACCCATAAGATTGTGTTTCTAAAAAATTCCCGAAATGATATTCAAGTTACAATTTGAAATAAAATTACAAAGTTAAACTCTGTATTCATAGTAAATTTTAATGTTTCAAAAATCATAAATCCGTTCTTTTTAAGAAATAATTTTATTTTTTCTTCCAAAGTTCAAAATTATCACGTTTGCGTGATCATCTTATTGTATTTTTAACGTCGTTTTACTCTCAGTACTGAGAAAAGTGCGATGAGGATCATTATCGCACCAAATGGTTGATCTTCATGCCGACTATACAGAGTTTCTGTGGCTTTTGGGGGTAGCGAGGCCTTCACAATGCCGTCACGGTTGAGAGTGAGTCGCGCAACGGGGCGTCCGTATCCGTCGATGATGGCCGAGATTCCGGTATTGGCGGAGCGGGCCAGGGGCAGGCCGCGCTCGATGGCGCGGACCCGGGCCATGGCAAAATGCTGGTAGGGGCCGATCCAGTTGCCGAACCATGCATCATTGGTGACTTGCACCATCCATTCGCCGACCCCGGCCCGGCGCATGATCTCGGCGGGAAAGATTGTTTCGTAGCAAATCATCGGCACGAAGGGCGCGAGACCATCCAGCGCCATGATGCGCTCCTCGCTGTCACCCGGGGTAAAGCCGCCGGGCAGGGCGATCATGGTGCGCACACCAAGGCTGGTCAGCAGGCTGTCCATGGGCAGCATCTCGCCAAATGGAACGAGGTGCTGTTTGTCATAGATGCCGAGAACTTCGGCATCGGACCCGACCGCGATCAGGCTGTTGAAGGCCGCATCCCCGTCGAACCGTACGGCCCCGGCCAACAGGATGCCGCCGGGGGACAGGGCATCGGCGATTGCGGCACGCAGGACGGGGCCCTTGTCGATCTGATAGGGGGTGGCCGCCTCGGGCCAGATAATGACCTGCGCGCCTTGTTCTGCCAGCGTCCGGGTTTTTTCGAGCAGGTCGCGTATATGCGCCTCGCGCAGCTCCGGTTGCCACTTGTCGCGCTGGGCCACATTGGGCTGGACGAGGCCGATCACCGGGCCGATGCCGGGGCGGCTTTGGGTCGGATCTCCGGCACCCGCCAGCCTTTGTTCGCCGCGCAAGGCCCAGACCGCCGCGAGCGCGATGACCAGCCCTGACAGGACCAGCCGCCGCCGTATCGTGGCCGCCATCCATATCTCTCCGAGGATCATACCGATCATCACGGTCATAAGGGTGACGCCATAGATGCCGATATCGGCGGCAAGCTGCATCAGCGGGGTCTCTACCCAGGCATAGCCGAGCAGGCTCCAGGGAAAGCCGCTGAGAATGTTCCCGCGCAGCCATTCCATACCCACCAGACAAAAGGTCAGTGCAAAGGGCGCGCTCCAGCCGGTGCTGCCGATGCGCTTGGCGACCCAGAACCCCGCCCCCCAGAACAGAGCCATCCCCCCGGCCATCCCGGCCACCGCAAAGGGGGCCATCCAGCCGTGGATTTCGGGTTGCACGAAGAACGGTTCGGCGATCCAGATCAGCGTTGCACCGAAATATCCTGCCCCGGCAAACCAGCCGACCGCGAAGGCGCGCCCCGGGCGCTCTGCGCTTTGCCAGAGTCGATAGAGAAGCGGCAGGGCGAGGATCAGAACCCACGGGATGGATACCGGGGGCTGTGACAGCGCGGCGAGCAGGCCCGCGCCGAGGGCAAACAGGATTGCCTTCACCTCAGGGTGCCGCCGTCACGGCTATTCCGCCGCCTGCCGTGTCTGATCAGCCCCGGCCCCCGAAGGATCGACCAGGGTTACGCGCAGCCGCTTGATGCGTCTTGGATCGGCGTCGAGAATTTCGAACTCATGGCCATCGGGGTGGCGGATCACCTCGCCCCTGGCCGGGATGCGGTTGCAGAGCCAGAAGACCAGACCGCCGAGGGTATCGACGTCTTCTTCCTGGGCATTCAACAGGGTAATGCCGGTTTCTTCCTCGAAATCATCCAGATACGTCCGGGCTGCGGCGCGATAGCTGCCGTCGCTTTCCAGACGCCAGGTCGCATCATTGGCGGTGTCGTGCTCGTCCTCGATCTCGCCGACGATCAGCTCCAGCAAATCCTCGATGGTGATCAGGCCGTCGACGCCGCCATATTCGTCGATGACCAGCGCCATGTGCATCCGCTGGGCCTGCATCGCCTGTAACAGCGTGCCGCAGGGCATGGAGGGCGGGACGGTCAGGGTGCGGCGCAGGTGGTTTGCGGCCTTGAACCCCTGAATCGCACCGGCATCGACCGACTGGGCACCGAATGCCATGAACAGATCTTTGACATGGATAAAGCCGAGCGGGTCATCGAGGGTGTCGCGAAAGACGGGCAAGCGCGAGTGGCCCGCCTTGCGAAAGACTTCCATCACCTCGTCGAAGGGCGTGTTCGCCTCGATCCCGACCACATCGGCGCGGGTGACCATGGCGTCAGACACGCGCTTGTCGCCCATCTTGCGCACATTGGCGAGCAGGGCACGCTGTTGCGCGTCATTTTCGCGACTGCCCGACTTGGTCGGGGTCTCGTCGTCCTCCGACCGTGCAAAGAGGACAGCCAGCGCCATTTTCAGCCGGGTGAAAAACGGCTGCCGACTGTCTTCGTCCGGGGCATCTTCCCCGACCTTTGCAGGGGGAGACATGTCGTTGTCAGTCATTGCTCTCGGGTTCCGTGTTGCGTCTGGTCGTCCATAATCTCGTAGGGATTCGGTACGCCTAGCCCCTCGAGGACGGCGATTTCAAGGGATTCCATCCGTTCCGCATCTGCTTCCATCTGGTGATCATACCCGATCAGATGCAACGAGGCATGAACAATAAGATGCGTGAAATGCGCCGTGATCGGAATGCCCGCCGCCATCGCCTCGCGCTGGACGACGCCAAGGGCCATGGCGATGTCGCCGAGGGGTTGGGGCTGGTCCGGTATCGCGGGCATGTCTTCGGCGGGGAAAGACAGGACGTTGGTCGGCCCATCCTTGCCGCGATGGTCACGGTTGAGGGCCGCAATGGTCTCATCATCGGCCAGCAGAAGCGAAATTGCCCCCGCCGCGCCGAACCCCGCCCCGGCCAGCGCCGCGCCCGCCGCCGTGCCCGCGCGGGCCTCGGCATCGGGAACAGCGGCGTTCCAGCCCTGATCGTCGATCAGAATATCGAGCGTCGGAGAGGTGTTACCGGCCATCGCCCTTCGCCGCCTTGTCATAGGCCTGAATGATCCGCGCAACCAGCGGGTGTCGCACCACATCTTCTGCGGTAAAGGTGACGATGCCGACGCCCTTGATCCCATCAAGCAGGGAGACGGCCTCGGCCAACCCCGATTTCTCGCCGCGCGGCAGATCGACCTGGGACGGATCACCGGTGATGGCCATCTGCGCATTTTCGCCCAAACGGGTCAGAAACATCTTCATTTGCATCGATGTACAGTTCTGTGCCTCATCCAGTACCACATAAGCGTTGGCGAGAGTGCGCCCACGCATAAAGGCCAGCGGCGCAACCTCGAAAACGCCGTTTTCCAGCATTTTCGTGACCGTCTCGCCCGGTAACATGTCGTGCAAGGCGTCGTAGAGCGGGCGCAGATAAGGGTCGATCTTTTCCTTCATATCGCCGGGCAGAAACCCAAGCCGCTCGCCCGCTTCCACCGCCGGACGCGACAGCACGATGCGCTCGACCCGCCGTTCCAGAAAGGCAGAAACGGCAGCGGCGACCGCGAGATAGGTCTTGCCCGTGCCTGCGGGACCGACGCCGAAAGTCAGGCTGTTCTCGACCAGATTGCCGATATAGTCGCGCTGGGTCTGCGAGCGCGGTTCGATCACGCGTTTCCGGGTCTGGATCTCGGTTATTTTCTTCGCCGGTCGGGCTTCGCTCTGGGGGGCGCTGGGTGCCGCCGGCCTGCCGCGCGCGAGGCGGATCGCCCCGTTTACGTCGCCGGTTTCGACATTGCGCCCCTGTTTCAGGCGTTTTTCAAGCCGCTGAAACACATCCGTTGCCATGCGGATGTCTTCGGGTTCACCCGAAATCGAGAGCTGGTTGCCGCGCTGGTACACCTGTACCTGAAACGCGCGCTCGATGTCGGCGATGTTGCGGTTATAGGGGCCGAGCAGCTCGGCCACGATGGCGTTGTCTTCGATCTCTATATCGACGGGGGTATTGGCCACACGGCCTCCCTGCTCAAGGCGATGATGAGTGATTGCGCGACTTAACGGCAATCATGGGGCATGGGTTCCGGCCAGCACACCGCCGAGGCTGTTGCGGTGGGCCTCGGTAATCGTGACCGGGACGATCTCGCCCCGGCGGGCGGGATCGACGGTGAGGTGGACGTTTTGCAGATAAGGGCTGCGTCCCATCATCTGGCCGTCGAACTTGCCGGGGCGGTCCAGCAATACCGGCATGGTCTCGCCGACACAGCCTTGCTGGAATGCGGCTTGAGACTCGGCAAGCGCCGCCTGAACCCGGGCCAGCCGCTCGGCCTTCACCTCTTCGGCGATCTGCTCTGACCCCGCCGCCGGGGTGCCGGGGCGCGGGCTATATTTGAACGAGAACGCCTGCGCGTAGGCAATATCGCGGATCAGGGACAGGGTATCCTTGAAATCAGAGTCCGTTTCGCCGGGAAAACCGACGATAAAGTCGCCCGACATCGCAATATCGGGGCGCGCGACGCGGATCCGGTCGATCAGGCGGCGATAGCCATCGGCGGTGTGCTTGCGGTTCATTGCCTTGAGGATGCGGTCCGAGCCTGACTGCACGGGCAAATGCAGAAACGGCATCAGCGCGTCGATCTCGCCATGGGCGGCGATCAGGTCGTCGGACATATCGTTGGGGTGGCTGGTCGTATAGCGGATGCGGGCAAGGCCGTCGATCTCCGCCATCTCGCGCACCAACCGCGCAAGGCTCCAAACGTCCTGTGGACCCTCGCCGTGATAGGCGTTGACGTTCTGGCCCAGCAGCGTGATTTCCCGCGCACCGGAGTCCACCAAACGGTGCGCCTCGGCCAGCAAATCGGCAGCGGGCCGCGAATATTCGGCACCGCGCGTGTAAGGCACCACGCAAAAGGCGCAGAACTTGTCGCAGCCTTCCTGAACGCTCAGAAATGCGGTCGGGGCACTGGCCTTGCGGGTCTTCGGCAGGTCGGCGAATTTGTCATTGACCGGAAAGTCGGTGACGACCTGCGCGCCCGCGCCCGAATCGAGGGCGTCGAGCATGGCGGGCAGGCGGTGATAGGCTTGCGGGCCGACGACCAGATCAACCTGGGGCATCCGGCGCACAATCTCTTCGCCCTCGGCCTGGGCGACGCATCCGGCAACACCGACCTGCATCGGCGTGCCGCGTTCGGCCTCAAGCTTTCGCAGGCGTCCGAGGTCGGAATAGACCTTTTCAGCCGCCTTTTCCCGGATATGGCACGTATTCAACAAGACCAGATCGGCGGTTTCGGGCGTATCGACGGCATCGTAACCCCGCGCCGCCAGCGTTTCGGTCATTCGCTCGGAATCGTAGACATTCATCTGGCAGCCGTAGGTTTTCACATACAGCTTCTTGCGTGCAGGGGTCTTTGTGTCCGGCGTAGCCGTCATGACATTTCCAAATAAACAAGGGGCACGCTCGTCGCCGAGCGCGCCCCGTCAATACCTTTCCCGTCCGGGGAAGATCAAGCAGTCTTCTTGCGGTTCCGGCCCAGACCGATTTTCTTGGCCAGTTCCTGTCTTTTGGCGGCGTAGTTGGGCGCAACCATCGGATAGTCGTGGGCCAGTCCCCAACGCTCGCGGTAATCTTCCGGCGTCATGTCGTAAGACGTCTTCAGATGACGCTTGAGCATTTTCAGCTTTTTGCCGTCTTCGAGGCAGATCAGATAGTCGGGCGTGATCGACTTTTTGATCGGCACGAACGGCTTGAGTTCTTCGACCGGCTCTTCTTCCGGGCCATTCGCCAGTTCCGACATCATGACGAAGACGGATTGAATGACACCGGGCAGATCATTGGTGGGAACGACATTATTCGATACATGCGCCGCAACGATTTGCGACGTAAGGTCGAGGATTTCAGTTTTATCAATTACTGCATCACTCATTTTCGATACTCCGATAGGATAGGCGGGCATATTTCTTTTCTTCAACGAGAAGATGTATTCGTAAAGATCATGCCATAGGCCCGCTGGGGAACGTAGAACGTCAAATAGACATTCTGTTGCAAAGCACAAGAAGAAATATTAAGTTCTATCGGAAAAATTATATAAAAAGACGAATGGGTATTTCTGCAACGCTATCTTAGGCAACGCTCCATCACCAGGGCGTCAATACGGTCGCCATTTTGAAAAAAGTATCCCTTGCGACAGCCTATCGTTTTAAATTCGACCGTTTGGTAAAGTGAAATCGCGGATGTATTGTCCTCGGCAACTTCCAACAGGCATCTGCTGACGCCGCGTTCGGCAGAAAAGGCGATGAATTGATTTAATATTGTCCTGCCAAGGCCTTGGCATCGATGGTCGGGGTGTACGGCAAATGTCAGAATTTCCGCTTGTTCATCAAGGATTTGCGCCAATAGAAACCCCTGCGATGCGTGCAACAGCAGCGATCCGGTGGCATAAAATAAATCGCTGAATTCTTGCGCAGACCAGATCCGTTGCCCGGTGGCGGCAAAGGCGGCGGCATGAATATTAGCACAGTGGGCGGCATGGGGCAGGGCCGCGCGTCCTTCAAAAGCCGCGATGTTCACAGCGCAGATGTGATTTGGGCCTGGGGCTTCGCATCCGGCGCGCGCAGGTAAAGCGGCGCCGGGACTGTGACCGTATTCGCGGCAAAGGCGGGTAGCGCGGCTCTGGCAACTGCCTCTGCGGTAAGGGGTGGCCAGTCGGCACAGACCGCATGATAGTCCTGCGCGCTCTCGGCCAAGGCGTCGTACACCGCGCTGCTTGCCGGGCCGATGATGCTGAAAGGGCTGTCAGGCAGCGCGGCGCTGATCTGATCCGGCAAATATTCCCCTGCCGGAGCAATGGCGCGGCTGCCCTTGAAACCTTGCAGCATGAGCGCGCCGTTTTTGCCCGGCAGCGCAACCATGACGCTCTCTTCCCAGGTCGCTGCAATCGCTTCGAACACAGAAATTCCGGTCACGGGCACACCGGCGGCAAGCGACAGCCCGCGCGCAAAAGCGACGCCGAGGCGCGCGCCCGTAAAGCTGCCCGGCCCGGTGGTCACCGCGATGCCATCCAGATCGGTGACAAGCGTATCGCTCTCTTCGAGTAAATCAGCGACCATCGGGGCGAGGCGTTCGACATGCCCCCGCGTCATTGGCTCGTGCCGGACCGCAATCGTATCGCCGCTGCGCACCAGCGCCGCCGAACAGGCTCCGCTACAGACGTCAATTCCGAGCAGCAGCACTCAGAATTCGGCGACCGGGCGGACTTCGGTGACGTCGGGAATGTAATGGCGCAGCAGGTTCTCGATGCCCATTTTCAGGGTCATGGTCGAGCTGGGGCACCCGGCACAGGCCCCGCGCATCGACAGATAGACGATGCCGTCCTCAAAGCGGTGGAAGGTAATGTCTCCCCCGTCCTGCGCGACGGCGGGGCGCACGCGGGTATCGAGCAGTTCCTTGATCTGGCCGACGACCTCGCCGTCCTCGCCCTCGTGCTCGGCATGGCCACCATCGGCGTCGGCATCGGTCAGCATCACCGGATCGCCGGAGGTGAAATGCTCCATGATCGCGCCCAGGATTGCAGGCTTGATATGCGCCCAGTCGGCCTCGCCCTTCGCTACCGAGATGAAGTCAGGACCAAAGAAGACGCCCTCAACCCCGTCAACCGCAAAGATGCGCTGGGCAAGTGGGGAGGCATCGGCCTTGCTCGCATCGGGGAAATCGGCGGTGCCGGTGGCCAGCACCGTACGACCCGGCAGGAACTTGAGGGTCGAGGGGTTCGGCGTAGCTTCGGTCTGGATGAACATGTCGAATTCCTTCACGCGGTATCGCACCGCTTCTTTAGAACGTCTCTAAAGTAATCGACCCCATGCCGTCAATCAAGCCGTCCCGCCGCCAACCATGCCCAGCGTTTCGTAAACCTCGTCCATGATCGGCCTCGCGAGGGCGGCGGCACGGGTGGCACCGTCGGCCAGGACCGTGTCGATATGGCCGGGATCGGCGCTGAGGCGGCGGATTTCTTCTCCGATGGGAGCGATTTTCTCCACGGTCAGGTCGGCAAGGGCCGGTTTAAAATCACCAAAGCCGCGCCCACCGAATTCGGTCAGAACCGCATCAGCACTCGTCCCCGCAAGCGCGGCATAGATGCCCACGAGGTTGCGCGCTTCAGGCCGGTCGGTCAGTCCTGCGGTTTCCGAGGGAAGGGGTTCTGGGTCGGTTTTCGCCTTGCGGATTTTCTGGGCGATGGCGTCGGCGGTGTCCGACAGGTTGATGCGTGAGTTATCCGACGGGTCCGACTTCGACATCTTCGCCGTTCCGTCACGCAGGGACATGATCCGCGCGCTTTCGGGCGGGATCAGCGGTTCCGGCTGCGGAAAGAAATCGGGCACGCCGAAATCGTTATTGAACTTCGCCGCGATGTCGCGGGTCAGTTCCAGATGTTGCTTCTGGTCGTCGCCGACCGGCACATGGGTCGCGCGATAGACCAGAATGTCGGCGGCCATCAGGTTTGGATAGACATAAAGACCCGCCGAGGCGTTCTCGCGGTTCTTGCCTGCCTTGTCCTTGAACTGGGTCATGCGGTTCAGCCAGCCTAGGCGCGAGACGCAGTTGAAGATCCAGCCTAGCTCGGCATGGGCCGTAACCCGCGACTGGTTGAACAGGATCGACTTTGCCGGATCAAGGCCCGAGGCCAGAAACGCGGCGGTCAGTTGCCGGATCGCACCGCTCAGCTCGGCGGGCTTGAAGGGTTGCGTAATGGCGTGCATGTCGACGACGCAGTACAGCCGCTCGACGCTGTCATCTTCTTGCAGCGCGACGAAGTTGCGTACCGCGCCGAGGTAATTGCCGAGGGTCAGATTGCCCGTGGGTTGTACGCCGGAGAACACGCGGGGGGTATGCCGCGCGGGGGAGGGTTCGGTCATGTCGGGGTCCGTCGCTATTCGCCGTCTGCGCCACTATCGGCATCGTCAACACCATAAACGCCGCGATACCATCGCCAGATAAAGGACGAGATCGTAAACCAGCCGATCAGGAACCCGCCCGCAAATATCCCCGCGATGATCAGCGCGTTGGTATTCGTGGCGTCGATTTCCATATAAATCAACAAGGTAACGATCAGCACGATGAAGCAAATCGCCCCGGTATACTGAAACTGCCTTCGCGTCAGTGGCAGGTTGAGGGCCATGAGCATGATCCAGACCGCCCCGAGTACGACGACCAGGAACGGCGATGACGTCGCATTGTTGAAGGCCCAGTAGGCCAATCCCCAGCCCGGCCAGAATGCAATGGCAAGCAGGGCGATCGCGAAACCGATCTGGAACAGGCGAAACATGGCGGTTTTCATCGGCAATCCGTCTCTTACTGAACTGGGTCTGAGTTTGCGCCCATTCTATACCGTGCGCAAGCCATTGAAACGCGGGATAGCGATGTCACTTGGAGAAATGCGCCCCGCATATCCGATGAAGGCTGTGATCCCATGCCCGAGACCCGGCAGCGCTCGCTGATACAGTTCTTGCTCCGCAGCATGTGTGACGGCATCGCCGTTGGCTGGGCCTTGTTGCTTGCAATCCTGTGGAGCGATCTGGGCGGTATCGGGTCGATGGTCCGGGCGTCATCGGTTGGCGAGATGGCGGTTGCGATGTTGGCGGCGGTTTTCGCTATTACGTTCGGTTCGGTCGGCATGGGTATCGCCGTCTTCATGGAACGCGGCGACGGCCCGCCGGAAACCTGAGGCGCGTCACGCCGCCCCGGACCCGCGCTTGTCACACTCGGCCAGTTTGGCACGCAGGTCGGCGAGTTCATCTTCTTTCTCGGAGATCTGTTCGCGCAGGTGGATGCCGTATTTATCCGGGTTCCGCGACAGCAACCGCTCGATCAGGTTGAAAACCATGGCCAGCTTGGCGACGCGGGTGATCAGCCCGCGCAGGCGATAGATGCGCATCAGGCGTCCGGCCTTGGCCATCCTCAAAAACCGGAAGAGTTGCAGGGAGCGCAAAAAAGCCAGCAATGGCAACAGGATGATGACGAGGTTGATCCAGTGCTTCTTGCAGAACTCGATTTTCTTCTCGGCCAGGGACACCAGCAGGATGAATTCGAGGGCAAACGAGAGCCAGATTGCTGCCGTCACCAGCCAGATCACCACCTCCAGCGGTCCCGGAGCGCATCGCTTTATGCGCTCGAACTCGGCGAAAGACAGCCCGCCTTCGACAATCGAGAAATCGCCTTCTGTAACGGCGCATCCCGTGGTGAGGGTAAACGTGCCGCCCTCGTCCAGCGACAGGATCGTACGCGGATTATCCGGGGCCGAGCCGAGAACGATCCACGCGCCGTTGATGCCGGTCGATGTTTCTTGCCCTTGCCGTGTGACATTGGCGAGCACGCGCTCGTTCCCGTCAAGCATGAACAGCCGCGTGCCATTATCCGACACCTCATAGCTCCGGGCGGCCTCCATCTCGATAGACAGCCGGTCATGGGGATTCTGGCCGGTCAGGAAATCGGCGGCGATTACCGGCAGGATCAGCGCGGTCATGAATAGCATCGGCAGGCCGGTGCGCTCTTCCATCTCGCGCACCGAGCGTTTGCCGGTCGGTATCCAGCCGAGCCGTGGCAACCAGACGGCATCGTTCGGGCGTCCCGGCGAAATCGTCATGCGCATCGGCGGCACCAGACAGACGAGGGCAAGTCGTACCCGCGCCTTGCCGCCACGATCCGGCGCGGTGAGAAAACCGGCCACGCCCTCGGCGATCACGACAACCCAGAGGATCAGCAACAAAACCCAGGACAGGGGCTTGGCGATCAGCCAGTTGCTGGCGGTTTCTGCCAGACCGCCATGGGGAAGGATGATGGCGACGAGGACCAGAAAAGCGAAGGCGACGGCCACCATCGCCCTTTGCCCCACACCCGCATCGGCCCCGCCGAGAGGTTTCGCTGCCTCGCCCATTCCGTACACCGGCACTCCCGTAAAAGGCAGAGTATGCCAAGGCCGCCCTCGTTTCGCGATAGCAAATCTCCGCGAAACTTTATTTGGCTGTGATCGAATAAAATGTCGCTCTGGGGTGTTTACGGTCCATGACAATCAACACACGGGAGGAACACTCATGAAAAATACCCTGCGCGCCCTTGGCGGTCTCGCTCTTTTGGCGGCATCCCCAGCCCATGCCGATTGGTCCCTGTCATCGGACGAATCTCAGGTCGCATTTGCGTCGATCAAGAAGGATACGGTCGGCGAAGTTCATCATTTCAGCGAGTTATCGGGCAGCGTCGATGCCGAGGGCAATGTCACGGTCGACATCGCCGTCGCATCGCTGGAGACCTGGATCGACATTCGTAACGAGCGGATGCTGAAGGCGGTTCTCAATGCCTCGCCGACCGCGACCCTGTCGGGCAAGGTCGATCTGGACGCGATGGAAAAGATGAAGCCCGGTGATACCGAGTTGGTCGATATTGACGGTACCCTGACCCTGAACGGCACGGATATGGATGTCGATGTCAGCCTGTTCGTCGCGCGCCTGACCGATGACAAGATGATGGCCGTCACCGACGAAATGATCATGCTCAGCACCGAAGACGCCGGCATCGACGAAGGGGTTTCGACCCTCATGAAGCTCGCGGACCTGCCCGGTATCACCCGTGTATCGCCCGTGACCCTGCGCCTCGTCTTTACGCGCTGAACGATGGCGAGGGCTGATCCGCGCGAGGTGGTAAGGCGGGGGCTGACTGAATTATGGCCCCGGCTGTGGCGCTATTGCGTCGTCGTCACCGGTAATCCCGAGCGCGCAGGCGATGCAGCCCAGGCGGCCTGCCTTCGGGCGCTGGAGCGGGCGGATCAGTTTACACCGGGGACCGATCTGGACCGCTGGGTCTTTCGCATTGCCCAGCGGCTCTGGCTCAACGAGATGCGCTCCGAGGCGGTTCGGCGCGGTGGTGGGATGGCACCTGTGGACGAATTCGACCTGCCCGATCCCGGACCGGACGCCGAAACGCGGATGCATGGGCGACAGGTCATGGCGGGGGTCATGCACTTGCCCGAAGCCCAGCGGGTGACGGTTCTGCTGGTCTATGTCGAGGGATACGCGTATCGTGAAGCCGCCGATATTCTGGATATTCCCATCGGAACGGTCATGAGCCGACTGGCGGCGGCTCGATCCACCCTTTCGATAAAACTCAAAGACCAGAAGGATATAACGGCATGAGGATGTCGCGTGCCACAGATGAAGAGCTTGTCGCCTTTCTCGACGGCGAGATTGCGCCCGAGCAATATGATGCCCTGCGTGACGAGATCGACCGCAACCCCGACCTGCGCCGTCGCCTCGATGATCTGAGAGTTGATCGCGGAGCCATTCTCGATGCGTTCGACGGGCTGAGCCGCGCTGCTCCGCCCGCCCCTGATTTCGGACAAGAACGCGCAGAACCCCGCCGTCCGCAGGCCCGGCTTGCCCTCGTTGCCGCGAGTCTCGTGTGCGGCCTCGCCATCGGTTCGGCCCTGACCTTTTGGGGGGCGGGGCAGAAATCGGGATGGCAGGACTACGTCGCCAGCTATCAGGCACTTTATGTCAACCGCACCTTGGCCCATGTAGACCGGTCCCGCCCGGAGCAGGCGGCGGAACTGTCCGTTGTTGCCAATGCCATTGGGAAGTCCATCGACCTCGACATCTTCACCGGCAGTCCTGACTTGGAATACAAGCGCGCGCAGATTCTGGGCTTCGAGGGTCGGCCCCTGGTACAGTTCGCGTTCCTGTCGAAGGTCGGTGCGCCGATGGCCCTGTGTGTAATCCGCACCGATGGTGAGGGCGATGCCCCGGTCTCGACCGGCACCATGGAGGGCCTGAGCACCGCGACCTGGACCGAGGATGGCTATGGCTACATGCTGATCGGCGGCACCGATGATGGTATCGCGTTGAAAGCGGCTCGGCATTTTGCCGCGTTGCTCTGACGGTCTTCGGCGCAATACTCAGAAATTCGCGGTAAGGTCGGATCGAGCGCCGATGGGGCGGGTGCCTTTCGATGCTTTCGGCGGCTCTCGATAAACGCAATATGTTTTAAGGGGACAGTGTGTGCAGATGCGCTTAACTTGGTGCGATGGATCACGACACGCCCCCCGAATTGGAACGGCCCGAGCGCGAGCCCTTCTTCAACCCCTCCGCGTTCGAGGCCGCGCCGGTCGTCGCGCTGATGCTGGCCATGGTCGGTATCCATTGCTGGATCGAGTTTTCCGATGTCTATGAGGCGAACCGCGTCTATGGCAGCTATGCTTTCATCGCCGTGGATTTCTGGCAGGGCGAGCATCTTTACACCGCTCTGACCTATTCGCTGTTGCATGGCAGCTGGATGCATCTGGGCTTTAACATGGTCGCTTTCTTCGCCCTTGGTTCGGCGTGCTGGAAGATCATGGGCACGGGAAAATTCTTCGTTTTCTTTGCGCTGACGGCGGTGGCCGGTTCTGTGTTGTTCGCCCTTTTTCGTCCCGGCGAAGGCTCGGTGCTGGTCGGGGCCTCGGGGGTGATCTTCGGCTTGATTGCAGCGATCAAGCGGATGGATTATCGGATCAAGGCCCTGCGCGGGCAGGATGTCCGCATGGCGATCGTGCGTTTCATCGGCATCATCGTCGCCATCAACGTCTTCATCGGTATGGTTCCGATCAGTGATGGCAGCGGCTTTGCAGGCGAGGCGGTGGCGTGGGAAGCCCATGTCGGCGGGTTTCTGGTCGGCTGGGCCGTCACCCCGTGGCTGGTGAAGTTTTGGCCGGGGTGAGGATTGTCTGCGCTACCCCCGCTTCAAACTGCCCTTCAACTCCGCCAACGTGAACGCTCCGAAGGCGCGGGCGGCTATTGCATAGGTGGCCCCGCCGACGATCACGAGGCCGAGCAGGCCGAAGACGCGCGCCACTTGTATCTCCAGCGATCCGGCCAAAAACCAAGACAGGCCCGCCAGCACCGCTCCCATGGCGAGGCTGGCTGCCGTCATCCGCTTGAGCTTGGTCCAGAGGCGCAAATCCGCGCCATAGCCGCGCTGGCGCAGCACTTGCCACAGAAACCAGACATTGATCCACGCGGCGATCGAGGTTGCCACCGGTATCGCCAGCCAGCCCACTAACCACACGCCGATCAGGCTCAGCACCGTATTGATCCCCATGGCCCAGAGGGACAGCCGCAAGGGCGTTTTGCTGTCCTCGTCGGCGAAAAACCCCGGGGTCAGCACCTTGTTCAGTACAAAGGCAGGCAGGCCGAGGGCAAAGAGCGCGACGGCGTATCCAGTCTGGCGTGCATCATCGGCGGTATAGGCCCCGCGCTGGAACAGACCCCGCGCGATCTCCTCGGAAATGACGATCATCGCAACGGCGGCGGGCAGGGTGAGCGCGAGGGCAAACTCGGCGGAGCGGTTCATGGACTCGCGCGCGCCTTCGCGGTCGGCACGCTTGGCCCGGCGCGAAAGCTCGGGCATCAGCACGATCCCCACGGCCACGCCGACGACGCCGAGGGGCAGTTGATAGATGCGGTCGGCATAGTTAAGCCAAGACACCGCTCCGTCGAAAAACGACGCGATGGTCGACCCGACCACCAGATTGATCTGCATCGCCCCCCCGGCCAACGCCGCCGGAGCGGCCAGCAGCAACAGGCGCTTCATATCGGGCGTGATCTTTGGCCAGCGCAAGGAGAACCGCATCCCGGCCTTGCGCGCGGCCCACACGACCAGCCAAAGCTGCGCTATTCCTGAAAGTGTTGCGCCGACAGCCAGCCAAATCTCGACCCGCGCGCCGAGCAGCGCGGCGACCCCGGCGAAGCCGACCAGAAAGATATTGAGCAGGATCGGCGCCCCCGCCGCCACGGCAAACTTGCCCAGCGCGTTCAGCACCGCACTGAACATCGCGGTCAGGGAGACCAGCGCCAGATACGGAAACATGATCTGCGCTAACAGGACGGTCAGGCCGATCTTTTCCGGCTCATCCGCAAAGCCTGCCGCGATGACATAGACGAAATAGGGCATCGCGGCGGTGGCGATCAGGGTAAAAACGAACAGGGCGCTCGCCAGCATTGCCAGCGCCTCCTCGCCCAGCCTGCGGGCTTCGGCCTCGCCATCGTCGAGGCTCTTGGTGAAGAGCGGCACAAAGGCGAGGTTAAAGGCCCCCTCGCCAAAGATGCGCCGGAAGAGGTTCGGCAAGCGAAAGGCGGCATAGAAGGCATCGGCGGCATCGCCCGCGCCCAAGGTCGCCGCAATCATAATCTCGCGCACCATGCCGAGGATGCGCGATCCCATCGTCATGCCGCCCACGGTCAGGAAGGACCGGCCCATGCTCATGGGCCTACGCCTGTGTGATTGGAGAAGACCATAATACCTGGCGGAAAATCTCCCCACGACCCTTCGAGACGCTCGCTATGCTCGCTCCTCAGGGTGAGGTTCAGCACTTGCCTCATCCTGAGGAGGGCCGAAGACCCGTCTCGAAGGATATTGATGACGCACAGACCATCACCCTTCACGCGACAGAACCTCGAGCAGGGCGTCTTCGATCTTGCGGTGCCGGGCGGGGTTCGCGATCTTGTGGCCGAAGAGGTCTTTCACATAAAACGTATCGACCGCCCGCTCGCCATAGGTCGCGATGACGGCGGAAAAGATGCTGACTTTCTGGTCCGCCAGCGCGCGGGAGAGGTCGTGGACAAGGCCAATCCGGTCGCGGCCCGTGACGTCGATGACCGTGTAAAGCTCCGACGCATCATTGTCGAAATTCACATCCGGGGCGACCTTGAAGCTGCGCTCGTTCGGCTGAATCGTATCGCGCTCGGCGAGGGCGTCGCGAGTTATCATCGCGCCTGACATGACGCGGGAAATATTGTTCTTCAGCCGCTCCAGCCGCGACGGGTCGTCATAAGCCTCGCCGTCCCCGTCTTGCAGCCACAGCGTCGCGATGGCGGTGCCGTCGGTGGTGGTGAAGGTCCGCGCATCGACGATCCCCGCGCCCGAAAGCGAGACCGCCCCGGTAACTCGCGAAAAGAGACCGGGGTGATCGCCCATCGCCACCGACAGCCGGGTCACGGAGCGGGCCGGATCGCCGGAGGCGTCGATCACGATGGCATCGTCTGGCTGTCCCTCAAGCATCCGCGCATGGGTTTCGAGCGTTCCTAGGTCGAGGCCGAGCCAATAGGGCGGGTAATGGCGTTTGGTAAAGGCGTCGATCCGCTCCGGCGACCAGTCGCTCAGGCGCTTGGCCAACGCCGTTTTTGCCTCGTCGACCCGCGCCCCGCGCGAGGCCACCATGGTGTCGTGACCGGCGCTTATGAGGGCTTCGGTCTCGGCATAGAGCGTGCGCAGCAGTTGCGCCTTCCACCCGTTCCAGACCCCCGGCCCGACAGCGCGAATATCGCAGGTGGTCAGGACCAGCAGCATCTTGAGCCGCTCGCGGCTTTGCACCACGGCGGCGAAGTCCTGAATCGTGCGAATATCGGCGAGGTCTCGTTTCTGGGCGGTGTCGGACATCAGCAGGTGATGGCGGATCAGCCAGACCACGGTATCGGTATCGGCTTCGCTCAGCCCTAGCCGCGGGCATATTGCTTCGGCCAGCCGCGCGCCGACGATGGAATGATCTTCCTCTCGGCCCTTGCCGATGTCGTGCAGCAGAACGGCGACATAGAGCGCCCGGCGATCCATCGTGCCCTTCATGATGTCCGTCGAGACCGGGGCCTCCTCGGCCAGCGCGCCCTGCTCGATCTGTGCAAGGTTGCCGACGGCGCGGATCGTGTGTTCGTCCACCGTGTAGTGATGGTACATGTTGAACTGCATCATGCAGACGATCTCGGCGAATTCGGGCATGAAGGCTCCCAGCACGCCGACCTCGTTGGCCATCCGCAGGGTGTCCTCGGGGTCGGTGGAATCGCAGAGCATCTCCAGAAAGAGGGCGTTTGCCTCCGGGTTCGTCCGCACGCTGTCGTCGATCAGATGCAGGTTACGCCGCACCAGTTTCAGCGTCGTCGGATGGATTGCCAGATCGGTCTTTCCGGCGATGTGAAAAACGCGCAAAATCTCGATCGGATCGTCGCGAAAGATCGCCGGATCATCGACCAGCAGCCGATCGTTCTCGACCTCGAAGGGTTGATCCGCCGTGCGCCTGAACATGCCGAAAAACCGCCGCACGCCTTGCCTTTTGGGCGCAAGATGCTGGGCCTCCAGCGAGGCGCAGAAGATGCGGGTCAGATAGCCGACTTCCTTGGCGAAGGTGAAATACCGGCGCATGAAATGCTCGACCGCGCTCAGCCCGCCGCCATCGCTATACCCGAGGCGCGCCGCAATCTCGACCTGACGCTCGAAGGTCAGTTGTTCCTGGGGCCGGCCCGTCAGATAGTGAATCCAGAATCGCACGGTCCAATAGAACTGTTCGGCCTCGGCAAAGCGCCGCGCCTCGTTTTCGGTATAGACGCCGTGGGCGATCAGATCGTCGGCGCGTTCGGCATTGTAGATATACTTGCCGATCCAGAACAGCGAGTGCAGGTCGCGCAGCGCGCCCTTGCCCTCCTTGATATTCGGCTCCAACAGGTATCGCGAGCCGCCGATGCGCTTATGGCGCTCCCGCCGTTCCAGCAATTTTGCCGTGGCGAATTCCCTAGCTGTGGTGGAGAATAGCTCGTTCCAGAGCCGCGCGCGCATTTCGGCATAAAGCGCGTCATCCCCGGCAATCAGGCGGGTTTCAAGCAATGACGTGCGGATCGTCATATCGGACTTCGCCAGTCGCAGGCACTCGTCGATGGAGCGCGTCGCCTGTCCGACCTTGAGGCCCAGATCCCAGAGGGCGTAGAGGATCGTCTCGACCACGGTTTCCGCCCAGGGCGTGCGTTTGTAGGGCAGCAGGAACAGCAGATCGACATCCGATTGCGGGGCCAGCGCGCCACGGCCATACCCGCCCACCGCCACGACGGCGAGGCGTTCGGACGATGTGGGATTCGGCAGCGGGTAGAGCCGGGTAGCGGCCTCGAAAATGCCGGTGACAATCTCGTTTTGCAGGGCCGCAAGGGCGCGTCCGGCGGTCAGGCCGCTTTGCTCGGTGGCTTCGAACCGTGCGCGGATGGCCGCGCGACCCTCCTCCTGAAATGCCTTCGCCGCTTCGACGATGGCCCCTTGGGGATCATTCGCGTCGGTGGTGGCCTTGAGGGCTGCGCGAAACCCGGTCAGGTCCGCAAGATCATCTATCGGCCCGAATGTCGCCTCCGCCATGTCGGCGGGAGCATCGGATTGGAGCGCCCCATCAGCCACCGGCGAGGCCGGAAAGCTGAGTTCCGATGGACGGGGCCGGATCGACGACGGTAAAGGCATTGCTGCCAACCGATAACACCGACAGCGCCCGCTCGTTGGTGCCATCGCGCCGGAAACGAAACGCGCCGCTCATGCCGGAAAAACCACTGGGCGCGAGCAGGGCCGATTGCGAAAATCTGCCGCGCTTGGCAAGGGCATCGGCCACCACGACCGCGTCATACCCCAAAAGGGCGATATCCGCCGGATCGCCGCCATGGGCCTGACCATAGCGATAGGCGAAATCGGTCTTGAGCGCGGGATCGACGCCGGGGAACCAGCCGCCGCGCAGGGTGGCCTCGCGGAAGGTCTCTTTGTCGTCCCAGAGGCCGAGGCCGAGATACTTGATCTCGGTCGGCAGCACATCGCGGTAGGCGAGATAGGCGGCGAGGCCCTGAAGGGTCTTGCCGTTGGTCGCGATCACCACCGCATCGACCTGGGGTGCGGCCTTATAGAATTTCGCAAAGTCCTGCGCTGCGCCATCGAGGGCGCGGAAATCATCCTTGAACGGCTGGATCTGCACGATCTCGGCCCCGGCCTGGCGCGCGGCCTTCTGTCCGGCTTGGGCGATCACCCCGCCAAAGGGCGAATCCGGCACCATCAGCGCGATCTTTCGCAGGTTGTTGCTGGCGGCATACCCAATGATGCGATCAACGTCGTTATCGGGCAGGAAGCCGATGGAATAGACCCCGTCGCCGAGGGCGGTACGGTCGGTGGTGAACGAAATGACCGAGACGTTTGCCGCCTGGGCCACGGGCCGAACCGCCGCCGCCGAGCCCGAGAAAAGCGGACCGATGATCAGGCGCGCGCCGCTATCAATGGCTTCTTTTGCTACCGCCGCTGCCTTGCGCGGGTCTCCGGCTGTATCGAAGGTTTGCAGACGAACCGTAGTCCCGCCGAGGTCCGATACGGCCAAATTCGCGGCCTTGGTCAGCCCATCGGCCAGACGGCGCACGGTCGGGCGACGGTCGCTGGCGGGCACCAGCAAGGCAATCAGCGGCGGCCCGGAGGAGGGCGCGCCTGCTACCGGAGCCTGTGCCGTCTCGCGCGGGGGCGTCGCCGGATCCTGGGCGCTATCTTGTGGTTCGTCGCCCAGCAGGGTCGCATAATCGTCGGAGGTCCGCTCGCGCGGTTGCTGCACGGGCTCGGGTTGCTGCTCGGGCGTATCGATCCGGGCACGCTCGGTCGGGTCAAAGGCCTTGTAGGGATTATCCGCAAGATCAGTCGACGGGCTGGGCCGCACAGGTCTTGCGCGCGGATTCGGGACCGCGCGGGGCGCGCCGACCTCACCGACCACCGGTTCCCGGTTGGGCGGCGGCAGGCTGCGCTGATCC
>CALGNO010000195.1 GCA_937958625.1 uncultured Neomegalonema sp.
GGGGACTTACCGCGACTACCTCGCCACCGGCACAAGCTGGGAATCGATGATCGGCGAGACCGAGCTTTTCGTCGCCTTTGGCGGAGTGCCGGTGAAGAACGGCCAGATCGAATCCGGCGGGGTCGGTGCCCATGTGCAAAAGCGCGGTCTGCGCGCGGCCCATGCCGCCGGAACACAGTTCGTGAATATCAGCCCCCTGCGCTCGGATATGATGGACGAGCTTGGCGCGGAATGGCTCGCGCCGCGTCCGGGCACCGATGTCGCGATCCTGCTCGCCATCGCCCATACCCTGATCGACGAGGGGCTGTGCGACCACGGGTTCCTGAACCGCTGCACCGCCGGGTTCGAGCGGTTTGCCGCCTATGTCACCGGCGAGGCCGACGGCACGGCGAAGGATGCCGATTGGGCCGCCGCGATCTCGGAACTGGACGCTGACACAATCCGCGCCCTCGCCCGCCGCATGGCGAACAGCCGCACGATGATCTCGGTCGCGTGGTCCCTGACACGGCAGGAATACGGCGAACAACCCTACTGGGCCGCAATCACCGTGGCGGCGATGCTGGGACAGATCGGCACCGCAGGGGGCGGCATCGGCTTTGGCTATTCCGCTGAAAACAGCATTGGCCATAATTTCACCCCGCTGAACGCCGCCTCCCTGCCCCAGGGCAACAAGGGCGTGGCGGATTTCATCCCGGTCGCCCGGGTGTCCGACATGCTGTTGCACCCCGGCGAGCCATTCGAGTTCAATGGCCGAAGCCTGAGCTATCCCGATATTCGCATGGTCTGGTGGGCCGGGGGTAACCCGTTCCACCACCATCAGGATCTCAACCGGATGCTGCGCGCGTGGCAACGGCCCGAGACCATCGTGACCAATGAATGGTGCTGGACCGCGATGGCCCGCCACTCCGACATCGTCCTGCCCGCGACGACACCGCTGGAGCGCAATGACCTCGCGATGACCCAGCGCGATCCCTACATCGTCGCAACCAGCAAGGTCTCCGACCCTCCGGGTGATGCGCGCAGCGATTACGACATCTTCGCCGGTATCGCGCGCCGGATTGGCGTCGGCGATGCCTTTACCGAGGGGCGGGACGAGACCGACTGGCTGCGCTGGCTTTATGATCTGACCCGCCAGCAGAGCGCGGTGGAAATGCCCGGTTTCGAGCAGCTTCGCGAGGACGGTTTCTTCTACTATCCGCCTCCCGACGAACCGACCGTCATGCTGCGCAATTTCGTGGCCGACCCGGCGGCGTATCCTCTCGCCACGCCCAGCGGAAAGATCGAGATATTCTCGGCGGTGGTGGACGGCTTCGGCTATGACGATTGTCCCGGCCACGCTGTCTGGCGCGAACCCGTGGAATGGCTCGGCGCGGCGACGGAATACCCGCTGCACCTGATTTCGAACCAGCCGAAGGACAAGCTTCACTCGCAACTCGACCATGGCTCGGTCAGCCGACAGGGTAAAAGAAACGGACGCGAGCCGGTAATGCTCAACCCCGCCGATGCCACCGCGCGCGGGATTGCCGAGGGCGATACCCTGCGCCTCTTCAACGCGCGCGGGGCTTGCCTCGGCACCGCCACCCTCAGCGATGCAATCCGTCCCGGAGTGGTGCAAATGAGCACCGGTGCCTGGTACGATCCGCACCAACCCGACGGCCTCTGCAAGCATGGCAATCCGAACGTCCTGACCCAGGATCGCGGCACATCGCGGCTGGGACAAGGGCCAGTCGCCCATAGCTGTCTGATCGAGGTCGAGCGATACGAGGGCACGCCGCCCGAGATAACCGCGTTCGTCCCGCCCACGATCCGAGAGCGATAGCCCACCGCGCTTGCCCGCCTGCACCGCGAGGCATAGAATTGTCCGGGTAATGATTCCAGCGAGCATCCGCACCCGATGAAGACGGTTCAGACGGCGAATCTGGTGCTGCGCGCGGCCCGCGAGCGTAGCTATATCATCGAGTTGGCCGAACTGGATCGCCCTGATCCAGCACGCTTTTTGGTGAACTATCGCTATGGCTTTTCCGCCGGAACACTAAAGGAGGGCACGCGCACCCTCGATCCCGTCGAGGAAGAAACCGCCCGACGTCTGTTCGACAGCCTGCTGCAAACCCGGCTCAACCAGGGCTATGAGGATGCGGGCGAGCCGACGCCGTGGGATGCCCCGATGCGCGGCCCCTCCGCCGTTGCCCCCGGCACGGGCGACCCCCGAGATGCGCGCTTGCTCTATCTGCTCGACCGAGCCGACAGCATGGCCGATGCCAGCGCCGCCAAGCTAATCTGGCGCATCGGCCAGTTGCGGGTGCCGCTGGCCGCGCGAAAGCTGGCGGAGTTTCGCCATGTTGCCGGACCGGTCAGCCTGCGCGTGCTGCCCTATGCGCTTTTGCGCTGCGGCCTCGGGATGCCGGGACGCATCACCCCTGCCCTCGCCGCGATGGCCGAGGCAAACGATCCGGCGGTCTCTGACCCGGCGCGGGTGGCGCTCTCGGAACTCGCCGACACCAAGGCCGAAACCCGGCGGCTGGCCGAAGACCTGCCGCTCGCCGTTGCCGGAGCCTTGCAGACGAACCGCAAGGCGGCTGTGCGGCAAATTCTCGGCTATATGAGCCTCGCCGCTTCCCAGGCACAGATGGCCAAACTGCCCGAGGGATCGGATTTCGGGGCCGAGCAACAAGCTGTCCTGCTCGACCTCTTCATGCTGTCGCGCCGCGCCCCCGAAAGCCGCCCGCTTTTCCTCGACGTCCTGCGGCAAGTACAATTCTCGCCGTTCCTGTTCCGGGGTATCCGCCGGGTCTTCAAGGCCGCCGAAGCCCTTGATGATGCAGCAGTTTTCGCCCTGCTCGCCCGACGCTTCGATGAAACCTCGCCGAATTTCTCCGGTCGCCGGGGCTGGGTGCGTGATCCGGTCAGCGGGCGCGGGATGCGGCGGGAAGATGCCTTTGGCCGCGACGATACCCGCGTGGCCTGGTCAGCGGAAACCCGCGCCTATCTGCGCCGCCGGGTCTGGCGCGACCTGCGCAAGCGCGGCGAGATCAACGACCCCGCCTATATCGACCTCGCCACCGCCTGCCTGCTGGAAACCGAGGCGGAAAGCGGCGCGGATTCGGTCAGCCGCCGCTATAGCTGGGCGGCGCGGGCGGTTGTGCGCACACATTATCCGCCGCTGTCGAAACGCTACGCCGTTCACTACGTCATCCACGGGACCAGCCCCCGGCTGAGGCCGAAGGAACCGTCGCTGATGTGGCACTATACCGGCGATCCGGCCCCGGCCACCGAGCGCGAGGAACCATGGCCCGACCTCTGGGACGTACGCCCCGACGCGCTCTTGCGGCTGTTGCTTGATGCGCCGTCCGAACAAGTGCTGGCCTTTGCCGGACGCGCCCTGATCGACAATATCGACTTTTGTCTGGAGATCGACGCCGACGCGCTGGGCCAATTGCTGCGCCGGGACAGCAAGGCGACGTATGAGTTCGCCCTTGAAATCTCGAGGATACAGTTGGCGCGGCGGGTAGACTCGGTCAACGCGCTGATCCCCGCTCTCTTTGCATCCGGTAAGCGCGAGGCGGTGGAGCTGGCCCAGACTGCGCTGACGCTCAAACCCGATTTTGCGACCCATGACGATGCTTTTGCTGCCGATCTTTTCCTCTCGGTTTCCTCGGCGACCCGCGACTGGCTCGATGCATTCTGGGCGCAACATGCCGCAAATGCTCGGTTACCGGACTTGATCGAGGCGCTGGCCTATCAGGCCGAGCACCGGGACTGGCCCGCCTCGCACCTGAAAGAAGACAAGGCGCGGATGCAGATGGCGGCGGACCTGATCGCCAGACATTTCGGCGAGGCGGTGCGTGCGGCCCCGGCGGATCGTCTCGTGCGGCTCTCGCAAGTGCCTGAATTACCACCCAAACTGCTCGCGATCTTGCTGGCCTCGGCCCGCCCGGACGGAGTCGCGACCTTCGATCCCGCCGCGCTGGCCGACGAGGACGACTACGACCTGCAGGCAGCGGGCGCGCAATTACTGGCACGCACAGAACTGGACCAATTACGCGGTTATGAGGCACTGATCGTTGCATTCCTGCAATCGCCGGTGCCGGCCAGCCGCCGCGCCGCGATCATCGCCACCGAGCGGCTGGGCAAACATGACAGCGACTCGGCCCTAACCCTCGCCCGCGGCATCGCCTCGATCCTCTACCGGGCCGAATTGCACGACGGCACCCGCGAGGCCGCCGTGCAAGCCGCCCGGACCGCGCCGGTCATGGATGCCTATGTTAGCGAGGGGCCGACCCTCGTCTGGTCGATGCTGCGCGCGAAGGCTGAACCCGCGCGCCGGGTCGGGTCCGAAGCGTTGCAGCGACTCGCCCCGAACACGTTTTCCCTGCGCAAGACCGCGCGCATCGGCACCAACGATCAGGTCATCGCGCGGCGCTGGGCCGTCGACGCCCTTGAACAGCGGATTGATCAGGTCGCGGCGGAACCGGAGCAGATTTTCGCCCTGCTCGATGGCAAATGGGAGGACAGCCGCGAGGCCGCCTATGCCCTGATCCGCGAACGGCTCGATCCCACCGACTGGCAACCAGAAACCGTGGTCGCGCTCTGCGATTGCGTCACCCCACCGGCGCAAGCCTTCGGGCGCGAGATGCTCGGCAAGGCGTTCTCCGATGCCAATGCCGATATCTTCCTGCGCCGTCTGTCCGAGCACCCCTCGAACGGATTGCGCCTGACCATCGCGCGGCTGATTCGCGAGCATGTGGCCGGCGACCCGGCTCGCCTCCGCGCCGTTGAACCGGCCCTGCGCACCATCCTCAGCCGGGTTTTCTCCAGCCGAGCGGCGAAGCACCAGACCTACGCCTTCATCACCGAAGAAATCGAGCGCGGCGACCCGGCGTCGCTTGCAATCCTTGGCGATCTGCTGGAGCGGATTTCGGCGACCTGCGCCGTGGGCGACCGGGCGCGGATCGTGTCGCTGATCCTGCACCTCAAGCGCCATGACGATACGCTGGTGCCGATGGCCACCGTGGTCGAACCCGAGATTCGGGAGGTCGCCGCGTGGAAGTAACCCGCCGCTATGCCGGGGCCAGTGCCGCCAGCCGCGAGGGCGGCGCGGACAGCCTCAGCTTTTCCCCCGACCTGCTGCGCGAGCCGACATTCTTTGTCGGGCAGGTGTCGAACCACGTCAACTTCCGCGAGGCGATGTCGACCCTGCACCATGTCGTCACCTCGGACCTGCGCTTTCAGCCAAAGGACCGCACAGAATACATGGCATGGCTGGAAAGCCGGAAAGACATCTGGCTGGCCGAGGCCGCGACCGAAGGCGCCGCC
>CALGNO010000196.1 GCA_937958625.1 uncultured Neomegalonema sp.
GGGCCGTTGAAGGCGAGTTCGGTATCGGTGCCGCCAAAGCCATTGCCCTTGGTCGCGAACGGCACGTCATGCCATGCGCTGAGGTTTTCGAGATGCACCCAGCTCTGCCACGCGGTCGTCAGCGGGCATTCGTGGCCCGAGGCTTTCAGCACATCGAGGGCCGCGCTGACATTCTGCCAAGTCGACAGGTCCATGTCGGGGTTCAGACCCGCCTCGGCCAGCGCGTCCTTGTTGACATAGAGAACCGGCGTCGACGAGTTGAACGGCAGCGACAGCATCTTGCCATCGGTGGTGGTGTAATAGCCCTTCACGGCGGAGAGATAGGCGTCGGGATCAAAGCCCTTGCCGCTTTCGTCCATCAGCACGTGGACCGGCTTGATCGCGCCCTCGGCGGCCATCATCGTTGCCGTGCCGACCTCGAACACCATCAGCAGATGCGGCTGTTCACCGGCGCGGAAGGCGGCGATACCGGCGTTCAGGGTCTCGGAATAATTGCCCTTGTGACTGCCGACGACGGTGTAGGTGTCCTGGCTGTCGTTGAAGGTCTCGATCTGCTCGGCGACCAGCTCTCCCAGACGCCCGGTAAAGGCGTGCCACCACTGGATTTCGGTGGCCGCGCTGGCGGCGGTGGTCATCAGAGCGGTTGCCGCAGCGGCGGCGAAAAGCGTGGCTTTCCTCAGCATGGGTATTCTCCCGTTGTGCCGGACGCGTCCGGCGTCATCCCTCCGCTTGGCGCGGATTTATTCGAGTTGTGACGGGACGCTAGCAGTGCAGCGGGAGGGGAGCGAGTCGAAAAATTGAGACTTTGCGAAAAGCCGAACCGGCATCATGCCTCGTACAATCGGATCAGCGCATCGGCGGCAAAGGCCCCGCGCTCGCAAACGATCAGCGGATTGACGTCGAGTTCCAGCAGGGTGTCGCCATGGGCCTCGGCATAAGAGGCAATGGCGGCAATTGCCGCGACGGCGGCGTCGATGTCGGCGGCGGGCTTGCCGCGATAGCCGTGCAGCACGGGGGCCGTCTTTAGGCTATTCAACGCCGCCTCGATCTCCGGCACGGTGACGGGCAACAGCAAGGTGACGGTATCGCTGAGCAATTCGGTCAGCACGCCACCGGCCCCGATGGTCAGCAACAGGCCATAGGCGGGGTCGCGAGAGACGCCGACGATCAACTCGGCCACCCCGCCCTCGATCATCGCCTCGACCAGCACCCCACTCCCCAACGTTGCGAGCGCGGCAATATCGGCCTCGACCTCGGCGGCGGTGCAGGCCCCGAGGCGCACGGCGTTCGCTTCGGTCTTGTGCGCAATGCCGAGGGCCTTGATGGCGAGCGGCGTCGGCGGGGAATAGAAGTCGTCCCCCGGCGCGACGACCGTGCCTTGCGGAATCGGCACGCCGAAACCGCCGAGGCGGCGCTTGCTTTCGGCCTCGTCCAGCACGGTATCCGTCCCATCGGGCGTGAGCGTGTTCGGCAGGATCGGAACCGGTGCCGGCGCCTGCCATGCGTCGCCAATCGTCGCGGCGGCATCGGCGGCAACCAGCGCCTCCTCGATGCCCGCAAGGGGCGTGACGCCCGCCGCCATGAAATCCACCGCCCGCGCTTCCGGCATCAGTTCGGGCAGGGTTGCGACGACGGCGGTGGGGGCGCTGGTTCGGCGATGGGCGTCGATGATCGCGGCGACCGCCGGGTTCCATGCTGCCTCGCTGCACCGGTCATCGCGCGGGAAGTCGAGAACGAGCATCGACAGGTCAAAACCGGGGGCAATCGCCGACGCAAAGGTATCGGCCATCGCCCCTTGGTCGCCCCAACTGAAGGTATGATAATCGAGCGGATTGGCAACCGTCACAAGCGGGTTGAGGGTTGCCTTCACCGTCTGTGCCTGCGCCGCCGTGAAGGGCGGAAAGGTGAGGTCGTGGCCCGTCGCCGCATCGGCCATCAGGGACGCCTCGCCGCCGGAACAGCTCATGGACAACAGCGTGCGGCCCGTCAGGGGGCCTTGGACGTGGAGCAGTTTCAATGTCTCCAGAAAAGCGGGCAGGCTCTCGATCAGCGGAATACCGAGGCGGCGAAAGAACGCCCGACTGCCTGCGTCGCTGCCCGCCAGCGAGGCGGTATGCGAGACCGTCGCGACTTGGGCTTGCGCCGATCGCCCGACTTTGATCGCCACGACGGGGATACGCTTTGCCCGAGCGGCAGTCGCCAGAGCCTCGAAGGCTGACGGATCGCCGACGCCCTCCACATGCAGGCCGATGGCGGTCACGCGGGGATCATCCAGCACCGCCTCGGCCAGCGCCGCCAACCCGATCTGAGCCTGATTGCCCGCCGTCAACATGTACGCGATTGGCAGGCCGCGCCGCTGCATGGTCAGGTTGATCGCCATGTTCGACGATTGTGTCAGGATCACTACGCCACTGTCACAGCGGACGCCGCCATGCTGATCCGGCCATAACATCGCGCCATCGAGATAGTTCAGCAGACCATAGCAATTTGGCCCGATAATCGGCATGTCCCCCGCCGCGTCGAGCAAGGCCGCGTTGCGCGCCGCGCCGTCATCGCTTTCGCCAAAGCCCGAGGCGAAGCAGACCGCGCCTCCGGCCCCACGTTTCGCGAGCCGCCGCACGGCGTCGATGGTCGCATCGCGGTTGACGCCGATCCATGTGGCATCCGGCACACCCGGCAGCGCGTCGAGGTCGGGGAAGGCGGGCAGTCCGGCCACGGTATCGCGGCGGGGATGAACCGGCCAGATGTCACCCTTGAACCCGGCCTTGCGCACCTGTTCCACGACCTCGACGCCCCAACCGCCGCCGATGACGGCGACGCTGGTGGGCCTGAGCAGGCGGGAAAGGCGGGACGGTTCAGCCATACATTCTCCTGCCACGGTTCAGCGCAGGCGGTCTAGCCATACCGTTGCCAGCGCGGCGGTATTGCTCGCGAAATCCGGGGCGAGAGCCTGAGGTTCGGGGGCCTCGATGTGACTGCCGATCCACGCGAGCAAGGCCATGCGGCGCAGCATGATGAATGTGCCCATCTCGGCCTCGTCCGTCGCCGCAAGGGGGCGTATCGACCGATAGCCCGCGAGCCATGCGGCCCTGAATTGCGGAATGCGCGGATCGTCTTCGATAAAGCTGATCGCGGCGGCAAAATCGTAGAGGAACCACCCAAACCCGCAATCGTCGAAGTCGATCAGGCGGGTCTGTCCTTCGGAAATCAGCAAATTCGCCAGCCGCATATCCGCATGAATCAACCCATACCGATCCGGGCCCGTGCCATAGGCCGCAAGCCGCGCCCGGATCGCCGCCTCCGCCTGCTCCAGCACGGCGCGGATGCCCGGTGTCACCCCCGGCGCGTCTCGCCAGTCGCCCCAGGTCGCGCGGGGGCCAAAGACCGCGTCGTCGTCCCATGTCAGACGCTCGAAACGGGCGGGGCGGTGCCAGCGGCGCGCATGGTCGTGGCAGCGGGCGGCGAATTCGCCGAGTTGGCGGTAGAGCGGCGCGAGGTCTCCGCCCTCCTCCGGCGCGGTGCCGTCGATAAAGTGGAACAGGACCATGTGGCGAGTGCCCGGCAAGCCTGCGCCCTCAACCTCCTGTATCGCCTGTCCGTTGCGCCCGAGATGAACGCGCGCAGTCTCGACCACGCTGTCCGCGCGCAGGGCCGCCATCCATGCCAGCTCACATTCGATGGCGCGGCGGGTGTGATAGCCCTGGCGATGCACCCGCAGCACCGCGCGGAATCCGCCCGAGGCCTCGACCAGATAGGTGACATTCTCGGAGACATTGAGCAGGCGCAGGGATGAACCCTCCGGCATCGGCCACAGGTGCAGGGCATCGACGGCGAGGCGCTCGATCTGCGCGAGGGCGGCATCGGCGGTCACGCCGGGGCGCTCTGCATTTGCGCGCGCAGCGCCGCCGTGCGCTCCGGTCCCGGTTCCGCCAGCAAGGCTTCGGCAGCATTTGTCAGCGCCTCGGCATCCCGATTGAGAAACTGATGCAAATCCGGTCCATCGAGCGCATCAATCTCGCCCGCCACCCGCTTCAGATCGCTGGTAAGCACGCTGTCCTCCACGGTGCGCGCGGCCCGTCGCAGCGTATGGGCCACCCGCGCCGCCGCAGCCTTCTGCGCGGCCTCGCCGGGGTCAGCGGACAGGCGCTCGGCCAGCACCTCGGCATGGGCATCCATGCGAATCAGGCCGATATTAGCCGCGTCGATCTTGCCATCCCCTTCGAGCAGACGGTCGAGCCGGTCCGCGGCCTCGCGCAGCACGCCCTCGGCAACGTCCATTCGGGCGGTCTGGATTTCGGCGAGGCCGTCGCCGCCCTGCACGCCGACATATTGCTCCGCCGTCTCGGCAATCAACGGCAAGTCCTGTCCCAGACTGCGCGCGAAGGCGGGGCGCAGGTCGGGGTCCAGCGCCAATCGCCGTTCGATCTTGCGGGTGGTGCGGACCAGCCGATCAAGCGTGCGGTACATCGGCGATTGCCGCCCCACCCCGCGCCGTGCCTTCACCAACCGCGTGAGCGCACCGGCGATGAGGCCGCCCAGCGGCTCGTCAGCAAAGGCGGCAAGGGCATCGGCTGTCTCGTCCGGCTCCGCGTCCAGCGCCGGTCGCCGCCTGAGCAGCCATGCGGTCAGACCGATATTCACGACGCCATAGCCGAGCAAAATCCCCAGCAACGACACCCCAAGGCCCAGCACGCTCGCAATCCCCGCCGCAACCGCCCAACCTCCGCCGAGCAGGCCAAGATGGATCGCCGCCGCCCGACCGAGTGGGTGCCGAAACAAAGTCATGATCGCCGCGCGGTCCATGCCGATGCCGCTACTTCCGATTTTTGCGCTCATTACGGATCAGCCACCAGACGCCATAGACCGCGATACCGCCGAACAGAATGAATTCGAGAACCAGCATCAAGCGTCCGGCGGCGGCAGGAAATCAACCTCGTGTTCCGCCGAAATCCGCACCAATTCCTCGGGGTCGGTCACATTGTGCAGGGCGTTGAACAGCGCGAACAGCTTGCGGCTTGGCGCGACACCGAATGTGCATTTCACCACGTTACCCGAGCGGTTGAAGATGCCATGGGCCACGCCCATCGGCATACGGATCAGGTCACCTGCCTTGGCGACATGAACTTCGCCGCCGAATTCGACCTCCAGCGTGCCGGACAGCATCGAAATCCACTCGTCCTGGGTGGGATGCACATGGGGCGGAACGAAGGTTTCGGGGGGCATTTCCGCGTACCAGATCATCGCGTTCTCGGTATGCAGTTTCGGAGTGTAGCGTTGCCCGACCACATTCCACTCGATGCCGTCGAGGCCCTCGGTTTCCTTGGTGATGCCATGGTTCATTCGGTTGTTCCTCCCAAGTGTAAATATCGGTCGATAACGCTGCGGTCCTCGGCCAGTCCGGCGGATGTGCCGGTCCAGACCGCGCGGCCATTCGATAGCATGACGTGACGGTCGGCCAGCGCAAGCATCGCGTCAATATTCTTGTCGATCAGCAAAATGCCCTGCCCCTCGGCCTTCAGCGCCGCCAGCCGCTCCCATATCTCGGCACGGATCAGCGGAGCCAGCCCCTCGGTTGCCTCGTCGAGGATCAGAAGGCTCGGATTGGTCATCAGCGCCCGCCCGATGGCGAGCATCTGTTGCTCGCCGCCCGAAAGCTGCGCCCCGAGATTGCGTTTGCGGTCGGCGAGGCGGGGCAGGAAGCGATAGACCTCGTCCAGCGTCCAGGGCGTGCCGCGCCCGCCCGGCCTGCGGGTCGCGGTGGCGATCAGGTTTTCCTCGACACTGAGGGTCGGAAAAATCTGCCGTCCCTCGGGCACAAGACCGATGCCGAGGCGAGCGATTTCGTAGGGCGGCGCGTTCGTCACGTCCTTGCCGCGAAAGGTGACGCGGCCCGCGGTTGACGCCACCAGCCCCATGATCGTCCGCACGGTCGTAGTCTTCCCCATGCCGTTGCGGCCCAGCAGGGTCACGACCTCGCCCGCCGCAATGTCGAGATCGACCCCGAACAGCGCGGGCGCGGCACCATAGGCGGCCTCCAGCCCGGTGACGGAAAGCAGGCTCATGCTTCCTCTCCGAGATAGGCGGCGCGGGCCTGCGGGTTTTGGCGGATTTCATCGGGCGTGCCGGTGGCGACGATCTGGCCATAGACCAACACCGAGACGCGGTCGGCGAGGGCGAAGACGGCGTCCATGTCATGTTCGATCAGCAACAGCGGATGCTGCGGCTTCAGGCCCTTCAACGTCTCCACCAGTGCCGCGCTTTCATCCCGGCCCATCCCGGCCATCGGCTCATCGAGCAGCAGCGCCTTGGGTTCGGCGGCAATGGCCACCGCAAGTTCCAGCGCGCGCTTTTCGCCGTGGGAGAGGTCCGCCGCCGGACGCTCGGCCCGGTCGGCGATGCCCAGCAAGTCCAGCGCCGTCATAGCCCGCTCATTCAAGCCCCGTTCTCGCGCGGCTCGGCCAAAGAAACGATAGCTCGACCCGGACATCGCCTGCACCGACAGGGCGACATTCTCCAGCACGCTGAAACCCGGAATGATCGAGGTGATCTGGAATGTGCGGCCCAGCCCCCGGCGCGCGCGATGATCTGCGCCCATCGCCGTCACATCCTCGCCCGCGAAACGGATCATCCCGGCATCGGGGGAGAGCGTGCCCGATAGCTGATGGATCAGTGTCGTCTTGCCCGCGCCGTTCGGGCCGATAATGGCATGGCACTCGCCGGGGTGCAGGTCGAGGGACACGCCATCGGTCACCGCCAACGCGCCGAAGGATTTGCGCAGGTTTGTTACGTCCAGAACCGCGCTCATGACCGCCTCTCAAACAGGCTCGACAACCCGCCCTTGGCATAAAGCACGATGGCGATCAGCAGCGGGCCGAAGATCAGCCGCCAGTCATGGGTCAGGGTCGACAGCCCCTCCTCCAGCCCGACAAAGGCGAGCGCCCCGAGAATGGCCCCGGACCGGCTGCCCATACCGCCCAGCACGACGATGATGATGAGGTCTCCCGACCGCTGCCACGACGCAATCGCGGGGCTGACGAACTCCGCCTGATTGGCCAGCAGCACCCCGGCAAGGGCGGCAATCACGCCTGCGAGGACATAGGCGGTGAGGCGAAAGCCGAAGACGCCATAGCCCAGCGTCTCGACCCGCACATCGTTCTGCCGCGCCGCGCGCAGCACCCGCCCAAAGCGCGAACCCGTGATGCGGTCGATCAACAGCCAAACCACTGCTAGCGTGCCCAGAATGGCGAAATACAGCACATCGTTGCGCGCCAGCACCTCCGCCCGCTCCCAAAGGGTCAGGCCATCGTCGGCCCCGTACTCGTTCAACGCGCCGAGGGTGAAAAACACCATCTGGCCGAAGGCCAGCGTAATCATGATGAAGGACACGCCCGACGTGCGCAGGCTGATCGCCCCGGTCACCAGCGCAAAGGCCGCCGCGATGGCCGTGGCAATCGCGAGGATCGTCGCAAGGTCGGTCACGCCCTCGGTTATCGCAATACCCGCCGTATAGGCCCCGATGGCGACGAAGGCCGCATGACCGAAACTCACCATCCCGCCATGGCCGATCAGCAGATCGAGGGACAGCGCGGCAATGGCCAATATCATCGCGCGCATGGCCAGCGATGTCAGATACGACCCGCCCCAAACCTCCGCCAACCACGGCACGACGGCGAACAGGGCAAGGACCACGAGGGCAGGCAGCGCCGCCCTCACGCCGCGCCCCTCGCCGGGAAAAGGCCCGCGGGGCGGAAGAACAGCACCGCCGCCATCAGCACATAAACCGCCATCGACGCCAGCGCCGGACCAATCTGGTTCGCCGCCGATGGCTCCAGAAACAGCTTGAGAATATCCGTCACCGCCGAGCGCCCCAGGGTATCGACCAGCCCGACCAGCAACGCGGCGATAAACGCCCCCCGGATCGACCCGATGCCGCCGATGGCGATGACGACGAAGGCGGTAATCAGCAGGTCATCGCCCATCCCCGGCTCGACCGAATAGATCGGCGCGGCGATTGCCCCCGCAAACCCGGCCAGCATCGCGCCAAAGCCAAAGACGACCATGAAAAGCCGTCTGATATTGACGCCGAGCGCGCCGACCATCTCGGCATTGCTGGCCCCCGCACGCACCAGCATCCCGAGCCGCGTCCGCGTGACAAGAAACCAGAGCAGCAGCGCGACGGCGGCTCCGATGGCGATGATGGCAATGCGCCAGACCGGGTATTGCAGGTTTTCGGTCAGTTGAAACGTGCCCGCGAGAATTTCGGGCGCGGGTATGGTCAGCGGCGTCGGTCCCCACAGAACCTTGACGCCCTGATTGACGAACAGGATCACGCCGAATGTCGCCAGGACTTGATCCAGATGATCGCGGTCATAGAGGCGGCTGAAAACGAACGCCTCGAGCAACAACCCCAGCGCCAGCGCCACCGCCATCGCCAGCACCAGCGCAATCATGAAATGCCCGGTCAAGCCGTAGAACCAGACAACCAGATACGCCCCGATCATGTACTGCACGCCATGGGCAAGGTTGATGAACCCCATCACGCCGAAGACCAGCGTCAGCCCGGCGGCAATCAGAAACAACAGCACGCCGAGTTGCAGCCCGTTGAGCAGCTGGATGAGGAGGAGTGTCGTGGACATGCAGGGGAACTCACGCTGACCTCATCCTGAGGAGGCCCCACTCGGGGCCGTCTCGAAGGATGCGATACAGGCTATTTCATCACATCCTTCGAGACGCGGCTGCGCCGCTCCTCAGGATGAAGCGAGTGAAAAAATCAGCCACCCATCTCGCACTGCTCGGCGTAGCTGTCGGCGTAGTCGTCATAGACTTTCTCGATGATCGACGTGTGGTACTTGCCATCGTCCCGCTTCACCACTTCGAGCAGATAGAAATCCTGCACCGGGTAGTGGTTGTTGTTGAACGAAAAATCGCCGCGCAGGGATTGGAAATCCGCCTCTTTCAGCGCCGCCCGCACCGCATCGCGATCCTCGACACCGCCCGCCTTGCTCACCGCCGAGTCGATCAGCATCGCTGTGTCATAGGCCTGCATCGCATAACCGCCGGGGATGTAGCCGTATTTCTCCTCGAATGCTGCGACGAAGGCTTTCGTCTGCTCGTTGTCGAGGTCCGGTGCCCAGTTGGTCGCGCCGTTCATGCCGACCGCGTCGTCTTTCTGCGCGGGCAGCGTAGTCTCGTCGACGGTAAAGGCAGACAGGAACGCCATCTTGTCGGCAAGGCCCGAGGCGCTGAATTGTTTCACGAAGCGCACACCCATACCGCCGGGCATAAAGATGAACAGCGCGTCGGCCTCGCTGTCAGAAATCCGCGCGATTTCGGCGCTGAAATCCTTGTGGCCGAGGGGGGTAAAGACCTCGTCGGCAATCTCGCCCTCGTAGTTCTGCTTGAACCCGGCCATGGAGTCCTTGCCCGCCTGATAGTTCGGTGCGAGCATGAAGACGCGCTTGTAACCCTTTTCATTTGCTATCTTTCCCAGAACCTCGAAGTTCTGGTTGTTCTGATAGCTGGTCACGAAAAAATCGGGGTTACAGTTGCGCCCGGCAAAGGTGGACGGCCCCGCATTGGGGCTGATCAGAAACGTGTCGGACGAAATCACCGGCTTGTAGATCGCCTGGAGCATGTTCGAGAAAATCGTGCCGACGACGAAATCGACGTCGTCCCGCTCCACCAGCGACCGCGCCTTGGACTGGGCCACATCGGCCTTCAACTCGTCATCTTCGAGGATTAATTCCGTCTCCATCCCGCCGATCTTGCCGTCCAGCTCTTCCATCGCCAGCTGAAACCCGTCCCGCGCCTGATTACCCAGCGCCCCCGGCGGCCCGCTGAGGGTAACCACCATCCCGATCTTGAGCGTTTCAGCGGCCATCGCAGGCGCAGCAAGCAGCGCAAGCGCAGCCGCGCTGCTGATAAGCAGGTTCTTCATGTCTCTCTCCCCGTATCAGGACCGTGCTGGCCCTCTCCCGTTTTTCTGAGGGCAAGTGTTTCCAGTGAAGACCGGAAAGGCAACGGGAAAGTGTCCCTTATATCGCCTACGTCGCAAACCGGGCTAATGTCACCGACGACTCACCAGCAGGACGCGCAGCCATGACCCTCGACAAAGACTCCCATCTCTACCTCGTCGATGGCTCCGGCTTTATCTTTCGGGCCTTTCATGCCCTGCCGCCGCTGACCCGCAAGTCCGACGGGATGCCGGTCGGCGCTGTCTCCGGCTTTTGCAACATGCTGTGGAAGATGGTCGCCGATGCCGCCGATGAGCGCGAGGGGCAAGGGGTCGCGACGCATTTGGCGGTGATTTTCGATGCGTCATCCAAGACGTTCCGCAACGAGGTCTATGACCAGTACAAGGCCAACCGCTCCGACCCGCCCGAGGATCTGGTGCCGCAGTTTCCGGTCATCCGCGACGCCGTGCGCGCGTTCTCCATCCCCTGCATCGAGATGGAAGGGTTCGAGGCCGACGACCTGATCGCGACCTATACCCGCCATGCCCGCGAGGCCGGGGCGCAAGTGACCATCGTCTCCTCGGATAAAGATCTGATGCAACTGGTCGGGCCGGGTGTTGTGATGCTCGACGGGATGAAAAACAAGTTCATCGCCGAGGCCGAAGTGCATGAAAAGTTTGGCGTAACGCCGGATAAGGTCATCGACGTGCAGGCCCTCGCCGGGGATAGCGTCGATAATATTCCGGGTGCGCCGGGGATCGGCGTCAAGACCGCAGCAACGCTCTTGGCCGAGTTCGGAACGCTGGAGGCTTTGCTCGACCGGGCCGAGGAAATCAAGCAGCCCAAGCGCCGCCAGACTCTGATCGACCACAAGGATCAAATCCTAATGTCAAAGGTGTTGGTGACGTTGAAGGACGATGTCCCGGATCTTGATCCGATTGAGGATTTCGGCATTCCCGAACCGGACCCCCAGCGCCTGCTCGCGTTTCTGAACGATATGGAGTTCACGACGCTGACCCGCCGCGTTGCCTCGAAATTCGACGCGGAGGCCCCCGAGCCGAAAGCCACCCCCGCGCCGAAACTGGCCAAGACCGCCGCTGCCGGGGAGGCAGAGGCGGACCCTGCCCTGCTGGAACCGATTGATCCCTCCGGTTATGAAATCGTTCGCGATGCCAAGGCGTTGACGGGTTGGATTGATACCATCTATCAGCGCGGCTATGTCGCTGTGGACACCGAGACGACGTCGCTGAACGAAATGGTGGCCGAGTTGGTCGGCGTCTCGCTCTGCGTCGAGCCGGGGAAGGCGTGCTATGTTCCCCTGCGTCACACCGATGGCGAGGCGAGCGGTGATCTGTTCGCCAGCGAGGTGGCCCTGGCCGAAGGGCAGATGCCCTTCGATGACGCCGTCGCGGCGCTGAAACCGATGCTTGAGGATATGTCGATCCTCAAGATCGGTCAGAACATGAAATACGATCTGAAAGTCCTCGCCCGCCACGGCATCGCGGTGCAAGGCTTCGATGACACGATGTTGATCTCCTACGCCCAAGCGTCGGGCGAACAGGGCGGTCATGGCATGGATACCCTCGCCGAGCGGCACCTGAACCACAAACCCATTCCGATCAAGGAGTTAATCGGCACGGGTAAGTCGCAGATTACCTTCGACAAGGTCGCCATCGACAAGGCGGCGCCCTATGCCGCCGAGGATGCCGACGTCACCCTGCGACTGTGGAAGATGCTGAAACCCGGCCTCGTGACCAACCGTGCGGTGACGGTCTACGAGACACTGGAGCGGCCCCTTTCGCCCGTGCTGGCGCGGATGGAGATGCACGGGATCAAGGTCGACCGCGACATGCTCTCGCGCCTGTCAAACGGGTTTTCCCAGCGCATGGCGGGGCTCGAGGACGAAATCTATGAGTTGGCGGGGGAGACGTTCAATGTCGGCTCGCCCAAGCAACTCGGCGAAATCCTGTTCGATAAAATGTCGATGCCGGGCGGCAAGCAGACCAAGACCGGGGCCTGGGGCACCGGGGCGGATGTGCTGGAAGACCTCGCCATGACCCATGACCTGCCCCGGCGGGTGCTGGACTGGCGCGGGGTGTCGAAGCTGAAATCGACCTATACCGACAGTTTACAGACCCATATCAATGCCGAGACCGGGCGGGTCCATACGTCTTTTTCGATGGCATCGACCTCCACGGGACGGCTCGCCTCCACCGACCCGAATCTGCAAAATATTCCGGTGCGGACCGAGGAAGGGCGGCAAATCCGCGAGGCCTTCATCGCCGAACCCGGTAACGTGCTGGTCAGCCTCGATTATTCGCAGATCGAGTTGCGTATCCTTGCGCATATGGCAGGCATCGACGCGCTCAAGACCGCCTTCGCCGAGGGGCAGGACATCCACGCCGCCACCGCCAGTGCGATGTTCGACGTACCACTCGACGAGATGACGCCCGAAATCCGGCGTCAGGCCAAGGCGATCAATTTCGGCGTGATTTACGGTATTTCCGGCCATGGGTTGGGTCGCAATCTGAGGATACCACGGGGCGAGGCCCAGAGCTTCATCGACGCTTATTTCGAGAAGTTTCCCGGTATCAAGGACTATATGAACGACATGAAGGCCCGGGCGCGGGCCGATGGCTATGTCGAGACCCTGTTCGGGCGACGCATCCACACGCCGGGGATCAATACGAAGGGGCCGATGCGCGGGTATTCCGAGCGCGCCGCGATCAATGCACCGATCCAAGGCACCGCCGCCGACGTGATCCGCCGCGCCATGATCCGAATCCAACCCGCGCTGGAGGCCGCGAAACTATCCGGGCGGATGTTGTTGCAAGTCCATGATGAACTGATCTTCGAAACCGTCGAAGACGAGGCGGATGCCTTGATCGAGACCGTGCGAGACGTGATGGAAAATGCCAGCGATCCGGTCGTCTCGTTCTCGACGCCGTTGGTGGTCGATGCCGGAAAGGGGCCGAGTTGGGCCGAGGCCCACTGACGCCGGGTTATCGAAAGACGGCAGCTTTTATAGATTGCTATAGAAAACTTTTTACGTCAAAATCGAAGGGGGGAGAGTAACCCTATAGCCGTGCTGTGATTCTACTCGCTGGCCATTTTTCTGGCACCAATACTGAAAAAATCCCCTAAAGATTGCTGGGAAGCCGTTTAACTCCCCAAAAAAGTGCTCGGCGCTGCCGAGATTTTTCTTAATTATGAAGATTAAGTTAATTGCTATAATCTATTGTTATAATTGAGTTAAAACTGAAAATATGTACTATGCTATTGATTTAACGGCCAAATTATATTGACACTGTAAATCTTCCACCAAAACCTATGCGTGTAGCCGCTGACAGACAGCGATCAAACAAAACAGCTATATGCATCGGGGTAGACGTGATTGCAGAAACACTTGCTTATGAAGACCTGCGCGGGTCCAGCGGACGGAGCGCATTTTTTAGACCTCAGCGCTACGGCGCGATGGACATTTTCCCCAACCCGCCCCCGCAGGTCATCTTCGGTGACATGTCGTGGCGGATCAGTGACATAAGCCTGAATGGGATCGCGATTACGTCGAAAAACGCAAATGAAGAGCATTACGACGTCGGTGATCTCGTGCCGCTCGCCATCGAGCAACAGGGCGTTTCTCTCTTCAAGGGTCGCGCGATCGTGAAACGGATCGAGCCCGAGGGTTTCGGTTCGAAAATCGCGCTGCATTTTCACGAAAGCTATATCGACATCGCATCGCTGAAAAAACGCGACGCCCATGCAAGGTTGCGCGCCCATTTCAACAACCTGAAGCCATCGCGACACGATCTTATTTCTCGCGATTACCGCGTTCTGTGTTCGGACATTCTCTCGACGTTTCGCAGCTATCGGTCCTTCCTCGAACAGCGGTGCTACATTGCCGACCAATCGACACCGGACACCTCGGGCGCGTTCGAGCTGTGCCTTGAACAGCTTTTGCCGCAATGGCGCGAGTTCTGGTTGAGGGGGAACGAGGCGACGGAGGCCGTCATGGGCGACCCCGAAAGCCTGAATGCGATGAAATCCCTCAGCGAACTGGTCATCACGCCCGAGCTTCGTGTCGGGCCGATCTGGGATCGCAGTTACGCCAAGCCGCTCGGCTATCCCGGCGATTATCAGGTCATGAACTATGTGTATGACTGGGGGCGCGAAGGCAGCACGACCTATGGTCAGCTGATCCACCGCCTCGGTCTCGATGTCGCCGAATGTATCGGGACGCGGATGGACGTGGTCATCGACACCGTCATGCGCATTGCGGAGATGAAACAGCCGGGGTCCACCGCGCGGATTCTCAGCCTTGGCAGCGGCCCGGCGCGGGAAGTCGGGCAGGTCTTCCAGAAGACTCAGAACGGGTCGACGAAGATCGAATACACGCTGGTCGATCAGGAGGAGCAGGCGCTCCAATATGCCTATGAGACCAACTATCCTGCGGCAACCTGTCACCGGTCAGGGGCGTCGATCAACTGCCTAAACCTGTCGTTCACCGACATCCTGCGCGGCAATCTGAGAGACACGCGGGCCTTCGATCAGGACATGGTCTATTCGGTCGGGCTGTTCGATTATCTGAAGGATCGCCGCGCGCGATCCCTTGCCGCATCTTTGTTCGACCTCGTGAAACCCGGCGGATTGCTGGTTTTGGGCAATATGAACAAGTGCGAGATGAGCAATCTCTGGCCCATGGAATGCCTGACCGATTGGCGGCTTTATTATCGCGACGATGCCGAAATGCTGGGCTGGGCCGAGGGCCTCGACATGCAATCGGCATGGACCGAAACCGAGGCCACCGGGCGCGTGAGGTTGCTGTTCGTGCGCAAGTCGGGCGGCGAGCGCGCAACGATTGCCGGAGAGTGATGCAACTGGTGGCGGGTAGCACGCCCTACCCGCCCGGAGACTTTAGCGCCACCTTTGGACAACTCCGCCCTTGAAACTTGCGCGAAACGCCCTTCTATCTCAATAAATCATGATCAGGGAGGATAGCATGGCGGATGGCTTTAGCGCACCGGGTGCGGACGGCTTTTTCACAGGATCGCTCGCGTCGCGCGACGCAGATATTTTCAACTCGATTGATCTGGAGCTGACGCGTCAGCGCGACGAGATCGAGTTGATCGCGTCGGAGAACATTGTCTCTCGCGCCGTGATGGAAGCCCAAGGCTCCGTCATGACGAACAAATACGCCGAAGGGTATCCCGGACGGCGCTATTACGGTGGCTGCCAGCATGTCGATACGGCGGAGTCGCTCGCCATCGAGCGCATCACCAAGCTGTTCGGCTGCAAATTCGCCAACGTACAGCCCCATTCCGGCGCTCAGGCAAACCAGGCCGTCATGCTCGCCACGATCAAACCGGGCGATACGGTTCTGGGCATGGATCTCGCCTCGGGCGGTCACCTGACCCACGGCGCTCGGCCCAACCTTTCGGGCAAGTGGTTCAATGCCATCCAGTATGGCGTGACCAAGGATACCAACCTGATTGATTACGATCAGGTCGAGGCGCTGGCCGTCGAGCACAAGCCGGCGATGATCATCGCCGGTGGGTCCGCCGTGCCGCGTCAGATCGACTTCAAACGATTCCGCGAGATTGCCGACAAGGTCGGGGCGATCCTGCATGTGGATATGGCGCATTTCTCAGGTCTGGTCGCGGGCGGGCATCACCCGAACCCGCTCGACCATTGCCATGTCGCCACCTCGACGACCCACAAGACCCTGCGCGGCCCGCGCGGCGGCATCATCCTGACCAATGACGAGGCGCTGGCGAAGAAATTCAACTCCGCTGTGTTCCCCGGTCTTCAGGGTGGCCCGCTGATGCATGTGATTGCCGCAAAGGCCGTCGCGTTCGGCGAGGCGCTGACGCCGGAGTACAAGGAATACACGGGGCAGGTCATCCGCAACGCGCAGGCCATGGCGGACGAGCTCATCAAGGGCGGCCTCGACATCGTCACCGGCGGCACCGATACCCATGTCCTGCTGGTCGATCTGCGCCCCAAGGGCGTAAAGGGCAACGACACCGAAGAGGCGCTTGGCCGCGCTCACATCACCTGCAACAAGAACGGTATTCCGTTCGACCCGGAAAAACCGATGGTCACGTCGGGCATTCGTCTGGGCAGCCCCGCCGGAACCACGCGCGGCTTCGGTGAAGAAGACTTCCGCGAAGTCGCCCGGATGATCGTCGAGGTTGTCGATGGCCTGTCGAAGAACGGCGCAGAGGGCAATGCGGATGTCGAACAGGCCGTGAAAGCCAAGGCGACCGCGCTTTGCTCGCGCTTCCCGATCTATGAGACAATGCTCGCCTGATCCGGGGTTGAGAGCGGCCTGAAAATGGTGTGACTCGCTCACCCTCGGGCGTTTCCCGAGGGGTCGAGCCGAACCGCAGGAGATGCCCGCGTCGCTTGCGAGCATGACTGATCCGCGAAGCAATCAGGATGGTCGAGAACAGAACCACACGGGAGCGCCCGGCCTTACAAAAAGGCCGGGCGTTTTCATTCAGCCGTCAGACAACTTGTCCTGAGTCCGGTTGTCGAAGTCGCTGGCGTCATGGCGTTCATGCAGCTGTTCTTCTTCCGGGCCGAAGATGCGATTGACTATGCGCCCGCGCTTTACCGCATCCCGCGCCGCGATTTGCTCGGTCCAGCGGCGCACATTCTGATAGTCCTCCACCTGCAAAAACGTGCCCGCATCGTAGAGTTTGCCCTGGGTCAGCACGCCATACCACGGCCAGATCGCCATATCGGCAATCGTATAGTCCGCCCCGGCAATGTATTCGCTATCGGCCAATTGCCGGTCCAGCACATCGAGCTGGCGCTTCGTTTCCATGGCAAAGCGGTCGATGCAGTATTCGATCTTCATCGGCGCGTACGCGTAAAAGTGCCCGAAGCCACCGCCCAGATAGGGCGCGCTGCCCATCTGCCAGAATAACCAGTTCAGCGTCTCCGTCCGCGCCGCGCCCTCGGCGGGCAGGAACGCGCCGAATTTCTCGGCCAGATACATCAGGATCGACGCGGATTCGAACACCCGCGTCGGCGTCGGCGTGCTGTGATCCATCAGCGCCGGAATCTTCGAATTCGGGTTGATGTCGACGAACCCGCTGCCGAACTGGTCGCCATCGCCGATATTGATCACATAGGCATCGTACTCGGCACCGGTATGACCAAGGGCGAGCAGCTCTTCCAGCATCACAGTGACCTTCACGCCGTTTGGCGTGGCCAGCGAATATAGCTGCAAAGGATGTTTGCCGACCGGCAATTCCTTATCGTGGGTCGCCCCCGCGATGGGCCGGTTCGTGCTGGCAAACTTGCCGCCGCTTTCCTTTTCCCATTTCCAGATTTCGGGCGGTGTGTAGTCCGACATGATCGGCCCCTTTATGCGTATTGTTCCGCAGGCCAAGCTGGGGCGTCCAAGCCCGGTATCAATCCTGCCGGAACACAAGCACGTTAGACAGTTTGGCGGTCGCCGACCGCGACAGCGCGCCACAATCCTGCTTATGCCCGTCTTTTGTCAGCATACAGTAGTCATAGCTGCCCATATCGAGATTGAAGGCCATTTTCGGATCGTAGTCGGCCTGTATCTCTGCCCCCGCTTCGAACAGCGTCAGGGCGCGCGGGCCGCTGTCGAAAATACCGTAGCGGCCATCCTCGTACGAAAAGACGACCCGACGCCGAAAGCGCGGCGCGCCCTCGACCGGGCGCACATCGAGCATTCCATCGGTAATCAGCATATGACTTTGGATGGCAGAAAGGCCCACCTGCCGCGCCCGGGCGATAAAAGCCCGACGCTGGGCCTTGTCTCGCAGGTTGCTGAGAGAGCCGCGATACCGCACCCGCGCCACGTGATGAAGCGACAGCCCGCCCTCGGGCTCGATCAGCATGACGCCGTCCCAACCCTGAACGTACGGGTCGAACGCCTCGCCCTCTTCGATCACCAGCCCCTCCGGCTCGACCCTCTCGCCGTTGGTGTAGGCACCGGTGACGACCAGCGCGTCTTCACCGCCGAGGGTCAATTCCTGGGGCACGCGCGTGCGGTCGAGAATAAGGACGAGATCGGCGCTCAGGGTCTCGGAACAGTTGTCCAGCAACAATGTCGCATGGACCGGGATACAGTCGTCGGCGGCGACTGCCGGTCCCGACATCGCATACACAAACAATGCAACATAAACCCCGATTAACCGCACATTGCCCTCTGTTTCGTACCCGACATCATTGAACCACCGGAAGGCGAATGAACAAGAAAAAACAGGCGGTCCTGTGGCGAATCTTGGTGGTTCGCTTACAACCTTGACGCCGGAGACGAGATCAGGTTAGCTCAATTATACCGTGTACGGGGAAAATCACGTGCCGCTGGCGGGGGTTGGCATCGACGTCTCGGCAGTCTGAAAAATCGAGCCGAAAGTGCGCCGCATTATCCGAGAATTACGACGGTCCCGGATCGCCCTAAGCAAGCGAAGTTACAGCAATACTCTTTGGGAGGAGAGCGCCGAAGGGGGAGGAAGCGACAGAGATCGCTCCTCCCTCTTTCATTTTCAGAGCCGGTTATGCCGCGGCTCAGACCTTACGCTCGACCAACATCTGCTTGATGCCGGCAATCGCCTTCGCAGGGTTAAGACCCTTCGGGCAGGCCTTCGTGCAGTTCATGATCGTGTGGCAACGATACAACCTGAACGGGTCTTCGAGGTCATCGAGCCGCTCGCCCGTGGCTTCATCGCGGCTGTCATTCAGCCAGCGCGACGCCTGCAACAACGCCGCTGGCCCAAGATACCGATCACCGTTCCACCAATAGCTGGGGCAGGAGGTCGAACAGCACGCGCACATGATACATTCGTAAAGACCATCGAGTTTCTCACGGTCTTCCTCGGATTGTTTCCACTCCGTACGAGGCTCGGCGCTATCGGTTATCAGCCACGGTTTGACCGATGCGTGCTGCGCATAGAAGTGCGTCAGATCAGGGACGAGGTCTTTCACTACCGGCATGTGCGGCAGCGGATAAATACGCACATCGCCGTCGATCTCCGCAAGTCCGGTCGTGCAGGCGAGGCCGTTGACCCCGTCGATATTCATCGCACAAGACCCGCAAATCCCCTCGCGGCAAGAGCGGCGGAATGTCAGGGTCGGATCGATCTCGTTCTTGATCTTGATGATCGCGTCCAGAACCATCGGCCCGCACGTGTCGAGGTCGATGTAATAGGTATCGACGCGCGGGTTCTCGCCGGAGTCAGGATCCCAGCGATAGACCTTGAAACCCTTGAGGTTTTCGCCTTCGGGTTTCGGCCAAGTCTTGCCCTGAAGTATTTTCGAGTTCTTGGGGAGCGTGAAAGCGACCATGAATTCTTTCCGTTGATTTTTCGCGACTTTAGGCGAGTGCGGGCCGGATTCGTAGCTGATATATCGTCGCAAAGGCCGCTGCCGGAGGGCAGCAGCCCAGCGATCCTATCAGCAATCTCAGAAGACGCCGTTACCCGGCGGTCCCGACAGGGTCGACCGCTCGTAGGACTGGCCCTGATAAACCGGCGTGTCATAGGTCGGCGTGCCATAGCTGGCGTTGAAATCAGGGATGCCGTAGGTCGTCGGCACGCGAGGCTTCACCGCAGCGCCGGAATAAGCATCCGCCGGAACACTGCTGGCCACGCCGCTGCCCGTGACCGGCACCATGGGCAGATCTTCGGACCCTCCGGCGACCAGCGGAACCGGGCGCTCGCTGCGATAGATCAGCCGTCCATCGGGGCCGGAAATCTGTGCGGCAATTACGGGCCGCTGCACACCTTGCAGGGCCTCGGTACGAAACTCCATGCCATAGGGCCAGGGAAGGCCGCCATTGCGGGTATAGCTTTGCTCGGCCACCCATTCGGTCGGATCACCGTCGACGGCATCGAAAACCCGGACGGTCATCTGCGAATCGGGCGGCAACAATCCATCACCGGCGGCGGCGAAGGCGGCCCCGCGCAGGAAGATGTCTTGTCCACCGATCTGCGGGGCCGGAACGGTCGACGTCGATGTACCGACACGCGGCGGGGGCAGCGGATCGGATAATCCGGCCTGATTGGGTGCGGAGGACTGTGAACACCCCGCCAGAGCAATGAGAGCCACGGCAAGGGCACCGCGAGCGATTGAAAATCTTACCATGTTTCGTCTCCGACACCGGGTTCATTCCCGCAGGCGGAACCTAGACCGATTGACCCGCCCGGGAACAGTCAGTTTATTGTCAAACCATGCCGTTCTGACTTAAAAGTCACGCTCGCCGGTGACGAGTTCAGGCGACGACCCGGCTGTCGCGGGAGAAAAGGTCGATCAAGCCTTCGTAGACATGGCCGATCGGCAGCATGGCACCGCCCTCTTCAAAGCCTTTTCGGGCCAGCAGGACGCGCAGTCGTGCGACGATGCCCTGGCGCTGATCGTTCGTCAGAACAAGACGATGGACGCAAGCGGCAGGAATTGCTCTGCTTTTTCGCGCGGGCGTTGCCAGGGCCGCCTCGGTCGCGGCGACGACCTCTTGGTCGGGAACGAGTTTGGAAAGCTGTCGAAGTGACTCCTCGGGCATATCGAAGATCTGAGCCATCGCTGTCGTTCCTTTTTCACACTCATCTGCGTGGTAACGCCGCTTCGTTCCCGGCGTTCCCTGCCAATCAAGCGCCCCGAAAATAAGAATTATCTTTATGCACCAAAGGCGCATCACCAAAAACGACGCGACCTGTCGCAAATTTGTCCCACTGGCTCGAAATAAAGAGAACAAATTAAAAACTTTTACAACCGCCTTGGGCTTCTTTATCGTCACGCTCAATTGGGACAGTGAGAGCGAGTCGGAGCTATGGCGGGCAGCGTCAACAAAGTAATTCTCATCGGCAATCTGGGGCGAGACCCCGAGGTACGGACCTTTCAGAATGGCGGAAAGGTCTGCAATCTTGCCATCGCAACCTCCGAAAGCTGGAAGGACAAGCAATCGGGGGAGCGCAAGGAACGCACCGAGTGGCACCGGGTCGCGATTTTTCAGGAAGGGCTGGTCCGGGTCGCCGAGCAGTACCTGAAAAAGGGCTCGAAGGTTTATATCGAGGGCCAGCTTGAAACCCGCAAATGGACCGATCAGTCGGGCGTCGAGAAATACACCACCGAAATCACCCTGCGCCCCTATCGCGGCGAATTGACGATGCTCGACGGGCGTAGCGGCGGCGGCGGTGACAGCGGCGGTGGTTATGGCGGCGGCGGCGGTGGAGGCGGCTATGACGACCGGGGCGGGTCGAGCGGTGGCAGCTCCGGCGGTGGCGGATTCTCCAGCGGCGGCGGTGGCTTCAGCAACGATATGGATGATGAAATCCCGTTCTGAGCGACGGGATTACTCCCCTTCGATCAGCGGAATCGCACCGGCGGGCGGGGTGTTTCGGCTACGGCGCGACGTGACGACACCGTCGATGATCGTCATGCCGACCCCCGGCAGGTTGCCGAGTTGCACCGATTCAAGAATGGTCTTGCCCGGCGCGTGCTGGGCCTGATCCATCAGCACGAAATCGGCGCAATAGCCGACCTCGATCAACCCGGTATCGAGTTCGCGCTGGCGGGCGGTATTGCCGGTGCCAAAGCAAAAGGCGATCTCGGCGGGCACATTGCCGAGAGATGACAGCATCGCGATCATGCGCAGGATGCCAAGGGGCTGAACCCCCGAACCGGCGGGGCCATCGGTGCCGAGGATCACGCGCTCCAGCTGTTTTAGCTCACGTGCCGTATTGAGGGTCAGCAAGGCAGCGCGTTCGTTGCCGTTGTGGACGATCTCCAGCCCTGCCTGACAGCTTTCGCAGATACAGACGATCTGATCGTCGGGCAGCGCGGAATGGCCGCCATTGATATGACCGACCACATCGGTTCCGGCCTCCAGCACCACATCGGCGTCGATCAGGCCGGAGCCAGGAATCGAGGGGCCGCCAGTGTGGATGGTACTTTGCATCCCGTATTTGCGCGCCCAGTCGACCATCTTTTTCGCGGTCGGGCCGTCCTTCACCGTGCCGAGGCCGACTTCGCCGAGCAGTTTCACGCCCGCGTCGGCCATCTCCTTGAAATCATGCTCTTCCAGCCCGTGCTCGATCACCGGCGCACCGGCATGGACCTTGACCCCCGAGGGGCGGAAGTTGTCGTACCAACGCTGGGACGCAATCGCGAGGGCCTTCAGACCGACGATATCCTTGGGCCGACCGGGCAGATGTACCTCGCCCGCCGAAATCAGCGTCGTCACCCCGCCATTCAGCGTCGAATCGATCCAGCTAAGCTGTTGTTGGCGAGGCGTGTAGTCGCCGATCACCGGGTGAATATGAGAGTCGATCAGGCCCGGTGCGAGCGTAACGCCCATCGCGTCGATCACCGTATCCGCACCGGCGCGGTCCACATCGGCGGCCTTGCCGATTTGCACGATCTTGCCGTCTTCACAGCGGATGCAATCGGCATCGAGAATCGGTTGCTCCATCTTGCCGGACAGCAAAAGACCGATGTTGTGAATGACCAGCTTGCCCATGGTGCGCCTTTCCGCGATCTTGTAATCTCAAGACCGTGGCACGCCGCGCGGCGTTGTTCAAACGGAGGATCGTATGCGGGTGATCGTTGTCGGCGGCGGGATTGGCGGGCTGACCACGGCACTGGCCCTGCACGCGCGCGGGATCGAAGCCGTTATCTGCGAGCAAAGCGCGCAGTTTCGGCAACTCGGTGTCGGCATCAACACCCTGCCCCACGCGATCAAGGTACTTGACGGGCTGGGGTTACTCGACGCGCTGGATGATGTGGGCATCCGTACCAGCCGCCTGATCTACAAGACCGCAGGCGGACAGGATATTCTGAGCCAGCAGCGGGGTATCGACGCGGGCTATGACGTGCCGCAATTCTCGATCCATCGCGGCAAGCTGCAAAGGGTGCTGGTCGATGCGGTGATGGCGCGCCTGGGCCCCGATGCCGTGCGGAGCGGTCATCGCCTGCTCGATTTTCACCAGACCGACACCGGCGTCAGCGCGCGGTTCAAGACCGAGCATGGCGAGGTCACGCTGCAGGGCGATGCGCTGATCGGTGCCGACGGCATCCATTCGGCGGTGCGCAAGCACTATCGGGGCGACGAGGGGCCGCCGCGCTGGAACGGTATTCTGATGTGGCGCGGGGCGACCTGGTGGCCGCCATTTCTGGACGGGCGCAGCATGATTATCGCCGGGGGGATGAAGGCGAAGCTGGTTCTGTATCCGATTTTCGACAGCCCGGACCACCCCGGCGAGACCCTGATGAACTGGGTCGTCTGCGCGAAGCTCGGGAATGCCTCGACGCCGCTGCTCACGCGCGAGGACTGGTCGAAGCCCGGCAGTGCCGAGGCGGCCCTTGCTCATGTACGCGGGGTGTTCGATCTGCCCAAGGTCGATGTCGAGGGCCTGATCGCCGCGACACCTCAGAATTACGTCTATCCGATGTGCGACCGCGACCCGCTGGATCGCTGGACCGACGGGCGCGTGACCTTGCTCGGCGATGCCGCCCATCCGATGTATCCGGTGGGGTCGAATGGCGCGAGTCAGGCGATTCTGGATGCCGTGTGCCTTGCGGATTTGCTGTCACATCAAGACGTGCGCCCTGCCTTAGCCGCCTATGAGGACCAGCGGCGACCGGCGACGTCGGCCATCGTCACGGCGAACCGGGACGGCGGGCCAGAGCGGGTGATCGACCTCGTCGAAGAGCGCGCGCCGGACGGTTTCGATGATCTCCACGATGTCGCGACACCCGAGGAACTGACGGCGCTGGTCGGGGCCTATCAGGAGATGGCCGGATTTGCCCGGGAGCAAGTGAACCGATGACTTTGGAGGAATACAACACCTTCTGCGCGGGCCTGCCCCATACCAGTCATGTGGTCCAATGGGGCGGCGCGCATGTTTGGAAAGTTGCCGGAAAAGTCTTTGCCGTTGGCGGCTGGAGCGACGATGGCGAACCGCTGGGGGTCAGCTTCAAAGTCTCGGAAATCGGCTTCGAAGTCTGGAAGGACGAGCCGGGTTGCCGCCCCGCCCCCTACCTCGCCTCGCGGGGCATGAAGTGGATTCAGCGGGTGACCGGCGAGGCGATGGACGATGACGGCTTGCGCGATGCCCTGACCGAAAGTCACCGGCTGGTGTCGCTGAACCTGACGAAAAAGTTGCAGCGGGAATTGGGGCTGAATCAGTGACTATTGCCCCTCGAAAGAACGATCCTTCGAGACGGGCATACGGCCCTCCTCAGGATGAGGACGGTGTGTCAGCTTCATCCCGAGGAACGAGCGTGTGAGTGTCTCGGAAGGTCAAGAAGGCACCGATCAGCGCGCCTTGATGATCTTCAATGCTTCGCGAAAAGCCGGATCATTGCCCCCGCCGAGCCATTCGAACATCACCATTTCGGCGCTCACCCGTGCGATGCCCGCGCCCTCCATCCGGTGCAGCGCTGTCTCTCGGTC
>CALGNO010000197.1 GCA_937958625.1 uncultured Neomegalonema sp.
ACACGTCAAAGCGTTGCCATCGTCGGCGCGCGCAATGCCTCGGCGCTGGGCCTGAAATTCGCCGAGATGCTGGCGCGAGACCTCGGCGCTGCAGGCTGGTGCGTTGTGTCGGGCCTTGCACGCGGGATCGACGCCAGCGCCCATCGCGGGGCGTTGGACAAGGCCACGGCGGCGGTCCTCGCGGGCGGGGTCGACGTGATGTGGCCCCCTCAGAACGAGGCACTCTATCGAGAGATTATCGAGCGCGGTGTGGTTCTGTCTGAGCGCGCAATGGGCCATCAGGGCCGCGCGCCGGACTTTCCGCGCCGCAATCGCATCGTGTCGGGCCTGTCACTGGGCATCGTGGTCGCCGAGGGAGCCGAACGCTCTGGCTCGCTGATCACTGCCCGTCTGGCGGGCGAACAAGGACGCGAGGTCATGGCCGTCCCCGGCTCACCCCTCGACCCGCGCGCCGCTGGATGCAACCGCCTGCTGCGCGAGGGGGCAACGCTGGTGCGCGGGGTCGAGGACGTGCTCGAGGCGCTGTCGTCGTTCTCCCTGCAACCGCGCATGGCCGAACCGCCCTCGGACTGGTCGGAGGCTAAGGGCGAGGCCGACGATACCCTGCGCGCCGACATTCGTGGCCTGCTGGGCGTTGTTCCGGTGGAGACCGACGAACTCGTTCGCCTGACCGGCGCGGCCCCCGGCATCGTCGCCCACGTTCTGCTGGAACTCGACCTCGCGGGCCGCTTGCGACGAGAGCCCGGCGGCAAAGTTGCGCTGTTGCCGGAAACATAAGGCCCCGACAGGCAATCCGGGGCCTCGCAGGATCGCCTATGATGTCGACAGGTCGAGGCCGATATAGATCTCCGCCTCGCCGCGCCGGACCAGCATCAGCACGGCATCTCGCGACAGACCGCTAATCAGGTCGGCCACGCTGGAGGGACCGTACACATCGGTTCCGTCGATGCTGAGGATAACATCGCCCCGACGGATGCCGCTTTTTTCGGCAATGCCGTTCGGGTCGAGATCGCTCACCACGGCGCGGCCCTGATCGTCACTGTCCAGCATCGCCCCGAGGCGTCCTGTCTTGACCTCGGGCGTGAAGGCTGACGGACGCAAGCGCCCGTCGCCGCCATCATCCAGCGTGCCGAGAGTGATGGTCAGGGTCGTCTCGACTCCATCACGCAAAACCCGCACCGGCACCGCTTTTGATGGGCTGGTCAGACCGACAAGGCGCGGCAGGTCGCGGCTCTTGAGGACGGGCCTGTTGTCGAAGGACAGGATGACATCACCGGGTTCCAGCGTTCCCGCCGACGGGCCGCTCGCATCGACGCCCGAAACAAGCGCGCCGTTTACCGAGGGCAACCCAAGGGCCGAGGCGATGGTATCCGTGACCGGCTGAATTCGCACACCGAGCCAGCCGCGTTCCACCCGTCCGTCATCTTTCAGGTCGTCGACGATCCGCGCGACGATATTCGACGGCACGGCAAAGCCAAGGCCCACCGATCCGCCCGTAGGCGAGTAGATCGCAGTGTTCATGCCGATAACCTGCCCGCTCATATTGAACAGCGGACCGCCGGAATTGCCCCGGTTAATCGACGCGTCGGTTTGGATGTAGTTGACGTGTCCACTGCCGTCTATGCTGCGCCCCTTGGCGGAAACGATGCCCGTGGTGACGGTCCCGCCGAGGCCGAACGGATTGCCGACCGCCATGACCTCCTGCCCGACACGGACGGCGTCGGAATTCCCGAGATTGACGAAGGGCAAGCCCGAGGGCGACTCGATTTTCAGCAGGGCGACATCGGTCTTCTCGTCGGTGCCGACGATCACCGCGTCGAATTCCCGGTCGTCGTTCAGGCGCAGTTTGACGCGGTCGGTATCTTCGACCACGTGGTTGTTGGTGATGACATAGCCCTCGGCGTCGAGGATGAAGCCAGAGCCAAGCGCCTCGGCGGGGCCGCCGCGCCCCGGGCGTCCACCGGGCATTCCGGGCAGGCCGAAGCGCCTGAAGAACTCGCGCAGGCGTTCTTCGTCCGGTCCATCGCGCAGGGTCGGCGCGTTCTTGGTCGTGAAGATATTGACCACGGCGGGGCTGACGCGATCCGCGAGGTCGGAATAATCGCCCTGATGCGCCATCGCGGGGCCGGCGGTCAGGGACACGAGCGCCACTGCGCCCAACACGGATTTGAGGGAGAGGGGTCGGTTCATCGTTACCGAAACTCCAGATTATTTCAGAGGACAGACCCCGCAACTTGGAGAAGATCATGCCCGGAATCGGGCACGGATGTGGTGATTTCACGCACTTGTTCTCACCGGTCGGCGCTGGCTCTGGTTCGGTCGCGGCGATGACATTCTGAATGGCGCGTTGACAGCGCGTTAACCTTCCCCCATGTACCCCGCCGACCTGCTAACACCGCAAAAGGACTTTGCTTCATGGCCGTAGTGATCGTCGAGTCGCCTGCAAAAGCAAAGACTATCAACAAGTATCTTGGCAAGGATTTCAAGGTTTTGGCCTCTTATGGCCATGTCCGCGATCTGCCGTCAAAGGACGGTTCGGTCAAACCTGACGAAGACTTCGCCATGACGTGGGAAGTCGACACCAAGTCGAAAAAACAGCTCGCTGACATCGCGGCGGCCTGCAAGGGCACCGATAAACTGATCCTCGCAACCGACCCCGACCGTGAGGGCGAGGCCATATCGTGGCACTTGCTGGAGGCACTGTATAAGCGCCGCGCTCTGAAAAAGGATGTGCCGGTCGAGCGCGTCGTCTTCAACGCCATCACCAAGAACGCCGTCACCCAGGCGATGAAGGAACCCCGCCAGGTCGATATGGAGCTGGTCGAGGCCTATCTCGCCCGCCGCGCCCTTGATTATCTGGTGGGCTTTAACCTCTCGCCTGTCCTCTGGCGCAAACTGCCCGGTTCGCGCTCTGCGGGCCGTGTGCAATCCGTCTGCCTGCGCCTCGTGGTCGAGCGCGAGATGGAGATCGATGTCTTCAAGGCCCGCGAATACTGGTCGATCAAGACCGGCTTCACCACGCCGGGCAAGGCCGATTTCACCGCGCGACTGACCTCGCTGGACGGGAAGAAACTTGATCGTTTCGACCTTGCCAATGAGGAAGACGCGACCAACGCGGTCGGCATGATCGAGGCGCGTGACTTCACGGTCAAATCCGTCGAAGCCAAGCCAGCAACCCGCAATCCCTCGCCGCCCTTTATGACCTCTACCCTGCAACAAGAGGCCAGCCGCAAGCTCGGCATGGGCGCCCAGCAAGCGATGCGCGCGGCGCAAAAGCTCTATGAGCAGGGCCACATCACCTACATGCGGACGGACGGCATCGACATGGCCCCCGAAGCCATCACGGCGGTACGCGAGGCCATCGGCGAGCGCTATTCCAAGGACTACGTGCCAAGCAAGCCCCGCGAATACAAGGTGAAGGCCAAGAACGCGCAGGAGGCCCACGAAGCCATCCGCCCCACCGATTTCACCAAGGCCGCAAACGACCTCAAACTCGATGGCGAAGAGAAAAAACTCTACGACCTGATCTGGAAACGCGCGGTGTCTTCCCAGATGGAAAGCGCGCGTCTGGAGCGTACGGTGGTCGAGATCGCCAGCGCGGACGCAAAAGTTGGCCTGCGCGCGACAGGACAGGTCATCAAATTCGACGGCTTCCTCAAGGTCTATGAGGAAGGCAAGGATGAGAAGGCCGATGACGATGACGATGGCGCGCTGCTGCCCGCCATGGCCGATGGCGACAGCCTGAAACGCGGCACGACCACGCCCGAACAGCACTTTACGCAGCCCCCGCCCCGCTATACCGAGGCCAGCCTCGTCAAGCGCATGGAAGAACTGGGCATTGGCCGCCCCTCGACCTACGCGTCGATCGTGACCGTCATTCAGGATCGCGGCTATGTCACCAAGGACAAGAACCGCCTGATTGCCGAGGACAAGGGCCGTCTGGTCACGGCGTTCCTTGAAAATTATTTCAAACGCTATGTGGAATACGATTTCACGGCGGATCTTGAAGAGCGCCTCGATGATGTGTCGGCGGGCAAGCTCGACTGGAAATCGCTGCTGAAAGACTTCTGGACGCAGTTTTCGGCGGATGTGGGCGAGACCAAGGAACTGCGCGTTTCCGAGGTTCTCGACGTCATCAACGAAAAGCTGGGCGACCACGTCTTTAAAGATCGCGGCGACGGCATGGACCCGCGCTCTTGCCCGATCTGCGGCAAGGAAATGCGCGAGGGCGGGATGCTCTCGATCAAGACCTCGTCCAAGTTCGGCGCGTTTATCGGCTGTACCAACTACCCCGAATGCCGCTACACGCGCGCCTTTGGCGTCAGCGAGGAAGAGGCGGCGGCGCAGGCGGCGGCGGGCGATGGCAAGGAACTCGGGATTGATCCCGAGACGGGCAAGCCGGTCACGCTCAAATCAGGCCGGTTCGGTCCCTACGTCCAACTTGGCGAACCCGAGGGCGAGGGCAAGGAGAAGACCAAGCCGCCGCGCGGGTCGATCCCCAAGGGCGTCGAGGTTGACGATGTCGATTTTGATCTCGCGCTGAAGCTGATCAAACTCCCCCGCGTCATCGGCACCCACCCCGAGGACGGCGATGAAATCACCGCCGCTATCGGGCGCTATGGCCCGTTCGTGAAATCCGGTAAGACCTATGCAAATTTAGGTGACTGGACCGAGGTGTTCGAAGTCGGCATGAACCGCGCCGTCGAACTGATCGCCGAGAAACGCGCCAATCCACGCGGCGGGCGAGGGCGCGCTGCCGCTAAACCGCCCCTGAAGGAACTCGGCGAGCATCCGACCGAGGGCGGCCCGATGAACGTGCTCGACGGGCGTTATGGCCCTTATATCAAGTGGGAAAAGGTCAATGCGACGATCCCGAAGGACACGAAGCCCGAGGATGTGACCGTCGATATGGCCGTCGACCTGATCGAAAAGAAGCGGAAAAAGT
>CALGNO010000198.1 GCA_937958625.1 uncultured Neomegalonema sp.
GCCTCGGGGGGCAGCGTGGCGATGCCGCGCAAATTCTCGGTCTCGACCTTCTGGGACCGGGTGCGCGACCATGAGTGTTCATGGTTTTCGGTGGTGCCGACGCAGATCTCCTACTTATTGCACCATACCGAGGCCCCCGGCCCGATGCCGCGCCTGCGCTTTGGCCGCTCGGCCTCCGCACCGCTCTCGCCCGACGTGCATTCGGCGTTCGAGGATAAGTTCGGCGTGCCGATCATCGAGACCATGGGCCTGACCGAAACCGCCGCGCAAATCCTGTCGAACCCGCTGCCCCCCGGCACCCGCAAGATCGGTTCACCGGGCATCGCCTACGGCAACGAGGTGCTGATCGCCGACCCGGCCCAGCGCGAGATGCCGCGCGGAGAGGAGGGCGAAGTCATCGTGTGCGGCCCCAATGTCATGCGCCTCTATCGCGATAACCCGGACGCCACCGCCGCCTCGTTGACCGCCGAGGGCTGGCTGCGCACCGGCGATCTGGGGCGCATGGACAAGGACGGCTATGTCTTCATCACCGGACGGTTGAAGGAACTCATCATCAAGGGCGGCGAGAATATCGCCCCGCGCGAGATCGACGATGCGCTCTATGCTCATCCCGACGTGATCGAGGCCGCTGCCTTCGCCAAACCCTGCGCCAATTACGGCCAGACCGTCGAGGCCGGGGTGCAGATCGGTGAAGGCTCGGCGCTGGTCGAGGCCGATTTGATCGCGCTGTGCCAGAAGACGCTCGGCCCTTTCAAAGCCCCGGACAGAATTCACTTTTTGCGAGAACTGCCTAAGGGGCCATCGGGCAAAATTCAGCGCCTGAAACTCGCCGAATTGGTTGCCACCCTCTGAACGATGCAAAGAACAGGCGATCAATCGCTTTCTACGAGCATTTAATTTTAATCCCGAAATTCAATGATCACATTTAAAGTGATCATTGTACGGATTAAGCTGATTTTTCACTGAATTCTAATAATATATATATTTATCATATAAATAGAGATATTTCTTAATGTAATGTGGAGGCTGGGCGTTAACTGTCTCCCCTCAGAAAAAAAACCTGATCTTTACCAACTGCGCCCACGCTGACCTCATTCGCTCCCGTGCGGGGCCCCTGAAATGAAGGTTGGAAGCATGGCTAACGTAACGAGGATGATCGGTGTCGCGACGCTTGTCGGTGCTTTTAGCACGGGGGTGCACGCGCAAACCCTGGCCAGCGCGAATGCCTTTGCCTGCGGTGTCGATGCGCCGAGCATCTACGGTAGCAGCGCCAATCGCAGCACGAGTGTCAGACATGGCGGCGGCTATGGTGCCGATCCGCAGTTCCGTTCGATGGTCAAACTGCGCATCGTCTACGAATACCCCGACCGTATCGAGGTCGACCATTGCGGCGGGACGGTCATTGGCAGCCAGTGGATCGTCACGGCGGCGCACTGTGTTGCGGCGGATGCGAGCTGGGACCGGATCGAGGTGCTTGCCGGGGATGCGAATCTCGACGGCACCGGGGTCATCAAGCGCGTATCGCGCAACGCCGTTTGCCACAGTGGCTTTGACTATGATGCCCTGAGCGATGACATTTCGCTGATCCGTCTGGATGAGCCGCTGCCCCCGTCGATCCCGCCCGCACAGATCGACCAACAGAACGCAACGTCGGCCCGTCGCGGCTCTTCGGGTCTGGTCGCCGGTTGGCCCGTGACCGGGCTGAAGGCCGGAGATCGCCGCCTCAACAAGACATCGGTACAGCTCAAGGACGTGCAGGTTCCCGGCTATATCACTGCCGTCAGTTCATCCGGCGGGGCCGAGGGCCTGTGCCGGGGTGAGAGCGGTGGGCCGCTCATGTCCTATGGCTCCTATGGCCTGACCCTCTCCGGCGTACTGTCGGGAATTCAACCGGGCACGGAGAACTCCCAGGGCGGCGAATGTATGCTGTCCAGCTATGAGATGTATTTCACGCCCGTCGCCGCCTTCCGGGGCTGGATCGACAGCGTTCGCAATATCTGCACGAGCAACCCGTCGCTCTGCTCTGGCTCTGGCCATCGTGGTCAACTGCTCGCCAGCGCGCCATCCTATGACGGCTCGCGTCCCGCGCATGGATCATACGAAGGACAGGCGTTTGCATCGGCTCAGCCCGCTTACACGCCCGTCGCCGCCGCGCCGAGCTATACCGCCGCACAGCCGACTTACGTCAATGTCGCGCAGGTTCAGCCGACCTATGTCGAGACCGTCCTGACCCAGCCGCTTTATCAGGCACCGACCTATCAGCCGATTGCGGAGACCCAGCCGACCTATGTGCCGGTCGCCCAGACTCAGCCAACCTATGTCGATGTCAGCGATCAGTACGCTTCGTATAGCGGCTATGCGGTGGCGACGACTCCGGTGGCCCAGCCGACGCGGAACTGGAGCTATCAGGTGTTGCTCGACGCCACGCCGCAAACCTATGACGTCGCCTCGGTCTATGGATCGACGCCGATCTATGATGCCACCCCGGCCTATGTCGATACCGGCTATGTCAACACGGGGTATGTGGATACGGGGTATTCCGCGCCCAGCTATTCCATAGACCTCGGCGCGACATACGCCCCCGCCGCGACGACGTATCAGGATTACAGCTATCCAACCGCCGTCGAGACCTATGCGGTGCCGACGAACCAGTATGACCATGTGGGCAGCTACGACAGCTCGGGGTATTCGGTGGCTTATGTCACCGACAGCTTCAGCGGCGTATCAACGTACCAGCCCCATGCCTGGTGAATAGCTCCAGCAGGACCGCGTGCGGTGCGCGTCCGTCGAGGATGACCACCGCATCGACACCCCGAGACAGCGCATCGAGCGCTGTTTCGACTTTCGGGATCATCCCTCCATGGATGACCCCGCTTTCGATCAGGGCCTGAGCCTCCGCGACGCTCATCTCCTCGATCAACGCGCCATCGGCGCCCTTGACCCCCGGAACATCAGTCAGCAGCAGCAGCCGCGCAGCCCGCATGGCCCCGGCCAACGCCCCCGCAGCCGTATCGCCATTGATGTTGAAGGTCTCGCCCTCGGTTCCCGCCGCCACAGGGGCCACGACCGGGATCAGGTCTGAGTCTCGAAAGACTTCCAGCACCTCGGGGTTGATCGAGACTGGCTTGCCGACAAAGCCCCGGTCGATCTTGCGTTCCGCGCCCGTCGCCTTGTCGGTGACGGTCTGCAACAGCTTTTCGGCCACGATCAGCCGCGCATCCTTGCCGCTGAGGCCGACCGCGCGGCCCCCTTGTTTGTTGATCGCGGCGACGATCTCCTTGTTGATCTTTCCGGCGAGGACCATTTCGACGACCTCGACCGTCGCGGCATCGGTCACGCGCAGGCCATCGACAAAGCTGCTCTCGATTTCGAGCCGTTTCAGCATCTCGTCGATCTGCGGCCCGCCGCCATGGACGACGATGGGATGCACGCCGCATTGCTTCATCAGCGCGACATCACCCGCAAAATCATCCATCAGCGCCGGGTCGCCCATGGCGTGCCCGCCCAGCTTCACGACGATCGACTGACCGTCGTGCTTTTGCAGAAAGGGCAGGGCGACCGAAAGCGTGCGCGCGGTGGCCATCAGATCGCGGGTCGAGGTGTCTCTGTTTTTCATGGGGCGTGCATTATCAGATTGATGATGGACCTTGATAGTCTAAACCGTCATCTTCCAACTGTGCCTGTAAGAGCGTGGCGAGATAATCCTCCATATCGGAGAAATTCAGATCACCCGCATCCCACGCGCGGTCTGCTGCCTTGAGGGCGCGTTCATATCCTTCCCGGTCCTCGCGTATTCGTTCAGGCACGATCTTCCGCCCGGGCAACAGCTTGCCAGTCTTAACGCATAGCAGGAAATAGCATATCGCTCGCGCGGTTCGTCCGTTACCTTCGATGAAAGGATGTATCCAATTCATGCGCCACAGGCCGTATGCGGCCAACTCCGTCGGTGACCAGATAAACCAGTTTTCCTGCACCGTTGAAATAAACCGGTCCATCCACTCATCGACATCGTTGAAGTGGGGTGGCTTATGATTGCCAACATAAATCGGTTCGCGGCGGAACCGACCGCCGAATTGGGAAATATTCGCCACAGCGACGTGGTTGAGTGACCAAAACATATATTTGTCAAAAGACACCGGGCCTTTCATAAGCCCGACTTCGATACAGTTCGTCAGAAACTGATACTGCCTCTCAAGATTTTTACGCTGTATATTGTCAAAAAGCTCTTGGTTTTCCTGCTCAAGTATAAACATAGACTTTATGCCAATTTATCATTTTAATCGCGTGTAATGCGCATTTTTCCAACAGATGCGATTGCAGACTCTTTTGTAATTCGGGATCCTTTTGGTGCGTTGCCGTATATAAAACTTGCGGTTTGATCACGCAGCATATCTTCAGTAATTGTTGTTTCTCTGGCTTTTTGCAGCAAAAGGTCCAATTTCGGTCGTTTCGGCGCGCGTTTTAATGCAGATTTACGTTCGGCCATCGAGTCCTCGTCTGCGCCAGAGTTGATGTGAAATCCCGTCATTGACGCATGAAATATGGATGGGTGCGGTGCAAAAGACCACGATTCTTTCGTTTGCAGGACGCCCATTACAAGTCACGCCGCCAGTGCCGTCTCCACCAGCCGCGCCCAATAGCTGCATCCATAGGGGATGGCGCGGTCGTCGAAGTCGAATTCGGGGTGGTGGAGGCCCGCCGAGGGGCCGTTGCCGATGAAGATCATCGCACCGGGGCGCTCGTTCAGCATGTAGGAGAAATCCTCGCCCCCCATCATCGGCGGCATGGCCCCGTTCACACCGTCCTCGCCCGCGACCCCGGCGGCGACGCCGATGGCAAAGTCGGTCTGGGCCGCATGGTTGACCGTGACCGGATAGCCTCGGCGGAATGTCACCTCGGCAGTGCAGCCGTATCCGGCGGCGATAGCGGGGACCATCTCGGTGATGCGGGTCTCGACCAGCGTGCGGATATCCGCGTCGAGCGTGCGGGCGGTGCCGTTCAGCCGCGCGGTCTGCGGAATCACGTTGAAGGTATCGCCGGCCTGAAATGTGGTGCAGGAGACGACGGCACATTCCACCGGGTCTACATTGCGCGAGACGATAGATTGCAGGGCCATCATGATCGCGGCCCCGGCGAGGGTCGGGTCAGCGCACTCGTTTGGCTTGGCGGCATGGCCTCCGCGCCCCTCGATGATGATGGTGAACTCGTCGGTCGCGGCCATGATCGGGCCGGGGCGCAGGCTGAACTGGCCGACGGGCAGGCCCGGCAGGTTGTGCATTCCGTAGACTTCCGCGATGTCCCACCGGTCCATGATGCCGTCATCGACCATCGCCTTGCCCCCTGCGCCGCCTTCTTCGGCGGGCTGGAAGATCACGGCGACCCGTCCGGCGAAGTTGCGCGTCTCGGCCAGATATTTCGCAGCGCCGAGCAGCATCGCCGTATGCCCGTCATGGCCGCAGGCGTGCATTTTTCCATCGGTGAGGGATTTGTGAGGCAGATCGCGGATCTCATGGATCGGCAGGGCGTCCATATCCGAGCGCAGCCCAATGGTCCGCCCCGCACCCTTGCTGCCCTCGATGATGCCGACAACGCCGGTCTGACCCAGCCCCGTGACCACCTCGTCACAACCAAACCCGCGCAGCTTTTCGGCGACCACCCCGGCAGTCCGGTGCACGTCATACATGAGTTCCGGGTGGCGGTGCAGATCGTGCCTCCAGCCGGTAATCTCGTCATGAAAATCGGCAAAGCGGTTGATCGTCGGCATCGTGTGGTTCTCCCTGTCCCCTCGGAACCTAGCCGATGCTGGGGTGGGGGCAAGGGTAGGGTGTCCAGGGGTGGGAGAATACGTTTAAACGCCCACCAACTCCCGCCGCGCTGCACTCGCCAAAAAAGCAGAGCGCGTCATGCCGCGAGATTTTGCGGCACCGTCGATCGCATCCAGCAAGCCGGGATCAAGCGACACGTTCACCCGCCGTGTGGTGCCACGGTCCTCGATGAGAGGAATAGCTGCAAATGTAATATCCAGGTCTTTGATTTCAGCACGGATGCTGGAAAGAGAGCGGGGTTCAGGAATTGCCTCGCCAATATCGCGCAGGCTCTCGACATGGCCGCCAAGAGCCTCAGCGGCTAAAGCCAAGACTTCATCGAATGTATTTCCAACGGTGCCGCATCCTGGGAAATCAGGGAACAGCACAGTTATGCGACCATCTTCTGGTTTTAGAGTAGCGATGTAAGTCATTTTTTCCTTCCGATTATGCGAAATGGCTCATGACCATCCCGCGATTTTGTAAATCGATAAAACCAGTCCCGGCGCTAAGTCCTTGTCCGGATGTTTGACTGTGATGATTTTTGACAAGTCAGGGTGCTTGAAATGATGGTGGCTGCCTTTGGTTCGTACATGAATCCAGCCATCTGCCTTTAATCGCTTAATGATCTTGCGCGAGTCGTTTTCCATCCACTCGGTTCCTTGTGCATGTATCTGACTTCATGCTCATCTCCGGTATTGATCATGTCAGGAATATCAGGTTGTGTGTCAGGTGTGTGTATAAATATACACACGAGGTTGAGAATATCAAGTGGCTTCAGTCGCTGATGCCTTAACCCCAAGCCACTTCCGGATCGGCAGGCCTCGTCAATTCATATCGACCCCTGTCGCAATCCACCTCTCGTGCGTCGAATGAGAGCTTGGCGCGGGAGGTGCAGATGCGCGATGGTCCGATAGAAAATCACACTCCGCGAGGCAGCGACATGGCCGATGGTGCCAACACCCCAGACGCTCTGGTCGTCTTTACGCCCTCTGGCAAGCGCGGGCGGTTTCCGGTCGGAACACCGGTCTTGCAGGCGGCACGCACCCTCGGAGTTGACCTCGACAGCGTGTGCGGCGGGCGCGGTATTTGTTCGCGGTGCCAGATTACGCCGTCCTTTGGTGAATTCCCCAAGCATGGCCTGACCTCCCGCGAATCGGCGCTGTCGGAGTGGAACAGCGTCGAGGAACGCTATCGCGAGAAACGCGGTCTGCGCGAGGGGCGGCGGCTCGGCTGTCAGGCCAGGGTCGATGGCGACATCGTCATCGACGTGCCCCCCGAAAGTCAGGTCCACAAGCAAGTCGTGCGCAAGGACGCCGATGACCGAGTGATCGAACTCGATCCCGCCACGCGCATTTTCTACGTCGAGGTCGAAGAGCCGGATATGCACGATCCGTCTTCCGATATGGATCGCCTGATCCGCGCGCTGGAGCAGCAGTGGGACATCGAGGGGCTGGTTGGCGATTTGCGCCTGATGCAAAGCCTGCAACCCGCCCTGCGTGAGGGCGACTGGAAGGTGACGTGCGCTGTCCATTTCGGTCGCAAGGACCATAACCGCCGCATCATTCAGGTCTGGCCCGGTTTCTACGAGGGCACGATCTACGGCGCGGCTTTCGATGTTGGTTCGACCACCATCGCCTGCCATCTCAGCGACCTGCGTACGGGCAAGACGGTGGCCTCCGCCGGTCTGATGAACCCGCAGATCCGCTTTGGTGAAGACCTGATGAGCCGCGTTTCCTATGCCATGATGAACCCCGGCGGCGACAAGCAGATGACCAAGGCGGTGCGCGAGGCGATCAATGCGCTGCTGGGACAGGTCGCGGCGCAGGCGATGGTGGACCGCGAGGATATTGTCGAGACCACGTTCGTTGGCAATCCGATCATGCACCACCTGTTGCTGGGGATCGACCCGGTGGAACTCGGCGGCGCGCCCTTTGCGCTGGCGGCGGGGGACGGGATGGTGTTCTGGTCGACGGAGCTTGAGCTGGATATTCACCCCAACGCCCGCGTCTATACGCTGCCCTGTATCGCGGGGCATGTGGGGGCCGATGCGGCGGCGGTGATCCTCTCCGAGGCCCCCTACGATACCGACGAGATGACCCTGATCGTCGATGTGGGCACCAATGCCGAGATCGTCCTGGGCAACCGCCATCGCTTGCTTGCCTGTTCCTCGCCCACCGGCCCAGCGTTCGAGGGGGCGCAGATTTCCTGCGGTCAACGCGCTGCGCCGGGGGCCATCGAGCGGGTGCGCATTGACCCCGATACCAAGCAATGCCGCTTCAAGGTCATCGGCTGCGAGCTTTGGTCCGATGATCCGGGCTTTGCCAAGGCAACATCCGAAAGCGGCGTGACCGGGATTGCCGGGTCGGGCATTATCGAGGCGATTGCCGAGATGCGTCTGGCGGATGTGATCGACATCGACGGCGTCGTCCGGGGTGATCTGGCGAAAACGACCCCGCGTGTCTTTGCCGAGGGGCGCACATTCTCGTATCTGATCCATGACGGCGAGCAGCGAATCGTGGTCACCCAGAACGACGTGCGCGCGATTCAACTCGCCAAGGCCGCGCTTTATGCCGGGTGCCGTCTGCTTATGGATGAACTGGGCGTCGAAAAACTCGACAAGATCACCCTCGCCGGAGCCTTCGGGGCGCATATCTCGCCGGTCCATGCGCTGGCGCTGGGCATGATCCCCGATTGCGAGGTCGAGAATGTGCGCTCGGCGGGCAATGCCGCGGGAACCGGGGCGCGCATCGCTCTGCTCAATGCCGGTGCCCGCCGCAAGATCGAGGCCGTCGTGCACGATGTCCATAAGGTCGAGACGGCGGTCGAGCCGAAGTTCCAGGAACATTTTATCGAGGCGATGGCTGTTCCGCACAAGACCGCGCCTTATTCTCTGCTGCGAAAGCAGGTACGCCTGCCCGACACGCCGCCTGCGCAACCGCCGGGCGGAGACGATGGCGGTCGGCGTCGGCGCAGGCGTGCGCGGGCGTAAATCGCGGCAAAGGAGAAAAGACCCATGGTGAAACTCGTTCCGACCCTTGCGGTCTCAGTCTCAGTCCTCTTGGCAGGCTGCGCGACGCCCGAACCGAAGGAGCCGCCGCTGGAGGGCACGGTCACGATTTCGTCCAGCGATTGTCCGGCCCTCTGCCCGGTGTATTCCATGCGGGTCGGTCCCGATGAACGCTATCGCCTGAACGCAGGGGCCAATACGATCACGGAAGGGCGCTCGACGGGCGGGTTGCCGGTCGGCTCATTCCGCTCGGCGCTTGGCCTGCTCGACCGTTACGAGTTTGAGTCGATGGCGCGCGCCTATACCGCCGACACGCCCGATACCTGCCCTGATCGCATCACGGGCACGCCGACCCTGACGATTACCCGCGAGACCAACGATGCCCGCAAGATCGTCAGCTATGATGTCGGCTGTATCGGATTTGCGGAAAAGGATAACCTCGACCTGTTAGTCGAGGGTCTGTATCGATCTTTTCGGATCACTGACCTGGTCGCGGTTGGTGAGCCGCCCAGCGTGAAGAACGCCCGCCCAAAGGCGACTGATCCGCTTTGATTGATGCTTTTGCGCGGGGCTTCTGCAAGAAAGCTTTTTGATAAGCCTGTCAACACGGCCCCGCGCGGCCCCATCGGAGTTTGCCCATGTCCCTGTCCCTTTTCGACCTGAGCGGTCGCTGTGCGCTGGTTACCGGCTCTTCCCAGGGCATCGGGTTTGCACTGGCCAAGGGGCTGGCGGCGGCGGGGGCGTCGATCATTCTCAACGGGCGTGACCCGTCAAAGCTGGGCCGGGCCGCCGAGGGCTTGCGAGCCGAGGGTGCGACGGTGCATCAGGCCGCCTTCGACGTGACCGACCATGCTGCCTGCGCCGCCGGTATCGCGCGGATGGAGGCCGAGGTCGGACCGCTGGATATTCTGGTCAACAATGCCGGGATGCAGCAGCGCGCGCCGTTGGAGGATTTTCCCGCCGATGATTTCTCGCGTCTGATGACGACGAACCTCAACAGCGTCTTCAATGTCGGGCAAGCCGCAGCCAAGCACATGATCCCACGCGGCAAGGGCAAGATCATCAATATCTGCTCGGTGATGACGATGCTCGCCCGCCCCGGCATTGCGCCCTATACGGCGTCGAAGGGGGCGGTCGCGAACTTGACCAAAGGCATGGCGACGGACTGGGCGCGCCATGGCCTGAACATCAACGGTATCGCGCCGGGCTACTTCAAAACCGAGCTGACCGAGGCGCTGGTCAACGATGCGGAGTTCAGTGGCTGGCTGGAAAAACGCACGCCTGCAGCGCGCTGGGGGACGGTCGATGAACTGGTCGGCGCGGCGATTTATCTGGCCTCCGATGCGTCCAGTTTCGTCAACGGGCATGTGCTTTATGTCGATGGCGGGATGACCGCCTGCGTTTGATCTACGGGGAATAAAAACGACATTTCCCGGTTTTGGTGTCGTAAAATCGTACGAAGCTGTGCTGTAGAACACACTCGGCGCATTCTCGCTTAAGGCGAGTTGGGGTAAAATGTCACTCCAATTCATCGACGTAGCGGAGAATCCACCATGGCGCAGACCGGACACGGCCTCACGCGATACGAGCAACTCGTCAAGCAGCATTGCCTGCCGGATTTGGCGGACCCGACACCGGGGGGCGTGTTGCCTCAGGTGTTCGGCTATCTGCTGGAGGCGAACCCAACGACAGGCGTTTTCACCGACAAGCAACTGGTGGAGAAGTTCGACCGTTTCGTCGACACGCTGACCACCAAAAAGGATGTCAACGGCAAGGCCGATGCCGGGATGACGTTCTTTGGTCAGTTCATCGACCACGACATCACCCTCGACGCGACCAGTTCCATCGGCAAGCGCATCGACCCGCGCCATATTCGCAATGTGCGTACGCCCAACCTCGACCTCGATTGCGTCTATGGCGATGGGCCGGAAGCATCGCCGTATCTTTATTCGAAAAAGCACGAGCACTTCTTGCTGTTCGGTCGCAAGGACAGTCCGAACGATCTGGCTCGCAACAGCGAGGGCACCGCGCTGATCGGCGATTTCCGCAATGACGAGAACATCATCGTCAGCCAGATTCAGGGCGCGTTCATCTGCCTGCACAATATCCTCATGAGCCATGTCGAAGAGGGCGGTACGGCGGGCGGCGAGATCAAGGAATGCGCCGCGATGAACATCCGCAGCGACGTCTGGCACCGGTCATTGCCCGCGAAGCTGGTGGATTTCGAGAGCGTGCGACGCTTTATCCGGCTGCATTATCAATGGATCATCCTCAACGATTTTCTGCCTGCTTTCGTGGATCAGGAGATGATCGACCTTGCGCTCGCGACCGATCCGTTCGGGCCGATGGCCCCGGTGATGCCTGCCGAGTTTTCGGTCGGTGTCTATCGCTTTGGCCATGCTACGGCGCAGAATGCCTACAAGCTGAAAAAGGGCGCGTCGAAAGCCGTCGATCTTTTTGCGATGCAGGGTTTCGGCCCGCGCGATCCGTCCAGCGATATGGAAATGCGCATGTTCTTCGATGTGGCGGGAACCAAGGCGCAAAAGGCCCGCGCCGTCGGCATGAAGATGGCTAAGACGCTGATGGAACTGCCTAACAGCGTTGTTCCCGGTAAGATCAAGTTCGGCGGGATGGAGTTGACGCTGGATCAGTCGCGCAAGCTGGCCCTGCGCAATATCCTGCGCGACCGCCTGACCCTGCAACTGCCCCATGGGCAAAAGGTGGCGCGGTTCCTCAACAGCCAGCATCTCGGGCATGACTTCAAGGTCTTGGCGGCCCCGGACGGGCTTGCGAAGGAGCATATCGACAAGACCCCACTCTGGGCCTACGCGCTTCAGGAGGCGGAATTGCTGGGCAGGGGCAAGCTGACCGGGGTTGGCGGCTTGATCTGCGCCTCGGTGCTGATCCGCCTGATGAAGCTCGACCCGGCCAGCGTGCTCAATACGCCTGATTTCGAGCCATGGTCCGGCTTTGGCGGCGAGTGCACGATGGGCAACGTGATGAAGTATGTCGAAGACCATCGCGACGACATCCCGCATCGGAAAGACCTGTTTACGAAGCCCTGAGCGGCCCCGCGGCGGCCCCGCCCCGGTGTGGCCGTCGCCTACTGAAACGCCGTTTCGAAGAACGAGCGCAGCTTGCGGCTGTGCAGCCGTTCCGGCGGCATATCGCGCAGCACTTCCATGGCGCGGATGCCGATCAGCAGATGTTGTTTCACCTGGGTATTGTAAAAATCGGTCGCCATGCCCGGCAGCTTCAGCTCGCCGTGCAGGGGTTTGTCGGAGACACAAAGCAACGTGCCGTAGGGCACGCGAAAGCGAAAGCCGTTCGCGGCCACCGTGGCCGATTCCATATCGAGGCCGATGGCGCGGCTTTGTGACAGGCGCTGGACCGGGCCGGTCTGGTCCCGCAACTCCCAGTTCCGGTTGTCGATCGTGGCGACGGTCCCGGTCCGCATGACGCGCTTGAGCTCGAAGCCGGTATACCCCGTGATCTCGGCAACCGCCTGCTCCAGCGCCACCTGCACCTCGGCCAGCGGCGGAATCGGCACCCAGACCGGCAAATCGTCATCCAACACATGATCTTCCCGCAGATAGGCATGGGCGAGGACATAGTCGCCGAGCCGCTGGGAATTACGCAGCCCCGCGCAATGGCCAAGCATGATCCAGGTATGCGGGCGCAGGACGGCGACATGGTCGGTGATCGTCTTCGCGTTCGAGGGGCCGACGCCGATATTGATCATCGTGATGCCGGAATCGCCCGCACGCGTCAGGTGATAGGCGGGCATCTGGGGCAGGCGCGCGACGGCCTCGCCGGTCGTGCCGTCTGCATCGGTGCGGCGGTTCCCCGGTTCGATAAAGCTGTCATAACCTGAGCCCGGGTCGGCGACGGCTTGCTTTGCAAACGCAACGAATTCATCGACATAGAACTGATAGTTTGTGAACAGCACGAAGTTCTGAAAATGCTGCGGCGAGGTGGCCGTGTAATGGGACAGTCGATGCAGCGAATAGTCGATGCGCTGGGCCGTGAACGGGGCCAGGGGCAGCATATCGTCGGCATCCGCCTCGAGCCGCGAATTGACGATCTTGTCATCGGTGGCGGACAGGTCCGGCACATCGAACACATCCCGCAGCGGCCTGTCGAGCCGTTCGGTGATCGACCCATCCACATGGGCACCCTCGGCAAAGGCAAAGTGCAGAGGGATAGGTGTCTGGGACTGCCCGATATAAACGCCGTCGCCGTGATTTTCGATCAGCAGGTCGATCTGTTCTTCCAGATAACCGTTGAACAGGTCAGGGCGCGTGATCGTGGTCGAAAACATGCCGGGTCCAGGCACGTAGCCAAAGGCGAGACGGGAATCCAGAACCGCGTGCGACGTGGTCTGCAACCGGATTTCGGGGTAATACGCTCGATAGCGTCCCTCGACCGGCGCACCGTCCAGCACAGCATCGAATTGCTCGCGCAGAAAGCCGGTCGCCTCGTCATACATCTGGCGCAGGTATTCGACGGCCTCTTGCCCGCTCGATACATGGCGGTGCGTATACAAGGGTGCCGTTATGATGGCGTCGGGTTTTGCTGTATGTTGCATGTCATCCGTTATACCGAGGGTGATGAAACTTCATCCAAAAAGATCATTGCTGTATGCCGTTGAATCGCTTTTGACGGCCAATCGCGCCGGGCATGTGACGCCTGTCCGCCATTCATGAAAGACTGCCGCGCCGGAAATGGCTCTGCATTCGGTCAAAGACATCGACACCCATTTGCATCAGCAAGTCGATGATGTCGATGGGCACCCAATTTTCGCGGATCAGTCCTTCATGGTGCAGATAAAAATCCATCACCCGCATCTGCACATCGCGCCCGGTGGGGCCGACACCGAGAAAGTTGCCGCCCGCATGGTGCGCCCGCACGCTCGGCCAGCCGCCGGTGACGGAATAGGGACCGTCGCCGAGGCGCACATAGTGGCCGCCTTTGCTCCGGTCGGTGATCTGCGCGCCGCCCTTGCGGTTTGGAAAGGCGATGCGGAAAGGAAGCTGGTGATAATCGACAAAGCCCTGCAGCCCGCGCGTGGTGCCGATGCCAGACGGCCCGTACCACATCATCTTCGGGTGCCAATATTCCTTCTGGGGCATGGTCAACAACCCCTCGCGCCCCGCATGGTCGAGGTCATTGTAATCGCCCAGCGCCTTATGCATCGCGAGGGTTTGCAGCAGGTTCGCCTCGCCCTCTTGCGCGTTGGTCTCGCGCAGGACGATGCCGTCGGCGGTCAGCGGCCCGGGCCACATGCCCTCGGTGCCAAGGCTCGGCGCGATGGGCCAGAACCCGGCCTGCCGGATCAAGTCGAGCATGTCCCACAGGCACGAGGACTGGGTAATCAGCCCGTCCTCCACGGCGTGAACCTCGCCATAGCGCAGGTAGACGGGCCGCCCGGTCGCCGGTATGCCGAGCCAGTCGCGCCGAAACGTGCCGCAGTAATGGCCCATACAGGCGACCATATCGCGGCCCTCGTACTGCCCGCCGATGACGATAAGATCGCGCCGTTCGAGGTCCGGCATCGCGCGCGCGAGCGGCTGCCATACCGTTGCCTCGATGGCGTCGGTGCCGGTGATGTCATTCAGGGGATGTGAGCCGCGCCAGGTCGCATGTGGATGATAGAGATCACCGATACATCCGCGCTGCCGATCCGGTGCCGCCTCTGCGAGGCGGGACAGTCCGGCATAGAGGCGTCGCTTGTTTTCAAGATGCCCGGTCATTCGATCCCACTCCTGCCACAGCGGCAGTGCAATCGCTTGCATAGGCGGTGGATTATTGCAAACGTCGGCCCAACGATGTTCGTCACCAGAACGGGGACCGGGGACGCATGGCAAGTGTGACGCTGCGCAATGTGACGAAACGCTGGGGCTCGTTCACGGGCGTGAACGCCGCGAATCTCGAGATCGCGGATAACGAGTTCATCGTCTTTCTTGGCCCGTCGGGATGCGGCAAGACCACGACCATGCGCATGATCGCAGGATTGGAAGACCCCACCGAGGGCGATATCCTGATTGGCGAAAAAGTGGTCAATCGCCTCGAGCCAAAGGACCGCGACGTCGCCATGGTGTTTCAGAGCTATGGCCTTTATCCTAACCTCACCGTCTACGAAAATATCCGGTTTCCTCTAAAGGTGCGGAAGGTTCCGGTGGCGGATCATGACGCACGGGTGATGCGCGCCGCCGAGATGGTGGAACTTGGCGACCTGTTGCACCGCCTGCCAAAAGAGCTGTCGGGCGGCCAGCGCCAGCGCGTTGCCCTTGCCCGCGCCGTCGTACGCCAGCCGACGCTGTTTCTGATGGACGAGCCGCTGTCGAACCTCGATGCCAAGCTGCGCGTGTCGACCCGCGCGCAGATCAAGAATTTGCAGCACGAACTCGCTACCACGACGATCTACGTCACCCATGACCAGATCGAAGCAATGACCCTCGCCGACCGGGTCGTGGTGATGGAAAAGGGCGAGTTTCAGCAGGTCGGCACACCCACCGAAATTTATGACCGCCCGGCCAATACCTTTGTCGCCGGGTTCATCGGCTCGCCCGCCATGAACCTTGTCGCGGGCGTGTTGGAGGGCGGCGTCTTTACCGCCGACTCAATCCGGATCGAGGGGCTTCCTACTGCCCATGCTGGCCCGGTTGAGTTGGGTTTTCGTGCCGAGGATGCCTCGGTATGCGAACCCGGCACGGGGCAGGTCACGTCGAAGGTCTACACGTTCGAAATGCTTGGGGATGCGACCATCGTGACCATCCGGGCGGGCGGGGCCATGCTGTCGGTCAAGGCATCCAAGGACACGCGGATCGAGATCGGCGATCCCGTCGGCTTCGCCATCGACCCGGCCATCTGTCATCTGTTCAATCACGAAACCGGCCAGCGCATCGACTGACCCGCGCCGCCGCAAGATACTTTCAGGGAGACTACACAATGAAAAAACTACTCGCCGCAGCCGCCTTTACGCTCATGGCATCCGCTTCCGCCCATGCCGCCTGTTCCTTCGAAAACGAGGTGCCGGTCAAATCGCTGACCGCCGGTTTCGAGGCGTGGAAGGCGATGACCGATGCCATGGCCGAGTGCGGCAATGTCGAAGCGGAACTCGATCAGGAATTCCGCACCAAGCAACCCGCCGCCTTTGCCGCCGACCCGGCGCTCTACACCATGGGCGGGGTTGCCAACGGCACCATCGTTCCGCTGCTGAACGAGGGCACGATCCGTCCCCTCGATGATCTGGTCGAGAAATACGGTGAGAACCTGACCCCGAACCAGCTTATCAAAATCGACGGACAGGTGATGGCCATTGCGATGATGGTCAACGCGCAGCACCTTATGTACCGCGAGGACATTCTCGCTGATCTCGGCATTGCGGTGCCGCAAACCTATGACGACGTGCTGGCCGCCGCCGCCAAGATCAGGGCCGCCGATGTGGTCGATTACCCCCTCGGCGCGACGATGAAGACCGGATGGAACCTCGGCGAGGAATTCATCAA
>CALGNO010000199.1 GCA_937958625.1 uncultured Neomegalonema sp.
GTATCGAAGCAGGCGACTTGGGGCAACTCGGGATGGCCCGCCGCAATGGCGTCGATGGCCGCGAGGTTCATCGGCTGGTGCAGGGGCGCGAGGGGCGTGAGCGCGCGCATCGCCTCCAGTGTCTCGGGCGTCACCCGCGCAGGGCCGTCGAAATCCTGTCCGCCGTGGACCACGCGATGTCCCACAGCGACGGGGTGCAGCCCTTCGAAATCCTCCATCAATGTATGGAGAAGCTGGGCGATCAGCCATTCGTGACGGGCATTGGTGGGGATGGCGTCGAGGGGCGCGGGGAAGGCGACGGGGGAACCGTCGCGCTTCGCCTCGATGGCCGGGTTATTGCCGATACCGCCGATCTTGCCGCGCAGAATCGCGGTGTGATCCGGGCTGCTCGCAGGGAAGACCGCGAACTTGATCGAGGATGAACCGGAATTGACGGTGAGGATGACAGGGGTCACTCGGGCCATTCTCCTGTGCGGTCCCTTCGCAGACCTTTTCACACTCGTCACCCTCGCACTTGATGCGAGGGTCTCCTGACGCGGCGAGAAATCCTCGGGTCAAGCCCGAGGATGACCGCTCAAGTTGGCGCTACGTCTCGGGCGTATCCGGCTCGGATGTTTCATCCTCGCCGCCCTGCTCCGCCAGTCTTGCAACGGAAACCACGCGCTCCTCGTCGGCGGTGCGGAAGACCCAGACGCCGCCTGCCGACCGCGAACGGATCGAGACATCGGAAACACCGCAGCGGATCGACTGACCGGAGTCCGTGACTAACATCACCTGATCGCCCTCTTCCACCGGGAAGGCGGCGACAACGGTGGTCTGGCCACTGCGCGAATTGCCCGCGAGCGACATGGCCTTGTAGCCTTTATTACCGCGCCCGATGGGCCGGTATTCATAGGCGGAGGTCCGCTTGCCGATGCCGTTTTCGGCCACGGTGAGGATGAACTCCTCCTGCGCGCCGAGTTCGACATAGCGTTCCTTGGAAATCGAGGTTTCTTCCTCGTCATCCTCGGCTTCATCGGAAACGGCGGCGTCATCGGTTTGGTCGTCGCCATCCATGGCCCGACGCATCTTCAGATAGGCTTTCGCCTCTGCCGTGGTGCGCTCGACATTGCCGAGAATGCTCATCGACACGATCTCGTCGCCCTCGGCCAGCCTCATACCACGCACGCCGGTCGAATCGCGGCCCTTGAAGACGCGGACATGGGTGATCGCAAAGCGAATCGACATCCCGAGTTTGGAGGTCAGCAGGACATCGGTGTCCGGCGTGCAAATCTGAGCCGAAATCAGGCGCACGCCCTCGGGCAGTTTCATCGCGATCTTGCCGTTCGAACGGACATTGGCGAAGTCCGACAACTCATTGCGCCGCACCTGTCCGTCGGAGGTACAGAACACGATCTGAAGGTTGCTCCACTCCTCCTCGGGCACATCGACCGGCATCATCGCGGCGATGGAAACCCCGGCATGGATCGGCAGCAGGTTCACCAGCGCCTTGCCGCGCGCGTTGCGTCCGCCTTGCGGCAGGCGCCACGTCTTCAGCTTGTAGACCATGCCGTCGGTGGTAAAGAACAGCACCGGTGTGAGGGTATTGGCCGAGAACAGGCGGGTGACGAAATCCTCGTCCTTCGTCGCCATGCCCATCAGGCCCTTGCCGCCGCGTTTCTGCGAGCGATATTCGGCCAGCGGCGTGCGCTTGACATAACCCGAATGAGTCGCGGTCACGACCATATCTTCAGGTTCGATCAGGTCTTCGTCGTCGAAATCGGCAAGGCTCTCGACGATCTCGGTGCGGCGCGGCACGGCGAACTCATCTCTGACGGCCTTCATCTCATCCGAGATGATCGCCAGAATCCGCTCGCGCGAGCGCAGAATATCGAGGTAATCGACGATCTTCGCTGCCAGATCTTCGAGCTCATTCGTGATCTCTTCAACACCCAGCGCGGTCAGACGTTGCAGGCGCAGGTCCAGAATCGCGCGGGCCTGAATTTCTGACAGGCGATAGCTGCCATCGTCGTTGATGCGATGGCTGGGATCGTCGATCAGCTTGATATAGGGCGCGATCTGCTTGGCGGGCCAGTCCTTGCCCATCAGCTTTTCGCGCGCCTCGGCGGCATCTGCCGACCCGCGAATCAGGATCACGACCTCGTCGATATTCTCGACCGCAACGGCGAGGCCGCACAAGATATGCGCGCGCTCGCGGGCCTTGTTCAGTTCGAACGCGGTGCGGCGGGCGACCACCTCTTCGCGGAAGGCGATGAAGCTGCTGAGGATGCGCTTCAGGTCCATCTGTTCGGGGCGGCCATTGTTCAGGGCCAGCATATTCGCGCCGAAACTGGTCTGCATCGGCGTGAAGCGGAACAGTTGGTTCAGCACGACTTCGGCGGTGGCATCGCGCTTGAGCTCGACCACGAAGCGCACGCCGTGGCGGTTGGATTCGTCGCGAACCTCGGCAACGCCCTCGACTTTTTTCTCCTTCACCAGTTCGTTGATCCGGGCCTCCAGCGTGCCCTTGTTCATCTGGTAGGGGATTTCGGTCATGACGATGGCGTAGCGGTCCTTGCGGATTTCCTCCACCGTGGTGCGGGCGCGCATCATCACCGACCCGCGCCCCTCCAGATACGCCTTGCGCGCACCGGACTGGCCGAGCATCAGGCCGCCGGTCGGAAAGTCGGGGCCGGGGATATATTCCATCAAGTCAATGACTTCGAGGTCGGGGTTCTCGATCAGTGCAAGGGTGCCGTCAATGACTTCGCCGAGGTTATGGGGCGGGATGTTCGTGGCCATACCGACCGCGATGCCCTGGGAGCCATTGACCAGCAGGTTTGGAAACCGCGCTGGCAGAACAATGGGTTCCTGGAATTCGTTCGAGTAGTTCGGCTGGAAATCGACCGTGTTCTTGTCGAGGTCTTTCAGCAGTTCCTCGGCAACATTCGCCATGCGCACTTCGGTATAGCGCATGGCCGCCGGGTTATCGCCGTCCATCGAGCCGAAGTTGCCCTGCCCGTCGGCCAGCATCACCGACATCGAGAAATCCTGCGCCATGCGGACCATGGCGTCATAGATCGCGGTATCGCCGTGGGGGTGGTATTTACCCATAACGTCACCAACCAAGCGGGCCGATTTCTTGTAGGGCTTGTTGTAGTCGTAGCCGCCCTCGCTCATGCCATAGAGGATGCGCCGGTGGACGGGTTTCAGGCCATCGCGCAGGTCCGGGATCGCGCGGCTGACGATGACCGACATCGAATAATCGAGAAAAGACGTCTGCATCTCTTCTTCGACCGAAATGCTCGGCCCGTCATGGGCGGCGCGTTCGGGCGGGGTATCCGAGGGCGGGCCTTCGGGCGGATCGGTTTCATCGCTCAAGGAGAGTCTCCGAGGGCCGTCATGGCCTGTATTTTTCTAAGATTTTTATAGGGTTTCAGCGCCTTGAGAGCAAGTTTTGTCGCCCGGTATTTCCCGTTGCGTTACGGGGCGTTTTCAATGATCCACCGCATCGCTGTCAGACACTCCTCGGGCCTTCGGTCGCTGATGCCGTATTCCCTGCGGAATGGGGCGACATCGACCTGCGCGACAGGCTGGCGCTGTGTCGCAAAGCAACGACGATCCGCGGTCCGTTCATCCTTCAACGATTTCTCTGAAAGCCGTGAGGAACGCGCTCACTTCGCCGATCGTGTTGTAATGACACATGGAAACGCGGATGCAATCGCTGAGGCCCAAGGGGTCGAGGATATTGTTCGAGTAATAGTCGGCGCGGCGGATATGCGTGCGGATTCCGCGCTCTCTCAGGGCGGCGATCACCTCGGCGGTATCGCGGCCCTCGACGCGGCAGGCGACCAGACCCTCGCGGCGCGGATTATCGGTGCCGCCGATGATCTGAACCTCGGGCATATCGGCGAGGCCCTTTAGGTTGCCGGTGCCGTGCAGCATGGCGTCGGTCAGCGAATTTTCATGGCCGTGGATGGCTTTTGCCGCCGCTTCCAGCCGTTCGCGGCGGTCTTCGCTGTCGCTGAACTGCCCGCCAAGCCAGTCGAAATAGCTGACGACGTCCGAAAGGGTTGCGTAGGCCCCGGTGTCGCGGGTGCCGAGTTCCCAGTTGCCCTCCGGCCCGCCGATCAGGCTGTCATGGGGCAGCGCGGTCAGGCGGTCTGAAATCCATGCAACGCCATATCCGTGACGCGAGAACACCTTGTAGGGCGAGATCGCGTAGCCGTCGATGCCGTAGCTCTCGATGTCCAGTGCGCCGTGGGCCGCGTGCTGGATGCCGTCGACGATGATGTAGCAATCCGGTGCAACCGCGCGAATGGCTTGCGCCACCGCCTTGATGTCCACCGCCATGCCCGTGACCGGCGAGGTATGGATGATCGTTGCCACCCGCGTATCGGGCCGCACCAGCGCGGCGTAGGCATTTGCCTCGACCGAGCCTGTCGCGTCGTCATGGATGACCGAAAGGTATTCCTTGCGCGCAATCTTCGACCAGCGCTGGGCGGCACTGCGCGAGGCCGGGTGTTCCAGCGTCGTGCCGATCACCGACCCGCCCGCCGGCGATTCAATCACCGCGTTGGAGATCATGCGGAACAGCAGTTCCGTACCGCTCTCGCCGACGAACACCTGTCCTTCCTTCGCGTTGAGAAAGGTCATCATGTCGGCCCGCGCCTGTTTGATAGCGGCGACCAACGTGTGCGACATCGGATTGTCGCGGCCCTGATTGTCGGGAATCGCCGCATAGCGGGTGGAGGTCTCGACCACCGACTTGAGCGTCAGCGCGCCCCCCGCATTTTCGAAGAAGACACGCGGGCCTTGCTCCGGGCAATGGTCGACATGGGCAAAGCGGTCGCGGACATCGTCGATCAGGCCGGGGACGGTATCGAACATGACAGGTCTTTCTTTGTGAGAGTGCGCGTCCCTAGATTGGCGATAATCGGACAAAAGAAAAGCGCGCTCCGGCCTACCGGAACGCGCCTTGTCGATTTGATCCTAGAGCCGTTGCAGCCTTAGCTGTTATCGGCTTCGCTGGTGCTTTCTTCCATCTCGGATTCTTCAGCGTCCATCACTTCAGGTTCTGGCATTCCGATCAACTGCACCTCGATGCGGCGGTCATCGGCGTTGTTGGCCTTGCCGGTGCGGGGGGCGAAAGCCTCGCCCTCGCCGCTCGTCAGGATCAGGCCACCGGGCAGTTCACAATCGGTGACGATGTAATCCTTCACCGCGGCGGCGCGGCGCTGGGAGATGTCGAGGTTCTTTTGCCAATCGCCGGAACGGTCCGTATGGCCGATCAGGTGGATGCTGGGCATATTCGGCATCTTGCGCATCGCGTCGCACAATGCGTCGATCTGCTTGCCGCCGCTGTTGGTCACATTGGTCGAGCCGACCTTGAACTGGACGTCGAGCATGATCTTGCCCGACGAAGGCACCGCCATATAGCCAGACGTGCTGAGCGGTTCGTCATTTTCGTCGGTGCGGACGTATTCGGGAGCCACCTGCTCGGTCACGGCCTGGGCGACCAGTCGCATGTTGATCTCGTCAGCACTCATGGAGGCCGCGAAGGCAGGAGCGGCCATCCCGAAGATCAAGGCGGTCGAAAGAATCGAAATGTTGCGTGTCATCGTGATTTCCTGCGGCTGCCGAACCCCTTTCTCGGTCAAGGGGGTCGGAACGTTAAAGACTGCTCTACTCGGCACTTCGATTAAGCAAGGAAGGTGCCACGACACTTCGTACAAGGTAAGGTATTGCTGTGCAACCAAATCGCGCTGCTAATCGCCGTTTCGATGGCCGCCAAGGTCTTGAAGCACCAAAATTAAATGATGTTCGTCGGGATAGAGCCACCGTCGTCAATCATGGGTCGCTTTCAGGCGATGCAAAACAACCATAGATTTGCATCGCCGCTGAACCGACCTAAAGCGGGATATTATTGTGCTTGCGATAGGGCATCTCGACGCTCTTGTTTTCCAGCGCCGCAAAAGCGCGGGAGACGCGGCGGCGAGTCGAATGAGGCATGATGACCTCGTCGATGAAACCCCGCTCGGCGGCGACGAAAGGATTGGCGAAGCGGTCCTCATAGTCCTCCGTGCGCTTGGCAATCTTGTCGGCGTCGTCAAGCTCGCTGCGATAGAGAATTTCGGTCGCGCCCTTGGCACCCATCACGGCAATCTCGGCGGTCGGCCAGGCGTAGTTGATGTCGCCGCCGATATGCTTGGAGCTCATCACGTCATAGGCGCCGCCATAGGCCTTGCGGGTAATCACCGTCACCTTGGGCACCGTCGCCTCGGCAAAGGCGAACAGCAGTTTCGCGCCGTGCTTGATAATTCCGTTATACTCCTGTGCCGTGCCTGGCAGGAAGCCGGGCACATCGACCAACGTCAGCAGTGGGATGTTGAAGGCATCGCAGAACCGCACGAACCGCGCGGCCTTGCGGCTGGAATCGATGTCGAGACACCCGGCCAGCACCATCGGCTGGTTGGCGACCACACCGACAGGCTTTCCTTCCAGGCGGATGAAACCGGTGATCATGTTCTTTGCATAGGCTTCCTGAATCTCGAAGAAGTCGCCTTCATCGGCGACTTTCAGGATCAGCTCGCGCATATCATAGGGCGTGTTCGGATTTGCCGGGATCAGGGTATCAAGGCTCATCTCGACCCGCGCAGCATCGTCGTGGAAGGGCCGCACGGGCGGTTTTTCTTTTGCCGTCAGGGGCAGAAAGTCGATCAGGCGGCGGGTCTGGATCAGCGCCTCGACATCGTTTTTGAAGGCGGCGTCGGCGACCGAGGATTTCGCAGTATGGGTGCGCGCGCCGCCCAGTTCTTCGGCAGTGACGACCTCGTTCGTGACGGTTTTCACCACATCGGGGCCGGTGACGAACATATAGCTGCTGTCTTCAACCATGAAGATAAAGTCGGTCATGGCGGGCGAGTAGACCGCGCCCCCGGCACATGGGCCCATGATCACCGAAATCTGCGGCACGACGCCCGACGCCTGCACATTGCGCATGAAGACGTCGGCATAGCCAGCGAGGGATGCCACGCCCTCTTGAATGCGCGCGCCGCCTGAGTCGTTCAGGCCGATGACCGGTGCGCCGTTGCGCAGGGCCATATCCATTATCTTGCAGATTTTCTGGGCGTGGGTTTCGGACAGGCTGCCCCCGAAAACCGTAAAGTCTTGCGAAAACACATAGACCATGCGGCCATTGACCGTGCCCCAGCCGGTGATGACACCGTCGCCCATGGGCTTGTCGTCCTGCATTCCGAAATCGGTGCAGCGATGGGTGACGAACATGTCGTATTCTTCGAAGCTGCCCTCGTCGAGCAACAGGTCGATCCGTTCCCGCGCCGTCAGCTTGCCCTTCCCGTGCTGGGTGTCGATCCGGCGCTGGCCGCCGCCGAGGCGGGCCTGTTCGCGCTTGGCTTCGAGTTCGTCGAGAATGGCTTGCATCGGCTTTCCTTATCTGGGGTGCGTTGACGCGAGGACACCCGGCCCGCTTACATCCGCTCTTGCCCGAACAAGACCCGTCCGAGCAACTTAATTTCGCCATCGGGGCTGACACGAACGACGACGCCCTCGCCCGACCCGACCAGACCGCCGATCAGATCAGCAATGGTCGAGGAATGGGTGACCATGACCACCGGTTGCTGGCTGTCGGCATTTTCAGCAAGAAAATCGCGCAACCGTGCGAGGGTTTCGGATTTAGGGCTGAGGTTTTCGGCGAATGAACGCAAGCCGCGTTCCTCGACCACCGGCGCGAGATTCATCAGCTCGGCGGTTTCGATGCAACGACACCAGGGACTTGTATAGACCGCCGCCGGGGCCACCCCCCGCGCGCGCAGCCAGTTTCCGATCTCCACCGCCTGCGCCCGCCCCACCGAATCGAGATTGCGCTGGGTATGGCACTGGCGCAGCTTGAAATTACCCGGGTCGTTATGCCCTGGTGCAAGGGCATGGCGCATGATCAGCGCATGACCCGGCGTTTTCAGCGCCTCGATATAGCTTTCCTGTTGGGCGTCGGTCGGCGCGACGACAAGATCGGTCGCATGGGCCGGGAAGGTCAGCGCCAGCAAGGCGGCCAGAAACATACGTCTCAACATCGTCAGTTTTTCCTGTAAAGCTCCAACAGTCGCGCGGCGGCGGCGTATTCCCCGGCCTTGATCGCGGCCACCGCGGCGGCGTCCTCATCGACGCCCCATTCCTCGGACTGCCAATCGTCGTCAAGGCGCGATAGCGACAGCGCCTCGCTCGCTTCCAGCCGCCCCTCGGATACCGCCAATCCCAGCACCAGTGAGCCGGAAATTGCGACCAGATCATGGAGGCTGGCAAGGGCAAAATCATCATGACTGGCGACGGCCTTCCTCAGGCGCGCGACGCTGGGCGCAGGCTGGGTCACTGGCATGACGCCCGACGCGAGGATCAGCGGCGCGTCGTAGCGCTCGCGGACCCAATCGAGCAAAGGATCCCACCGCTCGGCCTGTCGCGCGATCAGCCGTTCAGGATGCTCGGCGCGATAACAGAGCAGGTCGGACTCGCCATAGGCCGCGACCATGCCGACGATCTCTTCCCGGCGGGGCGTGATGCCGTCGATGGTGGAATTGACATAGCGGGTCAGCGGCATCGCGGCGGGGTTCATCGCGCCCTCCTGACTGTGCCATTCCTCGGCCACCGCCTCGGCCAGTGCCCGCGTCGGGGCGACGAAGACGTTCTTGGCCGGTGTCTTTATGGGCCGACCATCGAGTTGGATGTCGAATCCGCCCTCAGTCTGCCCGACCGTCACTTCTTTCCAGAACCGTTTCGGAGCCTTCATCGCCGGTCCCCCTCACCCATCGGCCAATGCCCTGCGGAGTTCATCGAAATCATGCACCAGCACATCCGCCCCGCTATCGAGCAGCACGGCATCGGCGTGGTAGCCCCAACTGACGCCGATTGCCTTGCAGCCAAAGGACTTCGCCATCAGCATATCGAAACTGGTATCGCCGATCATGACCAGATCGTCCGCCCCACTCATCCGGGCGCAGTTTTCCAGCATTCCCGGATGCGGCTTTGACGGCGCGTCATCCGCCGACTGGGTCACGACAAAATGGCCGTGCAGATCGGTGGTGTCGAGCAGATGATCGAGGCCGCGCCTCGCCTTCCCCGTGGCCACCGCCAGCAATTCGCCGGACTCGTTCAGATGGTCGAGGGTCTCGCGCGCACCGGGATAGAACGTCGCGCTGGCTCCGGGGTTATCAGCGCGCCAGCGGATCGAGGCTTGTCGAAACTCCCGGTCGATGATGGCAAGCGTTTCAGGGCCGTGGTCTTCAGCAAGGCTCGCGACGGCTTGTGGAACCGACAGCCCGACAATGCCGCGAATCGACTCGTCGTCGGGGGCGGGCAAGTCGGCGGCACCGAAGGCCGCGCGCATGGCGTGGATGATGGCAACCTGACTGTCGATCAGGGTGCCGTCGCAGTCGAAGACGATCAGGCGCAGGCTCATGCCTTCGGCTCCGGCAACAGATCTTCTTCGTCGCCGAGGGCCATCTGCCAGTCAAACGTCTGCCATGTGTGTTTCATGTGTTCAGGCAGAGGCGCGCGCAGGTCGATGATGCGGCCTGATCCATCGGGATGCGGCACGGCGATGCGGCGGGCGTGCAGGTGCAGCTTGTTACTGATCGCGCCGGTGACGCGCCGTTCGGCGTCCTCGCGAGTCGGACCGTATTTGCCATCGCCGATAATCGGGCAGCCAATCTCGGACATATGCGCGCGCAGCTGATGCGTTCGTCCGGTGACGGGACGCAGGGCGAGCCACGAGGCCCGCTTTGCCGCCGCCTCGACCACCGCGTAATCGGTAATGGCGCGCTTGGCGTCGGGATGCGCGTTCAGGTCGCGCGGGTCGATGCAGGTCATCTTTTCCCCCATCGGCCCCGGCAGCTTTTCGAGCGCATAGGCGATGGTACCCGTGCGCATTTTCGGCACGCCGATGCACGCGGCCCAGTAGAGCTTTCGTGCCGCCTTTGACCGGAAAGCCCCGGTCAGGGCCCGGGCGGCCATGCCACTGCGCGCGAGGACCAACAGGCCCGAGGTATCCTTGTCAATGCGGTGAACCAGACGCGGTCGCTCGCCATCCCCGGCCAACGCGCCAAGCATCCCGTCGATATGACGCGATTGTCCCGTGCCGCCCTGAACCGGAATACCGGGGGGCTTGTTCAGAACGATCATGTGCTCGTCCTGATGAAGAACCAGATTGCGCATGAAGGAAATGTCCGCATCGGTGAGCCCGCGCTCGTGTTTCGGCGGCGGGGCCTCGCCTGTTGGCAGAGGCGGAACGCGCACCATCTGATGCGCCTCGATCCGGCTATTGGACTTTGCACGCCCGCCATCGATACGGACCTCGCCCTTGCGCAGCATCTTTTCGATGCGCCCCTGGGTCAGGACCGGAAACTTGGCCCGCAGCCAGCGGTCGAGCCGCTGTCCGGCCTCGCCGGGTTCGACCTCAAGATGCTGAACACCACCGCTCATGGCCAGATCGTCCTTCCCGTCAGCAAGCCGCAGAACAGCGCCAGAAGCGACAATCCCACCGATCCCGCAATGTAAATCGCCGCCGCCCCCGCGCGGCCCTCTTCGATCAGCCGCAGGGCATCAAGGGAAAACGCCGAAAACGTCGTGAATCCGCCGAGCAATCCGGTCATCACGAAGGGTGCATACGCGCCCCATGACCCCGGAAACCGGTGCATCATCACGACCGCCGCAATGCCCATGATGAACGAACCGGAGACATTGACGATCATCGTCCCGGCGGGAAAGCCGGAGCCGAAGGCCCGCAGGCTCCAGACACCAACGCCATACCGCAGGGACGCGCCGATTGCGCCGCCGAATGCTACCGCCAATAAAGTCATGGCGCTGCTATACACAGGTTTCGCGCTGGCGGAAACGCGCGATACGTGAAGGGGCGAATATGGCGGTGATCGAACACGCGCGGGCGATTCTCGCCAAGACGGTGCGGACCTATTGGGCGTTGATCAAAATCGTCGTGCCCATCGCGGTTCTCGCTCAGGTTTTGGTCGCTACCGGGATGATCGACGCGATTTCACCCTTTTTCGAGCCGTTGATGCAGCTTTATGGCCTCGCACCGGAACTGGCGCTGGCATGGCTGACCGGTCTGTTCGTCGGCATTTGGGGTGCGGTTGTGATCGTCTTTACGCTGGTTCCGGTCGAGGCAATGAGTCAGGCGGATATGACGGTTCTCGCCGCCCTGCTGCTGATGGTCCATGCGCTCCCCATCGAACAGCGAATCGTGTCGCAGGCGGGGCCGGGTTTCTGGATCACGACCGCCATACGGCTCGGCGGCGGGTTGATCTTCGCGGCTCTGCTGCACCTTACCTTCGAGATGACGGGATGGCTGGCCGCTCCCGTCGATCCGGTCTGGATTCCGATGAGTGAAAGCGAGGGATGGGGCGGGTTCGCGCGCGGGTTGCTTGAAACCCTGTTCTGGATGTTCGCCATCCTGCTGGCGCTGAATGTCGTGCTGGAGACCCTGCGCCTGTCGGGCGTGCTGGACCGGATTACCCATGCCCTCGCGCCGTTTTTCGGGCTGGCCGGGATTGGGGCATCGGGGGTGCCGTGCTCGATTATCGGGGCGTTTCTCGGCCTGACCTATGGCGGCGGCATGATCGTGCAGGAGGCTCGGTCAGGGACAATGCCGCCCCGGCAGATATTCATCGTCTGCGTTTTCATGGGATTCGCCCATGGCCTCGTCGAGGATACACTGGTCTTCATCGCCCTCGGCGCTGATTTCACGAGCATCTTCGTCGCGCGGCTGATCTTTTCGGTTGTCGCCTCAGCCCTGATCGCACGGCGGATCAATCGCAGTCCGGACGCGGTTTTTTACCGATATTGCTTCCGGGAACGCGCGGCGCGTCGTGTCGTAAGCGTCCGGTCTGGGTGACCTGCTGGTCGCCGCTAATGAGAGATAGTGTCCGCTTAGCGTAATGGACATTATCGAGGTCGTCGGTGAGGAAGAAATATCGGAAACGTCGGAACTGGAGTGATGACGAGAAGCTGATGATCTGCGCGCAGACGCGGGTTTCTGGCGTGTCGGTCTCGCAGGTGGCGCGGCGTTACGATGTGAATGCCAATCAGGTTTTCAACTGGCTGAAGGAACCGCGTTTTGCGGATGCACAGCCTCCCGATGCGGAGGCTCATTTCCTGCCTGTGGAAATCGTCGATAACGGAGTTGCGGAGGCGAGTCCGCTGTCGGTGGATTGTCCTGCCGGTCAGCTTGAGATCGAGATTGCCGGTGGTCATCGGTTGCGGGTGAATGGTGCGTATGATCCCGACGCTCTGGCTTCGCTGATCCGGCGGTTATTGTCATGATCCCGGTTCCAGCAAACACGAAAGTCTGGCTGGCTGCTGGCGTGACGGACATGAGGAAAGGAT
>CALGNO010000200.1 GCA_937958625.1 uncultured Neomegalonema sp.
GCCTTCGCAGACAATCAGCGGCAGGCCCTTGCCCGCATTGGCACGGGCGGGACCGTGATTGTAGAGAACGCGGCCCTTGGAAAAGAGCGGTGTTTCCGCCGAATTGAGGTATTTCGCCTGGGCATCCTCGTTCATGGCCCGACCACCGAAGGCTATAACCTGCCCCTGCGGATTGCGGATCGGGAACATGATGCGCTCGCGAAACCGGTCATAGGTCGACCCGTCATCGCGCAGGCCGACAAGGCCGGCCTCGATCAACTCGTCCTGCTTCGCGCCGCTCTGGCGCAGGTATTCGCCTAGCACATCCGGCCCGCGCGGGGCGAAACCGATGCCGAACTCTTCGAGCGTTTTGTCCGACAGGCCGCGCCGGGTGAGATAGTCCCGGGCCTCTCGCGCCGCCGCGCTGTTGAGCTGTCCGCGATAGAAGCGCTGGGCCGCCTCCATATGGTCGATCAGGCCGCTGCGTTTTTCTCGCTTTTCGGCGGCTTGCGGGTCGCGCTCGGGCAGGGGCATTCCGGCTATGCCCGCCAATTGCTCAACGGCCTCGTGAAAGGCGAGGTTGTCCATCTTCATCATGAAGCCGATGGCGTCGCCTTTCTCGTGGCAGCCAAAGCAGTAGAAAAAGCCCTTGCGGTCCTCGACATGGAAGCTGGGTGATTTTTCGCCGTGGAACGGGCAACAGGCCCAATAATCACCCTTGGCCGCGTTGGTCTTGCGCTTGTCCCACTCCACCCGTCGGCCAATGACATCGGCAATCGACAAGCGTCCCTTCAGCTCTTCGAGATAGGGGGGCGTAATGGACATATCAGTCATGTGGGACGCAGACTGATTCGAGACAATGATTTATCGCTGCGGCCCGTCGAATAAAGTCAGCAGAATGCGCTCGATCTCGAGCCAGTCGGTCGGCGCGTGATGCGCCTCGGGGACAGGATCGAGCAAGCCGCGCAGGGCATCGTCGCCCACATGATGTATGCGGATTACCTGCGGGGCGTGCTTGGCTGATGAGGCAATTTGTCCGGGCGCATCGTCGATGAACGCCACCGGCGATCCGGCGCGCCGGGAGAGCAGATCGAGCGCCCTGCCCTTGCCGCCCTCGTTGACCACCACCGGATAATCCATGCCATGACCGCGCAGGTTCTCAACCCGCGCCGCCTCGGCATAGGGCGGCACGTTGGTCAGGATCACGACCTGGGCATAGGCGCTGATGGTTTTCAGCACCCTCGCCGCATGGGGATAGGCGCGCTGGGCGACCGTCTGGGTCTCGAAAAACTCGGTAAAAAGCGTTCGGAATTCTTCGTCGCTCGCCGTCGATCCGTCCGCGCGCTTGAGCGCACCGTCCAGCTGATAGCCCGTCAGGCGCAGGGCATAGTCGCGGGTCGCGACAAACTCCTCCAGATGCGCGGCGAGCGAAACCAGAACCTCATCGACATCGACCACCAGCAGCGGACGCTCGGCATCGAGGGTCAGCGCGTCGAGGCGCGTCAGGACGATCTCAGGTATCACGCGCGAGGCTATTTCAAAGACACTGTATCGGCGGCGAAGGCGCGCATCATCGGTGTAATCTCTCCCCCCCGCAGGGCAGCGCCTGCATGATCGTAGACTTGAGGCTCAACGATTATGCCGTCGTAGAACAACGCCCTGCCCTCGCTATTTAAAAACAAAGTCGAAGAGGGTTCGCCGCAAAGAGTGTCTTCAACCAACAGCGTCATGCATTTGTCCATAGACTCGAACGCAACGGCGACGGTGGGATCAGCGCCCGTAAAATCATTCAGGTAATCAGCCCAATCGCCCATGTCCTCGGGCGTTTCATTCGGCTTTTCACCAAAAATAACGACGTTGAGACCCGTCTCCGCCTCAGGAGCGTATTCTTGCCAAGCGGCGGCAGTGTCGTCTCCCCCAGCCGCGCCGAGAACGAAATAACCGCCGAGTGCGATCAGGACAGCGGCGCCGCCAAGCATGAAAGAACGGGTCATTCAGGTCTTTCCCGCAATGATCGGCTGTTTCGCCAAGATCGTGCGCTGGTTGAAGAAGAATTTATGACCGTAGTCGCCAGACGACGCCGACACTTCGCGGTCGAAATGGGGTGTGTCCACCTTTTCCCAGTTACCGCCCCAGCGCATACCGCGTTCGGTCATATAAAAATATACTGACCGAGAGATTACGTCCACTCCGGCGTGTTGCCGCCGGGCAAGTGCGCGCGGGCGTGCAGGACCGAGGCCGGATCAATCGACTCGGCACTGGCAAAAGCGATCACAAGCGCGTCGTCGCTGGTCAGGTGGTCGAGGACGAAACCGAGAAACTCCGGCTCGGAAGCCCGCGCCCGCACCTGATCGACATCGACCCCATAGGTGCCGAGAAACATGCCCATCCGATCGCTGTCAGCGGCCAGAAACGCCAAGGCGCGCAGGGCAAGCGACTCGGCCCCGCCCTGATCCGTGTTCAATGCCATCTATTAACCTTTCGACAACCGATGCGGGGCCGGAAAATATCGCGGTTACAGATACTTAGACCACCCTTCGACCGTTTAAAACCCCAAGCCCGAGAAAGACTAAATTAACCTTTCCCCTTTAACCAAAGTCATCAGGGTTCCGTCCACCTTCGGAGCGAAAGAATCCTGAAAGAATGCGGGAGCACTTTCGGTCATGACGAAAACCGTCCTCATCGTTGAAGACAATGAGCTGAACATGAAGCTGTTCAACGATCTGCTCTATGCTCAGGGGTATCGCACCCTCCAGACCCAGGATGGCATGTACGCGCTGGAAATCGCGCGCCGCGAGATGCCTGACCTGATCCTCATGGATATTCAGCTACCCGAAGTTTCCGGCCTCGAAGTCACGAAATGGCTCAAGGAAGAAGATGACCTTCGCCATATTCCCGTCATTGCTGTAACAGCCTTTGCCATGAAGGGTGATGAAGAGAAAATCCGCGACGGCGGATGCGAGGACTATATCGCCAAACCGATTTCGGTGGTCGATTTTCTGGCAACCGTGAAACGCTTTCTTGAAGACTAGACGCCGATGATCCGACCGCCCATGCACCGAACCGTTACCGAGCCGCAGGAGTCCTGAAACCATGTCCGCACGCATTCTCGTGGTCGACGACATCGCTGCCAACGTCAAACTGCTCGAGGCAAAACTGTCCGCCGAGTATTTCACCGTTCTGACCGCCATGAACGGGTTCGAAGCGCTGGAAGTGGCGAAGGCCGAACAGCCGGATCTGATCCTTCTCGACGTGATGATGCCGAAAATGGACGGGTTCGAAGCCTGCACCAAGCTCAAGGCTGACCCCGATCTGGCGCATATTCCGGTCGTGATGGTCACGGCGCTCGATCAAGCCTCCGACCGTATTCGCGGGCTCGAGGCCGGGGCGGATGACTTTTTGACAAAACCGGCCAATGACTTGCAGCTTTTTGCCCGGGTGCGCAGCCTCGTGCGGGTCAAGATGATGATCGACGAGTTGCGCCTGCGTGATGAAACCTGCCGTGAACTCGGCTTTGACGCGGCATTCAGCTCGATTGCCGATGAAGACCTGTCGGGGAACGTGTTGCTCGTGGATGACCGGCCCAATGCGGCCATGAGCATCCGCGGCATCATCAAGGATCGCCTGCACAGCGAATGCGTCGTCGCCAGCAACCGTGATGACGCGATGAATGCCGTGCGGTTCGACAAGCCGGACCTGATGCTGATCAACGCCGCCATGGAAAGCTATGACGGCCTGCGCCTTTGTTCCGAAATCCGGTCCAGTCCGCAAGCGCGCAATGCCTCCATCGTTCTGATGGTTGATCACGGCGACTATAAAACCATCGCAGCGGCGCTCGACCTCGGGGCGAATGACTATGTCACGCGCCCGCTGGACGAGAACGAGCTGGTCGCCCGGATGCGCAGTCAGATGCGGCGCAAGTTCTTTGCCGACCAGTTGCGCGACAATGTCCATAACAGCCTGAAAATGGCGGTCACCGATCCGCTGACCGGCCTCTACAACCGCCGGTATGCCGTGCCGCATATGCAGGCGTTGATGGAGCGGTCGGATGCGGAGACAAACCCGCTTTCGGCGGCGCTGCTCGACATCGATCACTTCAAGTCGGTCAACGACACCTATGGCCACGGCGTCGGCGACGAAGTGCTGAAGGAGTTCGCGCAACGCATTCGGCAGAGCGTGCGCGGCGTCGATCTGACCGCGCGCATCGGCGGCGAGGAATTCTTGATCGTGATGCCCGAGACCGGGTCCTCATCGGCTTCGGTCGTGGCCGAGCGGTTGCGTGCGTCGATTGCTGCGAAACCCTTCAAGGTATCCCACGATGTGGGCGCCATAGACATCACTGTAAGCATCGGTGTTGCGACGGCGCATAGTGAGCGGGAAAAACCCGAAGCGCTGTTGGAGCGTGCCGATATTGCCCTCTATCGCTCGAAGAACAGCGGTCGCAATCGGGTCACGATGTCAGGCGACGAAGAGGCGGCGGCGTAAGGGTTGCTCTGCCCCGAATACGGTCAGGGCCTTGATAAGATTGACTAATGTCTCTGCCGACGGATGTCAGCGCAGCCCGTCTTCGCCCTTTGCATCCTTGGCTTCCAGCCCGCCAACGCGAGGCAATGGTCGGCCCGAATCTGTCACCGCAATGGCCACGACGATCTCGCCCGCGCGCGGGGCATCGTTGATACGCACCTCCATCCCGTCGAAATGCGAGCGGACATAGGCGGCATCCTTGTGTCCCAACGGAATGTCGAGGGGCGCGCCCATGCCGCCCATCTTTTTCGATGACGGCACCAGCGCCGCACCCTTTTCCACCGCCTTGCGCAAGGGCGCACCCATGCGTGGATGCAAGAGAGCCGCGGCGTGTTCCAACTCTCCGCCCTCGCCCACCAGCGCGGCCTTGCCATAGCTTTCGGCCTGCTCAGGCGTGATGCCGAGGGCCGCCACGCACCGCTCGCCCAAGAGGCCGCCGAGTTCCGCGCCGATCTCCATCAGGGGCTCGAGGTCTTCGACATACCGCCCCGCAAACGGGTTCGCGATCACCGCCATCGCGGCAGCGCGGCGCGTGGGCGGGTCGATGATCTGGGCTTGCTCGGAATGGGTTTCCTCGACCGTGACAACGATTTTGCGGATGGTGGCCTTCATGCCGGATGCCTTTCGAAGTGCTGCGCCATGGGCATATCATGGGGGGATGGGGGCGAAGCGGGCAAGGGGCCAATATCCACCGTCTCGCCCTGTAGCCCGATGCGGGCCGCGTGGATCAGGCCGTGTTCGAGCATCCCGATGGCGCGGCGATACCCTTTCTCCAGCGCCAATGCGCGGGCAGCGGCGGGCAAGGTTGCGACTGCGGTCGTCACACATCGCTCGCCAAGGTCACTATCGGGCGAAAGTGTGCAGGCCGGAACGCGCTTGACCAATGGCGAGTCCGGCAGATCGACGGCATTAGCGATCAGGGTCGCCGCCACATCGGCCTGTGCTGCCGTCTGGGCAAACACCGTGACGGAGTCGGCAATCCCGAGGGAGTACGACCGCCCGCGCCAGCCACTCGTGGCTACACCGCCGCTCTTTTGCAGCGTGACAGGAACGATGGTCTGATCCGCCGCAAGACCGATGGTGCAGGTCGCTCCGGCGGCAAGGTGAATGGCGATGTCGCCACCGTTATTGACCATCGCCCGGTCGAGGCGCCGCCCATCTATCGCGGCGCGCAGGATATGGTCGGCGACCGCCCCCGCCACCGCCGCCATCGGCGTGACGAAGCCGATATGCCGCCGCGCAGCAGAGATCATCGCCTTTGCGACCGGACAACGGGCATCCTGCGTCTCTATCTCTCGAACATCGCGGCGCAGGAGGGGGAGTTGCGCGGCGAGGGCCTCCAGCAATCCGTCGAAGGCACGTTGTGCCTGCGCATAGGCTGGCGTGACATCGCAAGGATTGCCGGTTGCCTCAATGATGAGGTCGATAGGCCCGTGCTGCAAATGCAGCCGGTGCCCAAGCATCGCGGCCTGCGGCCCGGTCATCGCCCCAGCGGCCAGGGCACGCCCGCGCCCGCCGCCACGCGCTCTTGCCCCGCGAGCCGGTGATCGTTCTGCTTGCCGACCCGGCCCGATGCGGCCTCGGCCAGCGGGACGATGTGATCGGCATGGCCGCCGAGGCCCAGATAATCCTCGCGCGACAGGGTGAACTCAATGGGCGCGACGAGAGCCGGGGTCGGGACATAGCCGAAGGCGTTCTTCGGCATCTGGGTCACATCCGCCATCACCGTGATGCCGCCGCCGGGCCAGAGATAAACCGGCGCACCGCCGATGGTGACATTCGTCAGCGCCTGCCTGACCGAACGGGTCAGGCGCACCGGATTGTCCGTCACCCCAGCGCGCAGCGATCCCCCAGCCCCGCCCATGAACGCGACCGAGCAGAGCGCCGGTTCGCAGTTTTCCTCGATGCGCGTAATCGAAGGAAGCAAGCGATCAGGCATGGCGCGCTCGACCGGGCGCAGGTCGTTATCCAACTCGTAATAAGCGAAATTCTCGCCGGTGGTGGACACCATCAGCAATGAGAGGCCGGGCCGCGCCACATCGGGCTTGAAATCCTTCAGGATCGTCAGCGGGTCGGTCAGATCGGTGCCGCCCCAGCCGCGCCCCGGCTCGGCGACCTGAAAATACCGACCCGGAGTCGAGCGGCGTCCGTTAATCCGAATGCCGCTCGCGGGCCAGTCCAGCACCTTGCCGGCCTGATGTTCGGACATGACGCCGGTGATGTGATCATCGACCACCACGACCTCATCAACCAAGCCCTGCCATTGCGCCGCGAACATGCCGATGGTCGCCGAGCCGCAGCCAACCCGCATCCGCTCTTCGGTCTCTCCGTCGATAATCGGCGCAGCCCCGGCCTCGACAACCACCGTCGAGCCGCCGTCAATGGTCAACTCCACCGCCTCGCGATTGCAGAGCGAAAGCAGCGCGGCACAGGTGACGCGGCCTTCTTTCTTGCCACCGCCGGTCAGGTGATGCACCCCGCCGAGCGACAGCATCTGCGAGCCGTATTCGGCGGTGGTGACATGGCCGATGGGTTCGCCCTCAGCCCGCACCAGCGCGCGTTCGGGGCCGAGATGACGGTCGGTGTCGATCTTCACCTTCGCACCGCAATAGCTGAAGATGCCTTCGGTCACGACGGTCACCGTGTCGATCCCGTCGATCTCTGCCGACACGGTGAACGGGGCGGGTTTGTAGTCAGGATAGGTCGTGCCCGCACCGATGGCGGTGACGAACGTATCCTTGCCGACAACCGCACCGTCCCAGTCCTCGCCCTGAAATGGCACCGCACGAGAGCTGCGTTCGAGGATGATATGCGGATCAACCCGCACGAGTTGCCCGCCGTCATTGGCATAGCGATCACACGCGCCTGAACGACCATCGGCGATATAGCACATGACCGGACAGGCATCGCAGCGGATTTTCTCAGGTTTAGCGGGTGCATTGCTCATCGGGACAGACCTGCACCAAGCGCGGTCATTCTCGCGCTTGACGCGAGAATCTCTTTGCTGCGAGAGACCCTCGGGGCAGGCCCGAGGGTGACTATATTATTCCCCATCACCCGACCTCCCGTATCGCTGCCAACACCTTATCCGGTGTCGCAGGCAACTGCCCCACCCTCGCCCCGGTCGCATGGCGGATGGCGTTGAGGATGGCGGGGGCCGTGGGTATCAGCACATGCTCGCCGAGGCCCTTGGCCCCATATGGCCCCTCGGCATCGGGCACCTCGATGATGTGATGGGTAAAGCGGGGCATGTCGCCGAAGGTAGGGATCAGATAATCATGCAAGTTCTCGGTGCGCCCCGGTACGAAATCCTCCATCAGCGCGAGGCCGATGCCCTGTGCGACGCCGCCCTCGATCTGCCCCTCGATCAGCAGCGGATTGATCGCGCGACCGACATCGTGGGCCGTCGTAATATGATCCAGCTTGACCGTCCCCAGCCGGGTATCGACGGTCAACTCCACCATCTGCGCGCCATAGCCATAGACCGCATAAGGCACACCCTGACCATTCTCATCCAGCGCCGAAACCGGCGGGTTATAGGTCTCCTCAGCCATGAAGACATAGCCATGCGCGTTCACGGGCAGGGTGCTCAGATCAATCCGGGCCACGTCACCAACCGCGACCGAGCCACCCTCGACCACCAGCGCCGCATCCTCCCCCGCATTGGCATGGCGCAGGATGGCGGCACGCAACGCTTTTCCCGCCCGCATCGCAGCCGATCCCGTCACATAGGTCTGGCGAGAGGCGGAGGTCTTGCCGCAATCGGGGGTCAGGTCCGTATCGCCATCGACGAGGTTGAGACCATGGACCGGCACGCCGAGGGCATCCGCCGCGATCTGGGCGATCACGGTATTCGCGCCCTGCCCTATATCCATCGCGCCCTGGTGCAGCACGACGCGGCCCTCGGGCGTGATACCAAAGCGCACGGTCGATGGATTCGGCAGGGAGGTATTGCCGCAGCCATACCAGCAGGACGCGACACCGATCCCCTTGCGCAGCCCGCTGCCATTGGCCGTGCGGTTATACGCCGCCACCCGCTCGCCCGCCGCCAGCCATTCCTCGCGCAAGGCGTCGAGGCACGCGGTGATGCCGATGCCGGTCTCGAAGACTTGGCCCGTCACCGTGGGCTGGCCGTCACGCAGCGCATTGCGGTGGCGGAACTCCAGCCGGTCGACGCCCACGGCGTCGGCCAACTCATCGAAAGCGATTTCCTGCGCGATGGCCGATTGCGGGACGCCAAAGCCCCGGAACGCGCCCGAGGGCGGGCAATGGGTATGCACCGCGAGGCTGCGCGCGCGATAATCTGGGGTATAGTACGGGCCGGAGGCATGGACCGGCACACGGTTCGCCACCGTCGGTCCCCAACTCGCATAGGCACCCGTGTTGAACGTGCCCGCGAAGTCAAAGCCCGACAGGATGCCCTCGGCATCGCAGCCGACCGTCAGCATGATCTCGGACGGATGCCGTTTCGTGGTTGCACGCATGGATTCGCCGCGCGTGTAGCAGATTGCCGCCGGCCTCCCGGTCCGCCAAGCCGCCAACGCGATGTAAGGCTGAAACGACACATCGAGTTTCGACCCGAATCCGCCGCCACAGGCGCTCGGCACGACCCGGACATCCTCCATGGAGAGGGCCATAATGGCCGCAAGTTCTTCGCGGTCCATCGTGGCCGCCTGGGTACAGCCATGGACGGTGATGCGGTCTCCGTCGCGATGGGCCCAGCCCGCTTCCGGCTCGATATAGGCGTGTTCGATGAAGGGCGTGGCGGTCTCGACGGTAGCCGTATGGGTGGCACGGGCCAGCGCCGCCTCTGCCTCGCCGCGCTGTACGAGGCCCGTCACGAGGACATTGCCAGGGCGGTTAGGGTGTAGCGGCGCGTCGGAGGTCAGTGCCTCATCGGGGGTCATCAGGGCCGCGAGCGGCTGCCACTCGACCGGAAAATCTATCTCGCGCAAGGCACGGATGGCGGCGGGATCACCCACGACACAGGCGACCGCCTCGCCGCGATAGCGCGCAACGCCCTCCGCAAAAACCGGTTGATCGGCAAGGGGCGGAATGACGCCGAAGCAGTTTTTGCCCGGAATATCCCGCGCGTCGAACCACGCCTCCAAACCATGCTCGGCCAGATAGCGGTCGGTGTCGCCAAACACGAAACCGGCATGGGGATGGGGTGAGCGGATCACCCTCACCAGCAGAGCATCCGCAGGCACCGCGTCCGACCCATAGGCCAGCGTGCCATCGACCTTTGCGCGACCATCGAGGTGGCGAATGCCGCGCCCGATGCTCTCGCCCGCCTCCGGCATGTCGCCGACCGCGTTGAGGGTGGTGGCCATCATCACCGCATCGACGATCTTAGCATAGCCGGTACAACGGCACAGCACGCCGCCCAGAGCGTCCTCCACCGCTTGCCGCGACGGGCGCGGCGTCTCGCGCAGCAGGGCAATCGCGGAAATCATCATCCCCGGCGTACAGACGCCACATTGGGCCGCGCCGTGATGCAGGAAGCTCTCTCGCAAACGATCAGCCAGCGGGTCATGGGCCAGCCCCTCCAGCGTCGTGACCTCGGCCCCGGTCAACTGTCCGGCGGCGGTCATGCAAGCACAGACCGGTGCGCCATCGACCAGCACGGTACAGGCCCCGCAATCCCCGGCATCGCATCCGACCTTGCAAGCCGTGAGGTTCAGGTCATTGCGCAACAGGGACGACAGGCGCGTCGCCGGGGCCGCGCCGGTAATATCGGTGCCATTCACTCTCATGCGGCTATCCTGATCGCGCGGCGCAGGATTTCAACGGCGGCCTCTGCGCGATAGGCGGCGGGGGCGCGGACGTCGCTGATCGGGGATAAGTCCACAACGGCATCGGCGGTGATTAACGCCGCAGCACCTGCTGGCGAGTGGCCGATAACCTGAGCCTCCAGCCCTGTCAGCCGTTTCGCAACTTCGGAGCACGAACCGACGGCGATAGCGGCCTCTGTGATAGCGCCCTCATCAACCACCAATCGCACCGCCACCATCGCAATAGAGATCACCAGATATTTTCGCGCGCCAAGTTTCAGGAAAGCCGATGCCCCGCGCGATGCCTGCTCCGGCACCAAAATGCCGGTAACGAACTCATCGGCAGCAAGCGCCGTCTTGCGATTGCCGAGGATAAAGGCATCAAGCGGCACTCGGCGGCGACCGCCCGGCGAGGCGAGGTCGACCTGCGCCTCCAATGTCAGCAGGGGCGGCACGCCGTCGGCAGCGGGCGAAGCATTGCAGAGGTTGCCCGCCAGGGTGGCGCGGTTTTGTACCTGTACCGAACCGACTTCCCGCGACGCAGCCTTCAACCCGTCAAAGGCGGGCGGCAGATCGGCACCGATAATGTCGCTCCATGTGGCAAGCGCTCCAATGCGCCAGCCATCCGCTGTACGCTCGATCCCGCGCAAATCTGAAATTGCGGAAATGTCGAGGATCGGGGCGGCGGGCGGCTCGTCGCGCAAACCGGGGAAATAATCGGTGCCGCCGGACAGCACATCCCACTCACCAGCGGCGAGCAGAGCGACGGCTTCATCGATCGTGGTGGGGCGGGCAAATTCCATCGCAGAACCCTAGTGGCGTTGCAATCGCGTCGTCAACGCACTGTCGATCCAGCGATGTCAGAGCGCCGCTATGCCGCACGATGATCGAAGAGCCAGCTATAAAACGCAAAAGTCCCGGACGATGTCCGGGACTTTAAATTCGTACGCAACAGGATCAGTGACGCCTTGGTCAGTCGCTGCCGTCCAGACGCGAGCCGGACACACGAGAACCCGACACCCGCGAGCCGGAGACGCGAGAACCGGAAACGCGAGAGCCAGACACCCGCGAACCCGCCACGCGCGAACCGGCAACGCTGGTCCGCATGGGTTGGGCGAAGCTCTCATCCGCGGTCATGTCGAGCAATACCTGCTCAAACCGACCTGCGGAATAATCCAGTCGGATCGTCTGTTCCGCATGGTCATAGGCCCAGGCGCGCAGGTTCTTGCTGTAGAACGGCGTGTCTTCGGTGTCGGGACCGGGCTGCTCTACCTTGGTGCCATCGACTCCGTCGCCGTGGACCAAAAACAGCGTCGGGCGCAGGATCTCGTAATAGACACCGCCATAGCTGAACCCGTAGATCCGCGCGAATTTCGGATCGTTGCCTTCGGGCTTGTCGAGCTGCACTTGCAGCGCAGACCTAATTCCCTTGGGTGTTTCAGGCGGCGCAGCGCGCGATGCGTCCACACTCAAATCGTCGACCACACGCCCAAACAGCGTTATCGATGAACCACTCAACAATGTTTCGCTCATGCTATTCCCTCTAGGCTTCTGACGCGGACGCTTCATGGAATGCTCCCCCTAAGCGATATGATAAGTGAGTCTGCCGCTTTAGTCTACCGGTAGTTGCGTCCGGATGGAATTTGCGTGGCTATCCTTGCCCAGCGGCGCGAGTTGCGGGCCGACTTCGGTAAGTCCGATGTCGCGCATGTGGAAGTTTCCGCGAATCAGGCGCGCATAGCGGCCCCCGGTATGTGCCTCGTCCACCGCCAGAAATTCTTCCGCAACATCGGCGAAGGTCAGGTCATTGCGGTAGAGGCGCTTCCACGTATCGGCCAGATACGTACCGAGAATATCGCGCGCGTCGATCAGGGCGGATCGAAAGTCATCCGGAGCCTTTACATAGGCTTCGTCGAACAACTTTTGCATGACCGGAAAATACTCGGGCGTTGCGAGCAACTTGTCTGACAGTTCCTCGACGCGTTGGCTAATTGCGCCGTAATCCAGCAGACATTCGTGGAACAGATCGACGAATATATCAAAGAACGCGCCGGTCAGTGGCTCGGACAGTTGGTGCTCCTTGACCCATCCCTGCTCGAAAGCGCTTAGGCGTACGTCGTTTGCTGCAATCCGTATCTGTGCGTTTTCAGAGAGTTCCGCCATTCGGTTAATGCTGTTCAACACGTAGAGATTGCCGTGTGTCGTCGTCAGCAGATCATCAATGACAGACTCGAAATGCAGCGCCGACAACAGCGCCACCAGATCGGAGGCGCTTTCGTGGAAGCCGAAATACTCGCCCTGCATCATCATCGGGTCGGGCACGCCGATTTCCGAGTAGATGATCGCGTGGCCGACCTCGTGGGCGATGACGTCGAAATTCAGGCTGAAGGGCTTGTACCCGCCATGGTCCCGGTCGCCGCCGACCTCAATAAAGCCATAACCGGAATAGGCATTCTCCAGCGATGGCAGGATGCTGAGTTCGATTCGGTCGTAATCGCGGCTGCTGTGCCAGGGGATCGACCGACCGAAATACTTCTCCCAAATGTCCAGAACAAAGCGGACGCATCCGAACAGATGCGCCGCCTCAAACTGCGGCGTGCCCGGTTCGAGGTAATCAAAGTGACCGTGCTCGTCGGGTTCGGCAGGGGGGAGAATGTCGCCTCTCCATGGCGGCGCGGGGGCGTCCTCGTCAGGCGTCGGCGAAATGCCATAGGGGGCGGGCTTGTCGATGGGAAAGAGCGTGTACATCCGCTCATCGGACGGGCCTGCCGTAATCGACCCCGGCGGCGACGAGCACATGACGACCTCGGGTTCGGCGAACCGGTCAACGAAGTTGGGTTGCGGATAGAGCCTGAACCGCGTTCCTTCCATGATCGTTTTCCCGCCCCGTTGTGTCTGTCCCCACTGCCAGTCTAGCGCGAATAATCCGACAGGTCATCACCGAGGAGTCGAAATCCGTCTCCGCCCAGCGGGGCCTCGCGATTCGCACTCTCCCATTGAGCCGTCGCCGCGCGCCAAAGCCGCGTGGTCTCGAAGCGGAACGAAACAAGGGGGGGAGCGGGCGGCGATGTTGCCAGCCGCTCGATCAGGGCCGCCGCATCCCGCTGTTTCTGATCCACCTCGCCGGTAGGCAGCCAGTCGGACAGAGCCGTTCGTTTATCGGGAGGCAGAACGCTCAGTGCCGCCTCCCAGACCCGCGTGCCATAGAACATGGCCTTAGCCGCAGCGACGACCTCGGCGGCATCGTCTTTATCCAGAACGCCGCCGGAAACCGCCGCATCCATCGTCGCGCGGATATTGGCCATTGCAATGCTCAGCGGCGCATAGCCGACCTCTGCCGGGGCGTGATAAAGCGCCACCTCGTCGTCATCCTCATAGAGGCCGTCACGATAGGCGGCATAGATCGCGCCAATGCCGACCATGCCGAAATAGTCAAGCTCGGCAGCTCGCAAGGCACCCATGCTGGATGCGCCAAGGACAGGGATTCCCTCGGCCATCGCCCAGAGAATCTCCTTGTGCCAAACCGCCGGAACGCCCTCGAAATACCCGTCGATCAGACCGATGGCGTCGGGCCGCTCCAGCGCCGCGAGATAGAGGTCGCCCTGCATGGCAGGGGGACGCAGGTCGATGGTGCCCGGAATATCGAGACCGACGATCGAGGGTCCAGCAAAGACGATCATGGGATACTCCCCTCGGCACGGGGACCGGGCACATAGGCGTCGTCATCATGGGGTGCCTCCAGCCCCGGCGCGATGACGCGGAAGACGGGTATTCCGACATCTTCACGGGTCAAGTCCACGACTGCGACCTCGCCCAAGCCAACCGCCGAGAGCGCGCCGAGGATCAGATCGAGATCGGCGAGCAGGGTTTCGTTCGTTGCCGTCGGCACATCGCCGAACCGGCGTGGGGTCGAGGGACCGCCGATCATCTCGCCAAAGGCTTCGTTCTTCATCGCGATGCCCTGCGACGTGTATTCCCCCGCCATCAGGTCATCGCGCGACCCGCTGATATAGTTGAGCCGCGTCTGGGCCGCCTCGGTCAGTGCCCGGCGCAGAGCGATGCTGCGATCCGGGTGGGTGCCGGAGCCGAGGCCAAGATGGCCGGTCTCTGCCTCCCGCTCGGTAATGACAGCGGTGAAGGTCGCGATGCCGATATCGGTGGTCATATCCCAGATTGTGCAGTCGATTGCGGCATCATCGAACAGCGATAACAGTTGGCGACAGTCGGCGGCGTCAATCGAATCAGGTGGCACCAGCTGCAACGGCTCGCCCCGCTCGCGCGCCGCATCCCACACCGACAGGGCATCGCGCTCGATGACCTCGCACAGTCCGTGGCAGATCGCCTCCAGCGGGTGATTGCCCGAAGCGAGGCCGTTTGTGCTGGATGGGATCAACCCGTCCCCCGGCACCCGTGCCTCGGTATAATCCACATGGATCATCTCGAAGGGCACCAGCCGGGTCTCGCCGCTGTTCAACTCATAGGCCTCTGCCCAGAGCAGGCGTGCCGACTCAGTAAAGACCGTTCCGGCACGTTCCGGCAAACGGCCCACATCGACCGTCGCATGGCGCGGGGCCAGATCGGCGAAGCTGGAATAAATCAGCGGTTGGTCGAAGGTCTCGGCGTGCCAGATCTCGACCGATTCCATCAGCGCGGAGGCCTTGGCATGGTCCAGCGTCATGCCCTTGCCCTGGGACACGGCGACCGAGCGCGAATTGGGCCGCATGGCGAGGGCGACGGGGATACCGATGCGATCAAGCCCGGTGACATTGGCCAGCCGAGTGATGCCGAAGCGATGTTTCTGCGCCATAATGCGCTGCACAGTCTCGCGCGCCGGACAGATGCGGTGCATTCCGGTGGCGAGGTTTTTCTCGCCGGGATTATCGCGCCAGTTCACGGGATCAGCCGCCGGACCGCATCGGCAATCACCCGCTCTTCGTCAGTACGTACGCGAATGAGCGCGACGTTGCTGTCTGCCGTGTGAAACGCCGTATCGCCGCGCGCGTTTGCCTTCGGGTCAATGGCAATGCCGAGCCAGTCCAGCGGTGCGGCAATCATCTCGCGCATCGACGCCGAGTTCTCGCCCACGCCCGCCGTGAAGATCAGCGCATCGAGACCGCCAAGCGCCGCCACGAGCGCGCCGATCTCCTGCCGCGCGCGATAGGCGTAGAGGTCCATCGCCTCCTGCGCGTGCGGGTGGTCGCTGGCCTCAAGATCGCGCATGGAATTGCTGATGCCAGAGACGCCGAGCAAGCCTGATTGCCGGTAAAGCATCTCGTGAATGTCTTCGACGCTCATACCCTTTTGTTCGGCGAGGTGCAGGGTCACGCCGGGATCGAGCGCACCGCACCGGCGGCCCATCATCAGGCCGTCGAGGGCGGTGAACCCCATTGTCGTCGCGACCGACTTGCCGCCTTGCATCGCGCACATCGACGCGCCATTGCCGAGATGGGCGACGATCACACGCCCCCCGGCGCGCGCGCCGATCAGGTCAGGCAGGATGCCTGCGATGTAGTCATAGCTCAGGCCATGGAAGCCATAACGCACGATGCCCTCGTCCGTCAGGGCGCGGGGGATGGCGAAAAGCTGGGCGAGGCGCGGCTGGGTGCGGTGAAAGGCGGTATCGAAGCAGGCGACTTGGGGCAACTCGGGATGGCCCGCCGCAATGGCGTCGATGGCCGCGAGGTTCATCGGCTGGTGCAGGGGCGCGAGGGGCGTGAGCGCGCGCATCGCCTCCAG
>CALGNO010000201.1 GCA_937958625.1 uncultured Neomegalonema sp.
CAGGTATCGTCTGCCCCCGAACCGGCAATAAAAAAGGACCGGCCACGCGGGCCGATCCTTTCAGAAGTGTTCAATCTGGAAGGGCGGCTTATTCAGCAGCCTCCGCCGGGAGATCGACATTGATGAAGGTGCGGCCCTTCAGGCCCTTGCGGAAGCTGACATTGCCCTCGACCTTGGCGAAGATCGTGTGATCCTTGCCCATGCCGACGTTTTCACCGGGCCACCATTTCGTGCCACGCTGGCGCGCAATGATATTGCCGGGGATGACCAACTCGCCACCGAATTTCTTGATTCCGAGGCGACGTCCGGCGGAGTCGCGACCGTTGCGGGATGAACCGCCTGCCTTTTTATGTGCCATCGTCGGGCCTCCTTACTTTTCGCTGTCGGACAGCAGTTTCTTGATCTGGACCATGACCGAGGCACGATCCACATCGACGCGGCCATTCAGCTGCGTTTCGACATAGGCCTCGACGTAATCCCAGTCATCGCCATTCCATTCATCGAACTGGCGATAATAGTAAACGCCCATCTCGTTGAACTGTTTCTGGGATGCGACACCCAGACCGGGGAGTTTGGTCAGGTCGTCACCATCCTCGACCGGGGCATCTAGGAAGTTCGAGGGACGGGTGTAATCGTCCATGCTCTTCGCCGCCGGGATTTCGGTGTTCCCCTTATCCATCGCAGCGGCCTTGTCGTGGCCGTCATCGGCGGTGTCGGCTGCGTCGAGCTTTGCCTGCATCGCCGCGGCGCTGGCCTTTGCTTCGGCGCGCGCGGCACCGGTTTTCGAGCCGTCCTCGTCGCCGGGGATACCCTTGATCCGCACGGCGGTCAGGTACTGGCGATGACCTTTTCTGGTCATCGAGGAGTGCTTGCGACGGCGCTTTTTGAAGGCGATGACCTTCTTGTCGCGGAACTGCTCGAGGATTTCTCCGGTCACGACCGCACCCGAGACAAGGGGCGTGCCGACCGTGGCGCTATCGCCCGATCCGTGCATCAGAACCTGGTCGAAGTCGAACGTCTCGCCCGCCTCGCCAGCCAGTTTTTCGACCTTGATAACGTCGCCGGGAGCAACCTTGTATTGCTTGCCGCCGGTTTTGATAACCGCGAACATTCTCGCCTCTCATTGTCCCGCGTCCTATGGTGGAGCCAGAAAGGCCCGCTTGCGGCGCACGCGCCAACCTCGAACAGCGTCAAAAATAATCACCAATCCACGCCGCAGGAACCCTGCGCCGCGAGAACCGGGCTTATGACGCCTGAAAGGCCGGGAGTCAACCGCGCCCGTGCGGTTCCGTAAAGTCGATTTCCGGGCCGAGCGGCACGATCCCCGTGGGGTTCACGCCCGCATGGGATGCGTAATAGTGCGTCTGAATGTGATCGAAATGGACGGTCCCGGCGACACCGGGCCACTGGTACAGCTCTCGGGTAAAGGCCCAGAGATTCGGGTATTCGCGCAAGTCTCTGATATTACATTTGAAATGACCGACATAGACCTTGTCGAACCGCACCAGCGTGGTGAACAGGCGCCAATCCGCTTCGGTGATCCGGTCACCGCAGAGATAGCGGTTCTCAGCCAGAATACCCTCCAGCCAGTCCAGCGCATCAAAGAGCGCACGTACGTTTTTCTCGTAGACATCCTGCTTCGTGGCGAAGCTGGCTTTGTAGACGCCGTTATTGACGTCCCCATAGACCCGCTTGTTCACCGCGTCGATCTGCTCGCGCAGGGCCTCTGGGTAATAATCCTCGCCGCGCGCCAGATCACCGAAACCATGATTCATCATTCGGATGATCTCGGAGGACTCATTCGACACAATGGTCTCGCGCTGCCGGTCCCACAGGATCGGGACCGTGACGCGGCCCGAATAGGACGGGTTCGCCCGCGTATAGAGCTGATGCGCGTGGTCAAACCCGAAAAGACGATCACCCGTCGCCCCCGGGAAATCGGTGCCGAAGGACCAGCCATGCTCCAACATCAGCGGATGCACCGCGCTGACGTCGATATGCTCCTCCAGCCCCTTGAGCTTTCGAAAGATCAGTGTGCGATGCGCCCACGGGCAGGCATGGGAGACATAGAGGTGATAGCGCCCGGACTCGGGCGGGTGATCCGCATCGCCGATCCAGTTGCGGAACGCGGCAGCGTCGCGTTTGAACGACCCGTCCGAGGTATCGTACCATTCGTCCTTCCAGACGCCATCCACCAGCAGGCCCATGCCCCGCCTCCTGTTAAGTCAGATAGGTGTTGAACCAGTCGAGGGTGCACTGCCACGACAGCTCCGCCGCCGCCTCGTCATAGCGGGGCGTGGAGTCGTTATGGAATCCGTGGTTCACGCCCGGATACATATGCGCCTCGTATTTTGTCCCGGCGGCTTTCAGCGCCTGCTCATAGGCAGGCCAGCCCTCGTTGATGCGCTTGTCGAGTTCCGCAAGCTGCACCAGTATCGCCGCCTTGATCTTCGGCACATCCTCGCTGGCGGGATGACGCCCGTAATAGGGAACGGACGCCGCCATCTCAGGATAAGCGACCGCCAGCGCGTTGCACACGCCGCCGCCATAGCAAAAGCCCACTGCGCCAACCTTGTCGGTCGTCTCTTCGCTGGTCATCAGATGCTCGAACCCGGCAAAGAAGTCGTTCATCAGCTCTTCGCGATCCACCGTGCGTTGCAGCTCCTTGCCCTCGGCATCATTGCCCGGATAACCGCCAACCGAGGTGAGGCCATCGGGAGCAAGGGCGATGAACCCGGCCTTGGCCACCCGGCGCGCGACGTCCTCGATATAGGGGTTGAGGCCGCGATTTTCGTGGATCACCAGAACCGAGGGCAGCGGGCCAGTGGCATTGGCGGGCACGACCTTATAGGCGCGGACGTCGCCGGTGCCGTTGGGCGAGGCATATTCGATATATTCCGGCGTAATATCCGGGTCATTGAACGAGACTTGCTCGGCCAGCGCATAGTTCGGGCTGAGCATCGACAACAGCGCCGCCGCCGTCACCCCGCCAACGGCGAACCGCTTCGCCTGATCCAGAAACTCACGCTTCGTGATCTTGCCGTGGGCGTAATAGTCATAGAGGTCGAGCAGATCCTGATCGAAATCCTTGGCGGTCATCCGTGTCATGTCGTCTCTCCCTTGAATTGCAACGCAAGTCTTGAAAGGCGAAATGGGTCATCCGACGCGCGAGGCCACCCAATCGCGCATGATCGGCTGACGCACGGCGCGCTCGGTTCGGACGGCCTCGAATCCGTTCAGCCATGTCCGATAGTTCGCGACCGGGGCAGGCCAGTCCATCGGCCTGCCGAGCGCATCGCAGATGCAGTCGATCCAGTCGAAAGTGACGGGCATTCCGCAATCGCCGAGGGTCAGCGTCGTATGGGGCGAGAGCGGGTCGTCCATTATTGCTGCGAGCTGCTGGAGCCGCAGGGCGATGGCCTCGACCGCGCCGGTAACATCACCCTCGCCGCCCGCCTTCACGATGGGAAAGGTCAGGCGCAAGGCGGGTTCCAGCCGTGTATCGTGAAACCGCGACCGCTCGCGCGTCTTGGCCCGCGCCGCCGCGCCCGTGGGCATCATCGGCGGATCGGGGAAGGCTTCTTCGAGATATTCAGCAATCGCCTCGCTATCGCCGAGGGTCAGGTCGCCATGGACCAACGCCGGGATCGTCCCGGAGGGCACAATCGCGCGGTAAGCATCCGAGCCGGTGCCACCGGGGGCGAGCCGTTCATCGAAGTCCAGGCCCTTGTGATTGAGCAGGATGCGGGTCTTGGAGCAGTAAAGGCTGTGGTCGGAAGCGTAGAAGATCAGCATGGCACTGCCTTGCGTTGGGGTTCCCCGGCCTTTGGCAAGCTGACGAAGACACGTCCAATGATGGTAACGTGATCATCCTCGGACTTGATCCGAGGATCTTTCACTGCCGATGGAAGCCCTCGGGTCTAGCCCGAGGACGACGCATCTTATTGATGCAAAAGCCGGACTCAGGTATTACCCAGCTTCCACTTTTCGCCGAGGTCGTCGAAGAATCCCTGCTCCTGCTTCAGGTTGATCCAGGTATTCATATAGTTGATCCACACCTGATCGCCCTGGGGCAACAGCATGGCGATAGGGGTCCGGGCCTTGGCCTCGGCGACCGGGACGATCATCATCTGGCTGTATTTCTCGACCAGCTTGCCTGCCTCGACATTCGAGGTGATATGGGCATCGGCACGGCCTGACAGCACCTCCTGAAAGTCGCGGGCAGGGGCCTCGACGATGGCGTATGTCGCGTTCGGGAAGAACTGTTTGACCTGCTGTTCCTGGGTCGTGCCCAGGGTCGCGGCGACGGTGACGTCTTCACTGTCGAGGTCATCCCAGTCCTTGAACCGCTCCGCATTCTTCTTCAGCGTCAGCGGCACGGTGGCCAGCGAGAAATAGCTGTCGGTATAGCCCGCAGCCTTCGCCCGCGCGGGCGAGATCGAAGCGGAGCCAGTGATGTGGTATTTGCCCGAGGTCACGCCAGACACCAGCGTTTTCCAGTCGGCGGGCACGAATTCCAGCTCGACGCCGAGGTCTTTCGCCAACTCGGTCATGACGTCGATATCATAGCCGGTATAGCCGTTGGTCGCGACGTCCTTCATCGTCATCGGGTTCCAGTCGCCGGTGGTCCCGACCTTCAGCGTGCCGCTATCGAGAATCTCGTTCAGAACCGAGGCAGCTTGGGCCTGCGCGGTGAAGAAGCTGAGCGCGAGCGCCGCCACTGCCGCTTTAAGGATAGTCATGGATGGTCTCTCCTATCGTCGGCGTCTGGGGCACATCGCCCCCCGCCCCAGGTGCACGGGACATTCTGCGCCTTGTAAGCGCATCCTCTTCCGTGCTTTGACCACAATAGCGCAGGGATAAGGAATGTCATGTCGCCAAACGAACGCACCCCGGTGATCCGCCTGCACGATGTCTCGAAGCTCTACGGTGATTTTCGCGCGCTGGACGCTGTCTCGCTCGATGTGGCCGAGGGCGAGCGGGTGGTGGTTTGCGGGCCGTCGGGGTCCGGGAAGTCCACCCTCATCCGCTGTGTCAACCGGCTCGAAAAGCACGATGAAGGCGAGATCGTGCTGGATGGTGTGACTCTCGGTAACAATCGCGAGAGCCGCCGGGTGATCGCCGATACGGTCGGCATGGTGTTTCAGCAGTTCAACCTGTTCCCGCATCTGACGGTATTGCAGAATCTCACCCTCGGACCGGTGCGCTCGCGGGGGGTCAGTGAAAACGACGCCAAGGCGCGGGCGATGAAATATCTCGACCGGGTGCGCATCCCGGAACAGGCGGACAAATATCCGACCCAGCTTTCGGGCGGCCAGCAACAGCGGGTCGCGATCGCCCGGGCACTTTGTATGGAACCGCGCGTGATGCTGTTCGACGAGCCGACCAGTGCGCTCGACCCCGAGATGATCAACGAAGTGCTGGAGGTCATGGCCGAACTCGCGGGCAGCGGCATGACCATGATCTGCGTCACCCACGAGATGGGCTTTGCCCGCCGTGTCGCCGACACGATGGTCTTCATGGACAAGGGCGCCATTGTCGAGACAGCGCCACCCGAAAAATTCTTCACCAACCCGGAAAGCGCACGATGTCAGGATTTCCTCCAGAAGATACTGGCGCATTGATGGGTACGGGAATGGATAGCCACAATCTGAAGCCCACTCCCCATGGGGAGAGGGGGAAGAAGAAAGCGCGCGTTTCCCGTTGGCTGCTCCTGCTCGCCCTTATCCCTGCCCTGTCCGCCTGTGGGGACAGTTTCGGCTGGTATGTGGTCGATCCGACCAACAAATCCGGTTGGCTGAACCTGAAATTCATGCTCAGCGGGCTGTGGTACACGATTGCCCTGTCCCTGACCGCGATGTCGATTTCGCTGGTGGTCGGCCTGATCGTCTCCCTGCCTGCGCTGTCGCCCTACAAGGCATTGCGGATGACCAACCGCGTTTATGTCGATGTGGTCCGCTCGGTGCCACTGCTCGTGCTGATGCTGTGGGTCTATCACGGGCTGCCGATTCTGACCGGGATTCAGATCGGGGCGTTCTGGTCCGGGGTGATCGCTCTCTCGGCCTCGGATTCGGCCTTCGAGGCAGAGATTTTTCGCGGCGGTATTCAGAGTGTCGACAAGGGCCAGTACGAGGCCGCCCAGACCGTTGCCCTCGGCTATACCGACACGATGCGTTTTGTCATTTTACCCCAAGCCATCAAGCGCATTCTGCCCGCCATCGGCAACCAGTTCATCTATATGCTGAAAATGTCGTCGCTGGTCTCGGTGATCGGGGTCGAGGAGCTGACCCGCAAGGCAAATGAGCTGAGCACCGTCGAGTATCGGCCCCTCGAAATCTATACCGTGCTGATCCTCGAATACATGGTGCTGATCCTGCTGGTGTCAGCCGGGGTACGCTGGATGGAGCGGCGAATGCTGGCGGGAGAGCGGCGATAACGCCCGTTCAGCGGCGCACGCTTGCCCGCTGAGCCACCGTCCCGCGTCGCGGGTCATCGGCAAGCAGGGCATGGGAGACGACACGCTCGACCCCGGCGATGGTCGCGGCGAGTTCGGCGACATGCTCAAGCTCGCCGCGGTCCCGGGCGACCCCAAGGATATAGACCACTGAATTGACGGTCTCGAAATCATAATTTCTGCTGGACACATCCATTGCCGTCAACAAACGAAGACGCAGTTGATTCGAGATGCGGCTGTCCTTCAAAAAGGCCATGCCCGATTGTTCTTCGGCAACCTGAAGCTCGTTCACGACCTCACCGACTCCATTAACCTGCCACGCGATCTGAGACGCGCGCACGCGGTCTTCGGGGGTGCGGATCGTACCGACCAGCAAGACGCGTCCCTCGTGGACCTCGGAGGCCATCTCGGCGAAATAGCGCGGGAATTCGCGACTGAGATCACGCTGGAGGGCGAGCGCAATCGAGGTATCGCCCGCCGAGGTCGCTATCGCCTCGCCCGTGCTGCGCATCCCGGACCCGATGTCAGAGCGCGTGGTGCCACAGCCTGCGATGAGGATCAGGGCGGCGAGGGCGGTAAACGTCTTTCCGGTCGCCATGGCAGACCTCCTTGCAGAATGGGTTGTATAGGGCTTGTAAACCACGCTTTTGAGGCGAATCTGCGGGCGTCGGGTGTCTATCCGGTTAAGGGCGCTCCATACGGCGTAGGAAAATCGTAACAATTCGAGACATCGGAACGAAAAAGGCCCCGGCGCGGGAACGCCGGGGCCTCGTTATTTGGGTCGAAAAGCCTTACTCGGCGGGCGTTGCCGCCGCATCGACCGCATCGACGGTGACCGAGGTAACGCCGGCAGCTTCGCGGCGACCATCGTTCCAGATCGCCTTGATCAGCGCGATGCACATCAAGGCCATCACGATGGAGAACGGCAGCGCCCCGATGACCATCGCGGTCTGAATCGCCCCCGTGCCGCCCGAGATCAGCAACCCGCCGACCACCAGCGCCAGCGCCGCACCCCAGAACAGGATATGCGGGCGGGCTTTCGGGCCTTCATCGCCCGCTGCGTTGATGGTGTTCACGATCAGGACCGCCGAGTCGGCGGAAGTCACCAGGAACGTCATCAGCAGCACGACGATCAGGACCGCCATGCCCCAGGCGAGCCACTCGGAAATCGGCGACAGCATGAACTCGGTCATGGCGAAGATCTTGTCGCCATTCGCAGCATCGAGGATCACGCCATTCGCGTCGCCATTCAGTTCCAGATCAACTGCGGTGCCGCCAGCCCAGGCGAACCAGACAAAGCACATCAGCGCCGGAACGATCATCGCACCCAGGACGAATTCACGGATCGTACGACCGCGCGAGATACGCGCCAGGAACAGGCCCACGAAGGGCGCAAAGGCAATCCACCACGCCCAGTAGAACACGGGCCACCAGCCCTGCCACTGGGTCAGCAGAAACGCTTCGGACCCCTCGACACCGTCGGAGCTGTAGACGTTGAAGCTCAGTCCCGGCAGCGCGATCAGGTAATCCCAGATTCCGACAAAGAACGCCGAGGCCCCGAAGAACGTCGCACCGAAGATGATGAAAAAGCCAAGCAGGATGATCGACAGCACCATGTTGATGTTCGACAGCCACTTGATGCCCTTGCCGACACCGGACAGCGCCGACAAGGTCGAGGCACCCATGATGACCAGCAAGGCGATGATGATCCCCATGGTGGTGGCACTGCCCGACAGGCTCTCGCCCGCAGCATCGACCGCCTCGGGGCCATAGACAAGACCGCTGAAGCCGATACGGGTCAGGCCCGCGACGAACTGTTCAACCCCGAATCCGAGCGTCTGTGCCACGCCCAGAATGGTGGCCACGACAGCAACGATGTCGATCACATGGCCGAGATTACCCGACAGCGCCTTGCCGAACAGCGGCGTCAGCGACGACCGGATCGTCAGCGGCAGGCCGCGGCGATAGCTAAAGAAGGCGAGGGACAGACCGGCAATCGCATAGCACGCCCAGGCGCTCAGCCCCCAGTGCAGATAGGACCAGACATAGGCCGTGCGCACGTTATCGACGGCAAGGGCCGTGGTTTCGCCCATGATGACCGAAGGGTTGTTCTTGAAATGCGCAATCGGTTCCGCGACCGCCCAGGTCAGCATCCCGACCCCGATCCCGGCCCCGAACATCATCGAGAACCATGAAAAATTGTGGAATTCCGGCTTTTCGCCATCCGCCCCGAGGTTCAGCTTGCCCGCTGCGGGCCAGAGCGCGAGACCGATGCAGACGATGATGAAAGCCGCAACGACCCAGATATACCAGGCGGCGAACTGCGCGAGGATGGCGGTGTTCCATTCACCCAGAACCGTCCCTGCCTTGGTGGGCCAGACGATGCACCAGACCACCAGCATACTGATAATGATCTTACTGACGACCGTCACATTGACGCTGAAGCCGCTGTAAAAACCGCTGTCGGCGGTCTTGATCGGCAGCTCCGATAACGGAGGCTTGATCGACATCTTTCTCTCCCCTTTATGCGCAATTGCGCGCTTTTTATTAAAAAATGACAATACGGGGAGTCGGGCGTTTGGAAACCATTAAATTGTCGACCGGCCTACCAAACGTCAAAGCTATAGGCGTTTTCGATCCGCTCGCACTGGCCCGCACCATCGACCAGAACAACGTCAAAGCGCATATCGGCATTCGCCATGTCGCCCTCGGCGGCATAGTGCATGGCCGCCGCCTCCAGCCGAGCCCATTGGCGCGCGGTAATCGAGAAGGCGGCTTCGCGACGTGAAGGGCGGGCCTTGACCTCGACGAAGACCAGCACGGCACCGTCGCGCACGATCAGGTCGATCTCGCCATGGGGCGTGCGATGGCGGCGGGCGAGGATCGTACAGCCCTGCCCCTCCAGCAACCGGGCCGCGCCTTCTTCGGCCAGAACGCCGGTGCGGTGCGCTTTGGCCCCCCGCTGGCGTCGCGCTTCGGTCATTTCAGCGCCAGCGCGCGCTCATAGACCTGTTTTCGCGGCAGGCCGAGGGTCTCGCTGACCGTGCGGGCGGCGTCCTTGAGGCTCATTTCCGCCAGCGCCTCCGTTAAGGCGGCGTCCAGACTTTCGGCACTGGCAACGGTTTCGGGCGCAGGGCCGACGAGGATCACGATCTCGCCCTTGGGCGCGCCCGCCTCGGTATAATGCGCGGCGAGGCTGGCGAGGGTGCCCCGGCGCACCTCCTCGAACAGTTTCGACAACTCCCGCGCCACGGCGGCATCGCGGGGGCCGAAAACCGCTTCCATATCCGCAAGCGCCGCCGCCAGCCTGCGCGGCGACTCGTAGAAGATCAGCGTCCCCGGCGCATCGACAAACCCGCGCAGGAAGGTCTGGCGCTGGCCCGAACGGTTCGGCGCGAAACCGCCAAAGGTAAAGCGGTCGCTGGGCAGGCCGGAAAGGGTCAGCGCCATGATCGCGGCGCAGGGGCCGGGCGTCGCGCTCAGCCCCGCCTCGGCCTCGATGACCGCACGGGCGAGGCGATAACCGGGATCGGCAACGGCGGGCGTGCCGGCATCGGAGAGATAAACCACCCGCTGACCTGCCTCGATCATCTCCAACAGGCGCGGTAGAATATGGGCTGCGTTATGCTCGTGATAGGCGATGAGCGGACGCGCGCCGAGGGTGATGCCGTGAATATCCATCAACCGGCGGCCCACGCGTGTATCCTCGCAGGCGATTGCATCCGCCTCCCGTAACGCATCGAGGGTGCGCAGGCTGACATCCCGGGCGTTGCCGATGGGCGTCGCCAGCAGGGTCAATCCGGTTTTCAGTTGCGATTTAGTCACATTTCTCGCGTCAGAACGGTGCAGGGGGCGAACCCGATTCTATCTTTGGCGTTGCCGAAGGGATACTGTGCGGGCAAAGGCCCGAAAATAAAACGCCTTTTGCACGTCTGGACGAAGTTTTGTTCCGGCGGCACAGGCAGCAGGAGGACGCATGGGCAGCCGCATATCCATCGCAAAGCATCTCGGAATTATCGCCCTGTCGCTGGTCACCATCGCGTGCAGTCAGCGGTCGGCACCGGTGGCTCCGAACAACTATCCGATCATCCGGGCACAGCCGCAGCCGGTCTATATTCCGCCGCAGCAAGTCTATCGTCCGGCCCCCGTGTCTCGGCCAAATCCGGTTTATCGACCCAATCCGGTTTATCGCAATCCCGAAACCTTCGATCCGAGGGATCAGCGCAGCCTGCCGCCGCCCAACCGGGAACCGGTGGTCGGTGAGGTCGGCGCGCCCCGCGCGGTCCCGAATCCGCGCGCAAGACCTGTGCGGCCCAGCCCGTCGACTGATCTTGCGGATAATCCCTACAAGGCCTT
>CALGNO010000202.1 GCA_937958625.1 uncultured Neomegalonema sp.
TCCCGGCCCTTGCCGAGAATATCGCCGGTGCCGTCCCAATGGCCCCGCCCCTTCGCGCCCTTGAGCGAGCGATCCTTCATCCCATAAAGGTTGGTGAAGATGCGGTCTTCGTCGGTGAGAAAATCGAAGCTCACGGGGGTCATCCTTCGGTTATCGGGTCGAGGCCATCGTGTCATTCAGGGGCGGCGGTTACCAGCCGATCAATCGTCGCGGAACAGGCCGCCAAAGCGCGGGAACATGACCCAGCCCAGGCCGATGCCATAAAGCGCCGTTACCAGCGCCACGAGAATACGCCCCGCCGCCAGACTGTCTTTCAGATAGCCGGATGTTGCCCACAGGCCGGACCAGAACGTCAAAACCACGGCGAGACCGACAAGAGCGTAAGTCCAGACCGCGCGGTCGGAGAACAGGCGGCGTTTGTCGAGGACGCTAAGGCCCGGTTCAAGACTCGAATCAAGGGCGGGCATCAGGCGGCTCCTTCAGAAACAGCAATGGCAACGGCGGCGTTATAAGGCTCGGTGCGGTCTGCATCGAGGGATGTCAGTCCGCCAGCAGGTTCGGAGGCAAAGCGACCGATCTCGGAACCAGGGCGCGGATAGTCGCCCGCCCGGAATGCCTCGATCAGCTTTTCGAGGCCGCCGGTCGTCAGATCTTCGTAATAATCCGAATGAAAACCGCCCTTTACCCACGAATCGATCTGGGCCATGGGCGCGTTGGCGCAGGCCCCGAGGCACTCGACCTCTTCCCAGGACAGTTTGCCATCGGCGGAGACGGTATGGGCCGGGCCAATCAGCTTTTCGCAGAGCGCGGCGAGGTCTTCGGCCCCGCAAATCATGCAAGACGTGGTGCCGCAGACCTGAATATGTGCATGGGCACCCGTAGGGGCGAGCTGGAACATGAAGTAAAACGTCGCGACCTCCAACGCCCGGATGCGCGGCATCTCGAGCATATCCGCGATGCCCTCGATGGCGGCGCGGGTTAGCCAACCCTCCTGCGCCTGGGCGCGCCAGAGCAATGGAATGATTGCCGAGGCCTGCCGCCCCTCGGGAAATTTCGCGATCTGTCCCTTGGCCCAATCCGCGTTCTCGGAATTGAACGAGAACGAGTCGGGCTGGACGTTTTCAGGCGCGAGGCGACGTGTGCTCATGGGTGCATATCCTGTGCGCGGGGCATAACGGGTATGTGCTGCACCGGACCGCAATCGTCAACCGCGCAGGTGCGCGCAGGGGGTGGTTCTACTTCCCGCAAACCGACCCGACGGTCAGTTGGGCGCGGCCCCGTGCTTCGTCATCGACCAATGCACCGCTTTGGGTCATGTCGGCCATGATCTCACCAACGGATTTGCGCGTGGCTTCGGAGGCGTTGGCGAGGGCGGATTTCAGCTGGTTATAGGTGAGGGCACAGTCGTTGCGCTCGAAGAGGCCGAGGACTTTGCCCTGGGCCTCGATATAACCGCCGACCCGGGCGCTGAGGCGGATGGGCTTGCAGTCGCCGATCTCGGCCCAGGCGCGCTTTTCGTCGATGGCACAGGCGTATTTGTCGCCGAGGCGGTCGGCGATGATGGCCGTGTTGCCCTGAAAACTGAGAATCTCGACGCCCTCGGCGGACATGGACGTGCCGAGGTCTTGAGCGATGGCCGGGGCTGCCACAAGGCAGGCGGTGATGGTGGCGGTACGGAACAGGGTCATCGGGCTTCCTCTCTTTCAGAGCGTGAAACCCGATCATAACCGGTTTTTGCGGCGCGCCTAGCGGTCGATCTCGCCGAACACGATATCGAGCGACCCGAGAATGGCGCTGACATCGGCGAGCATGTGGCCCCGGCACATGAAATCCATCGCCGCGAGGTGCGGATAGCCGGGGGCGCGGATTTTGAGTTTGTAGGGTTTGTTGCTGCCGTCGGCGATCATGTAGACGCCAAATTCGCCCTTGGGGGCCTCGACGGCGGCATAGGTCTCGCCCGCCGGAACCTTGAAACCCTCGGTATAGAGCTTGAAGTGATGGATCAGCGCCTCCATCGACCCCTTCATCTCGCCGCGCCGGGGCGGCGTGACCTTGCCGTCCAGAGACATGACCGGGTCGCCGGGGCAGGTATCCAGCTTTTCCAATGCCTGACGCATGATGCGGGTCGATTCGCGCATCTCCAGCATCCGAATCAGATAGCGGTCGTAACAATCGCCGTTCTTGCCGACCGGAATCTGGAAGTCGTAATCGCTATAGGTCTCGTAGGGCTGCGACCGGCGCAAGTCCCACGCGCCGCCCGATCCGCGCACCATGACGCCGGAGAAGCCAAGCTTTTCGCACTCGTCCAGCGTCACCACGCCAATATCGACATTGCGCTGTTTGAAGATGCGGTTTTCGGTCAGCAGGGTTTCAAGGTCGTCCACGATCTGCGGAAATTCCTCGGTCCATTGCCAGATGTCGTCCAGCAAATCCCTCGGCAAATCCTGATGCACGCCGCCGGGGCGGAAATAGGCGGCGTGGAGGCGCGCGCCGCAGGCCCGCTCGTAAAAGATCATCAGCTTTTCGCGTTCCTCGAACCCCCAGAGCGGCGGGGTCAGCGCACCGACATCCATCGCCTGCGTGGTGATGTTCAACAGGTGCGAGAGGATGCGGCCCATTTCCGAATAGAGCACCCGGATCATCGACGCGCGGGGCGGCACGCGGATGCCCAGCATCTTCTCGATCGCCAGACAATAGGCGTGCTCCTGATTCATCGGCGCGACGTAATCGAGGCGGTCGAAATAGGGCAGCGCCTGAAGATAGGTCTTCTGTTCGATCAGCTTTTCAGTGCCGCGATGCAGCAGGCCGATATGGGGATCGACACGCTCGACCACTTCGCCGTCGAGTTCGAGGACAAGACGCAGGACGCCGTGGGCCGCCGGGTGCTGTGGCCCGAAATTGATGTTGAAGTTCCGGATCGAGGTCTCGCCATCCTTGGCGACCTGTACGGGGGTGATCTCGTTCATGGGAGTTGATCCGATCCACTAAAACAATGAGCTACCGTCATCATCAGTATTTACACCAAGAACTTGTCGGACAAAGAAAATCCGCTCC
>CALGNO010000203.1 GCA_937958625.1 uncultured Neomegalonema sp.
CGACCTCGAAACCACGCAGACGGTTCATGCAACCGTGTCATGGGCAGCAACCGACCGGGTTTCGGTGGGCGGCGAGGTTATCTACGGCACACGCGAGAACGCGAATGGCGACGAGGATGACGCCCTGCGTCTGCAAAGCGCCGTCAAGGTCAACTTCTAAGGGGACGCGGCGGCGTTGCCGCTCAATTCTCCCATACAGACCCAAGGCTGCGTCATTCGAGCAAAACCGGGCGAGACGACTCACGGGTCGGCTCGCCCCCAGCGTTGAGATACCGGCATTATTGCCGGGGCCGGTGATCGTGGGCGTGATTGTCTCAGAGGGCGTTCCGATGACCTTGTGATGTCCACACCGACCGAAAGACTCCTAAAAGTATAGTCCTTTAAAACGACGCCACACCGCCGCCGTCCGACCATCGGCGAAAAGTACCCGTGGGTGCCGGTTGTGCTTGACGGGACATGCCATAGGATGACGATATCCCCGCGTGATGACCGCTTTCGGTCTTCGCATGATTTTCAATTGTCGAAATTAGCGTCCGGAGGCGCTGTCATGGCTCATATCGATTATTATTTCACCGTCCTGTCGCCCTTCGCCTATCTGGCGGGCAAGCGGCTGGAGGACATCGCGGCCAAGCACGGGGCCAAAATCGCCTATAAGCCCGTCGACATCATGACGCTCTTCAGCGAGATGGGCGGCACGCCCCCGGCCCAGCGCCACGACTCGCGCAAGGCGTACCGGATACAGGAACTCAAGCGCCTGTCGAAAAAGCACGGATTGGACCTGAACCTCGCGCCCGCCCACTGGCCGACAGACCAGAAACCGGCCTCGGCCATGGTCGTTGCCGCCGATATGGCGGGGCAAGACGCCGGGGCGCTGGCCTTTGCCATCATGCGCGCGGTCTGGGCCGAGGAAAAAGACATCGCCGATGCCGCCACCCTCGCCGCCATCGCCGAGGGCGCGGGCATCGACCTCGCCGCCCTGCAACCGCATCTCGATGCCGGTGTCGAGGCCTTCGGCCCCATGACCCAGGAGGCCATGGCCAAGGGTGTTTTCGGCTCGCCGTTCTACGTGGTCGGCGACGAATTGTTCTGGGGCCAGGACCGCCTCGACGATCTGGACACGCATCTCGGCGGCGCATAATCCGGCGGATTTCATCTTTTAACAAACTTGGGCTATCCTGCCGCAATCAAAGCGAAAGGACCGTTCTTGCCCATCGAAGACCCCTCCCTGTGGGAAACCTTCCGCGACATCAGCCTGTCGGTCTGGGTCGCGGGCGGCATCATGCTCGCCGCCGTCTACTGGTTCCTGAAATGGCTGTTCATGCTGCTGTTCGTGCAGGGCAAGGGCATCGGCCTCGTGACCGTCCCGGTCAGCCGCATGGCAGGCCGGATCATCGAGGACAAGTTCACCCAGAAATTCGCCGACTCAAAGGTACTGCCAAAGCTGCATCCGCCCCAGAACTGGGAGGAGTTCAACCGCTTTACCGGCTATGTCGCCGACCGGATGCGCACCTATCGCGAGCTGATCTATCACGTTCAGGCCAAGTTCAACGGCCCCTCCGCCGTCAGCCTGCGCCTCGCCGTGCAGTTTTTCGAACCGATCTTCGTCGAGACCTTTCGCATGGCCGAGCGCGGCTTTCGCGATCTGGACCGCATCGACGCCGACATGCGCGTCCTGCACCGCAGCCTGCAACTCGAACTGGAAGACGCCACCGCCAAAGAAGAGCTGGAACGGATTGCGCTGGAGCGGGACTTTGAAATCGCGCGGGTGCGTCTGAAGAGCCTGATGGCCGAACGCCGGTCCAAATACCTGCTGCTACGCCCGTTCAGCGCACTCTACCGCCGGTTTTTCGGCACCGCCGCCGAACGCAGCCTGCGCGCCGAACGCAAGCGCCTCAACAAACGGCTGGTCGAGACCCGCAAGACGTTGAAAGAAACCCACGCGCGGGTTTTCGCCGCCTATCACGCCGAGGTGATCGGTGTTTGCCTCGACCTGATCGAACACGACCAGATGTTCCTCAAACACCTCTATTTCCGCTTTGGGCTGGAGATGGAATCCGTCACCTTCACCGTCGCATCGGGGCGCATCCTGCAACTGATTGCCGAGGATACGCTGGAGGGCAGCAAGGCGCGGGCGGCGCTCGATCTGGCGGCGTTGGGAGATCTGGATGAGGGCGACCCCGGCGTGGTCGACAAGATCCGCACCCATATCCGGCGCGACCGCGATCTGGAAACCTATGTCGGGCTGGGGCCGGAATCGGTGCTGGAGGGCGCGTTGGAGCCGTATCTGCGGATCAAGCTGTTGCTCGGCAAACTCGATCTCGACGGCTATACGCCCCACTGGGTCGCCCATCTGCCACCCCCGGCGGAATTTGGCCGGGCACAGGCCGAATACGACCATTTCGCGCACCAGCTCGCCTGGCTAAAGCGCCTTCCCGAGGGCTTGATGATCGCCGATAGCGGTCTGGTGACCTTCGACGACGACCCGTTCCGGGCCGATTTGCAGGCGGCTGAGTAATGATGGGTGAGAGCCGAGCAACACCCCCTTCGAGACGCGCCTTCGGCGCTCCTCAGGGTAAGGTTTATTCTCAAACGATAGACCCGACCTCATCTTGAGGAGGCCTGAAAGGCCGTCTCGAAAGATGAAGTGCGAAGCGCCGAACACTCACTCCGCTGCCTCGACCTCAGCCTCGCGCACCAGCCCCGCCTCGACCTCGTGGGACAGGCGCAGGGCGGCCTGAAACGCGAGCGATATGAGAATACCCCAGATCATGCCAAAGAACCCGGCCCCCACCGCCCAGACCAGAATCGCCGCGATGATCTGCACTTTGGTCAGGCCAAGCCGCGCGCCGATAATTTCGGGCGTAAAGCTATAAGCTTCCAGAAACCCGATCAGCTTGGCCGTCACCATCATCGCCGCCGTGCGGATCACGAAATCCCAGCCCCAGCCGAACGAAATCACCTCGTATCCGAACCAGCCCAGCCCCGGATCGATCTTGGTACACATCAGGAAGAACGCGAGGAACATGCTCAACAAGCCGCCGATTTTCGGGATCGCGGTCACAAACCCCAGCACCACGGCCATGAATAGGATCGTCCCGAACCCCAGCCCCAGCGGCAGGGCAACCATCGCCAGCACATAGATCAGCGACAGGGTCAGCGCGACCTCCAGATAGCCGATCATGAACAGGCTGATACCCTCCTGGTACAGCTCGCCATAGCGCAGGACATTGGCGCGCAGGGCCGGGTCTTTTATGCCCCGCGAGATCACGCCCCGGTGCATCGCCACTTCCTTGTTCCAGTTGCCGATCAGCGTGCCGATGATGATCGCGGAAATCACCAGCTTGACCCAATCGGCCAGCAACAACCCGACCAGCTTGATCCCGTCGGTGGCATAAGCTTTGGCGGTTTCCTTGAACTCGGTCGCCGCTTCGCCGAACGTATCGGTCACGAGGGCCGACAGCCCGCTCCAGCCGGACCCGCCGTTTTCATCGACCTCGGGGAAAACACTCGGCAGGCGGTCATGGGCCGCGCGCAGCAGATCACGCAATCCTTCGAGGATCACGGGTAACCGCTCCTCGAATTGTTCGATAAAATTCTGCCCGTATTCCTGCACGATAAACGCGACCAGCGGCACCCCGAGCAGCGTAATCAGGATCAGCGCGACGCCGGTCAGCTTGACGGCAAATCTCTCGCCCATCTTCACGTTGACATGGCGGCCAATGGCCCGCTTTTTCGAGCGATAGCCGAACCAGACCTTCCGCCCCTCGATCGCCGCCTCGACATGGGGGCGCAGACCGATGGCAAACAGCACCGTGCCGAGGACATAAACCCAGCCCTTATAGGCCAGAAAAGCGGGCAAAATCGCAAAGGCGAGCGCATAAAACCACAGGGCAACCCCGCCCGGGCTGGGCAGAAAGCGGGTCAGCGACGGAGGAGGCGTTTCATGCATGGCCGCACTCTACCCGCGAAGCCCTCACTTTTCCATTGCTCTGAACGGCTCCAAACAGCGGACACAATGCTGCGAGATTGCCAAATCCCGCTGGCGCGCGCGTCCCTGCGATGGAATGCAGGTCATGCGACGCTCAATCAAGGGATCGGCCCCATGACGATTTTTCGAAAGGCCGCGCTGACACTCGCGCTGACGGCGATGTCGGGACCGGCGGCGGCGACCGTGATCGACGGCGAAATCGTGCGCCAGATCGGCAATGGCAGCTTTGTAAAGCTGGATACCGACGAACCGTTCGCGGTCGGCAACGATACCTTCGATACTCCGAACCTTTATGCCTTTGACGAGGACCAGAATATTCTGCTCGAAAAGGATATTCGCGTCGACATCGGCGGCGATGACGGGATAATCGCGTCGGGCACCATCGTCGCCAGCCACTACGTCTTTTTTGACAGCCTGCGCGGCATCCATGCCGGGTATGTCGATTTCGATGCCGACATTCTCGGCGTCGCGGCGTTTCGCGAAACGATGGCGGCCACCGACTTTCTCGCCAACACGTCCGTCGAATATCTCAGCGTCGA
>CALGNO010000204.1 GCA_937958625.1 uncultured Neomegalonema sp.
CGCTTTAAACGCCGCGCGCATGACCTCGTGGGAGCCATCCCAGATAACGAACGCGCCCTCTTTCGCCGTGCTGTCACGCAAGGGAATCCCGAGCAAGAAGCCATGGGTCTCTGACAGCTTTCGCCGCCGTCCTGGCATCACCCGCTCCAGCCCATCCACATGGGCCGCGCATCGCTTGACCCGATAGCGCCAAGCCGCCTCGCTCTCCTCCTCGCCCTGTGCTGGATAGCCCGGCGTGACGATGGAGAGTTGCGCGCGGTCGAAGGCGACATCGCCGTGGTCAAGATCGCCGCGAATGAAATCCAGCGCCGCACCGGACAGGGCCGGCACCTCGCCGACGACCGCCCCCGTGTCGTCATTTGGCAGGATATTCACCCCGGCAAACCATGTCTCGCCACAGCGCCACCAATGCGCATAAGCCTCATCCGCCGCGATTTGCTCGGCGATCGGTGCGACGGCTTTTGCCCAGTTATCCATGGCCGGATCAGAGCCGAATACCGTCCAGCCCCGCTCTCGAAACTCGCCCAGCGGGTCAGGCATCGACCGGCTCGGGAAATTGCACGTGGGCCAGCGCATCCGTCAGAACTTCGGCTCCTGCCCCCGGTAGATGCCCGCGTTCCGAGATATGCCGCCGCCACGCCTTCGCACCCTTCATGCCGCTGAAGAGGCCCAGCATATGGCGGGCGACCGACTTGACCGGCACACCCGCGCGCGCCTGCTCTTCGGCATAGCCCGCCATGCGTTCGACTACGGCGCGAAGGTCGGCAGGTTCCGCAGGCCCGATGAGCGAATCCATCTGCGCAGTGACAGTACCCGGATCGTGATAGGCGGCGCGCCCGATCATCACCCCGTCAAAGCCGTCCGCGAGATGCCCCCTCGCCTGTTCGATGGTCTCGATACCGCCGTTCAGCACGATTTGAAGGCTGGGATTCTCGTGCTTGATCGCGAGCGCCAGAGGATAGTCGAGGGGTGGGACGGTGCGGTTTTGCTTGGGCGAAAGACCATCGAGCCATGCCTTGCGCGCGTGAATGGCAAAGCTGCGCACTCCGGCGCCGGAGACGGTCGCAATAAATTCCCGCAGCGCCACCTCCGGTTCCTGATCATCGACACCGATGCGGCACTTCACCGTGATCTCGGCATTCGTCGCCGCCGCCTGCATCGCCTCAACACAGCGCGCGACGAGGCCGGGGTCACGCATGAGGCAGGCACCAAAGGCCCCTGACTGCACCCGATCCGACGGGCAGCCGACATTCAGGTTGATTTCGCCATAGCCAAAGCTCTCCGCAATCCGCACGGCCTCAGCGAGCAAGGCAGGCTCAGACCCGCCGAGTTGCAGCGCCACGGGGTGTTCGAAATCCGAATACCCCAGCAAGCGCGGGCGATCCCCGTGCACCACCGCCGCCGCCGTCACCATTTCGGTGTACAGCAAGACATGGCGCGACAGCATCCGATGAAACGTCCGGCAATGGCGGTCGGTCCAGTCCATCATCGGCGCGACGGAGATCCGGCGCGCGCTAGAACCGCTGTTTCCTATGGTTTGACTAGGCATCCGCCGCCATTCCGTTCGTTTTTCACTGGCACGCATATATCAAGGCCGCCGCTGTATTGCGAGACAGCGTAACCTTCACCGAAAACGACCGCTTCAATCGCATCGGATTTTAATTCCGATGATATTAGTCGGATTAAATCTTGACTCTTTCCGACGGTTATTAGAGCGTCCACCCCAAGGCAGCAGCGGACATGCCGAATATCGACATAGGGAACGCGATCATGAAACGAACACTGACAGCGGCACTGACGACGGTTGCCGTGGTTATGACGAGCCTGCCAGCCTTCGCCGAGGGCGAGTTGAATCTCTATTCGTCGCGCCACTACGATACCGACGAGCGGCTCTATTCGGATTTCGAGGCGGAGACCGGCATCACCATCAACCGCATCGAGGCCGGTGCCAGCGAGTTGATCGAACGCATGAAGGCCGAGGGCGCAAACAGCCCCGCCGACGTGCTGATTACCGTCGATGCCGGTCGTATGTGGCGCGCCGATCAGGCCGGGTTGCTGCAACCCGTGCAATCGGATGTGCTTGAAGCCCGCATCCCCGCCAACCTGCGCCACCCGGGCGGGCACTGGTTCGGCTTCTCCCAGCGTGCCCGAATGATTTTCTACAACAAGAACGAGGTCAGCGATCCCCCTCGCACCTACGAAGAACTCGCCAGTCCTAAATACAAGGGCATGATTTGCGCACGGTCGTCGGGCAATATCTACATGCAATCGCTGCTCGCCGCATTGATCGAGCATTACGGTGAAGACGTCGCCGAAAACTGGGCCAAGGGTTTCTACGCTAACTTCGCCCGAAAACCGCAAGGCGGCGATACCGACCAGCTTCGCGGCATAGTCTCCGGCGAATGCATGATCTCGCTCGCGAACAGCTATTACTTCGCGCGGGCGCTGCGCCGGGACGTCAACGATCTAAGCGATTCCGTCGATATGATCGGATGGATCTTCCCCAACCAGGCGGATCAGGGCACCCATGTGAACCTGTCGGTCGCCGGGGTCGCCGCGCACGCGCCGAACCGTGAGAATGCCGTCAAATTCCTCGAATACCTGGCGAGCGACAGCGCTCAGCAGTATTTCTCTGCGGGGAACGACGAGTATCCCGCCGTTCCCGGTGTCGGCCTGTCCGCGAGCGTGGCGACGCTGGGGCTTTTTCATCAGGATCGGTTGGAGCTGACGAAACTAGGCGAGAATCAAGTCGCTGCGCAGCAGATTTACGACCGGATCGGCTACGAGTGATCCGTCGGGCCGCTCTGTTTATATAAAAGCTGTCTTCTGCCTCGATGGCCCGGAACGCACCCAGCGCTCCGGGCTTTTTCTTGTCGGAGATCAGTTGCCGGTGATCTTTGCCATGATGTCCTCGACCGACAGGCCGAGACCTTCCAGCATCGACAGATCGATGCCTTTATCGGCCAGCATCGACTTTACGCCTTCGGCATCCAGTCCTTCGATTGCCGAGGCATCAATGCCATTTTCAGACAGCTTCGCCATAATGTCACCGGCGCCGCCAAGGCCACCAAGCATATCACCCAAACCCATTTTCGTTCTCCTATTGTGTTAACTGCATGTGTCTTTTCACATACTCGGATGGCGTTTCATCCTGCAATGCGCTTGCGGGTCTATCATGGCCGTGGTGTGGCAAGCACAATGATCAAACCATGCTGGAAAGCAACAGATCAGGTGAAAAAAAAGAAATAACAATATATTTCAAGGTATTGGAGGGTCAGATCAATCCAACTTAGAAGTGCAGGATTCAATTTCAGATACGTTCGCGGCTATCAGGGTTTGCGCAGCGCGGCCACAGCCGCTTTGGTCGTCTCGCCCGAAAGCGCCCGTGCTGGCTCGATATGCGCTTCGCAGAACCATTCGAGGCCGTTTGGATGACCGACCCTGCCCTCCGGCAAAGGCGTAAAGTCGGCAAACCGTACCATACCGCCGTCGGTGGCGGAGAAACGAATGTTACAGACGGCACAGATCGGCGGCCTCATTGCGAGCCTCCCGTGACTTGAGCCATCCAGTCCGTCAGGTTGTAATAGGTCGTGACCCGGCAGATCGCGCCGTCCCGAACCCCCAGAAATGCCCCGGCGGGCAAGCGATAGGACTGGCCATTCGCCTCGGGCAGCCCCTGATCGGTAACCAGATAGGCACCATTCACGGTGAACTCGGCGGCAGCCCGATTGCCCTCGGTCATGATCACCATGTCTGTGAGGGTCTCGCGATAGCACCGCGTCATATGTGCGTTGAAATCGCGGAATTTCTCCTTACCGACGCGCCGCTCGCCCTGATTGACGTCATGGGCCACATCGTCGGTGACGAGAGCAAGCATTGCGCCGGTATCCCCGGCGTTGAAGGCGGCGTAATAGGCTTCGATCAGATCTCTCGTCGTCATTGGCTCCCCCTCCAATAAAAAACGCCCGAGGCGCATGGCCCCGGGCGTCACAGTCCTTCACAATCCGTCGTCGATCAAGCGGCGGCGGCGCGGGCCGATTTTGCCTGCTCAATGATCGCACCGAATGCTTCCGGCTCGTGGATCGCCAGATCGGACAGAACCTTGCGGTCAACCTCGATCCCGGCCTTGTTCAGACCGTCGATCACTTCGGAATACTTCATGCCATGCTCTCGGGCACCGGCATTGATACGCTGAATCCACAGCGCGCGGAAGTTACGCTTGCGTGCTTTACGGTCGCGATACTGGTATTGCAGCGACTTTTCGACCGCCTGCTTGGCGACGCGAAAGACGTTCTTGCGACGGCCATAGTAACCCTTGGCCTGTTCGATAACTTTTTTGTGGCGCGCCTTTTGGACGGTACCGCGTTTTACTCGTGACATCTGCGGTCCTCCTTATCGGCCATAGGGCAAGAACTGGCGAACGATTTTCTGGTCCGGCTCGGACAAGACAACCGTACCGCGAGCATCGCGAATGAACTTGTTGCTGCGTTTGATCATGCCGTGGCGTTTACCGGCCTGACCACCTTTGATCTTGCCTGTCGCCGTGACTCTAAAGCGCTTTTTAGCGCCCGACTTCGTCTTCATCTTGGGCATTTCGCTCTCCTGATAGTGCGTAAAGGACACGACTCGGCAGCCCACACTGGCCGGACGATCCATAAGAGCGCGGTGTATAGCCGGACGATGCGGGTTTCGCAACCCGCTAACCGGCGGTAATTCCACCCATCGAGAGGACGAAATCGGCAATCTCGTCAATGCCCTCGCCGCCCCGCATCTGGGCAAAGACAAAGGGCCGCTCGCCCCGCATCCGCCGCGCATCGCGTTCCATCACCTCCAGCGAGGCGCCGACATGGGGTGCAAGGTCGGTTTTGTTGATGATCAGCAGGTCCGAGCGCGTGATCGCCGGTCCTCCCTTTCGCGGAATTTCCTCCCCTGCCGCTACGTCGATGACATAGAGCGTCAGATCGGCGAGTTCGGGCGAAAACGTCGCCGCCAGATTATCGCCGCCCGACTCGATGAACACGATATCGAGGTCCGGGTGCCGCACACGCAAGTCGGCAATTGCGGCGAGGTTGATCGAGGCATCCTCGCGGATCGCGGTATGGGGGCAGCCCCCGGTTTCCACGCCAACGATCCTGTCCGACGAGAGCGCCTGCATCCGCACCAGCGCCTCGGCGTCTTCCTTGGTGTAGATGTCGTTGGAAATCGCCGCTACGGAGAACCGATCCCGCAACGCGAGGCACAGCTTCGCCGTCAGGGTCGTCTTACCCGCCCCGACCGGGCCACCGATACCGACCCGCAAGGGACCATGGGGAGATTTCATGACCGGAATAGCCTCACATCCAAGGTTTCATGGCGCATCGAAGTAATATCAGACAGCAGCGCGCATCCGCCAAGATCGTCCAGCGTTGCCGCCAACGCCTCGGACGTGACGGTTTCGATGACGGGTTGCAGATGCGCGATAATCCGCTGGCCCTCGACCTGACCAATCGGCACCAGCCGGATGCAGGCGGAAACGAGATTTGAGGCAAACGCTTGCAGGTAAAGCGCCGTTGTCTCACGCTCGGGGCATTGGGCCTCCAGCGCCGCCAGACCAACCGCGACGGGATAGGCGCGCGGCGTCGCAGCGCCGCCCCAGACCGCTGCCGTCTCGGCAAACGCGGTGCCTTGCGAAACCGTTTCAAGCAACCGCTCCTTGGATGAGCAAAGCGCCCGCGCCAGCTCGTCCAACTCATCGACATTCCCGCCGTGCATCGTCTGGACCAACAGGATCGCATCGTTGCGCCCCGCCCCATGGCAGAGGCAGGTCTCGATCCAGTCCGTCACCGTCGCTGCATCGGTTACCGCTCCTGTGGCAATCGCCTGCTCGATCCCGTGCGAATAGGCAAAGGCCCCTACCGGAAAGGCGGGCGACAGCCAGTTGGCAAGTTTGAGCAGTGCGTCAGTCGTGGTCATGCAAATGTGCATTCGGGTCTTCGTGCGGATCGTGGGAGTGGCTGTGTCCATGGGTGCGCCCATGGCCATATGCGCCGCCTTCGGGCTGGAACGGCTCACAAGCCTCACGCACGTTTGCGCCCAGTTTTTCGAGCATATCCCGCAACACATGATCGCGCTGGATGAGGAGACGGGTGTCCTCGACCTGACAGGGCGTGTGACGATTGCCGATATGCCAGGCAATGCGCGGCAGGGCGTCGCCGGTGACTTCGAGCAGGTCGTCCTCGGCGGCGCGGATGGTGACCGGCGTGCCGTCGCAATCCAACACCTCGCCATCGCGCAAAAGACGTGCTTCGGGTAGGTCAATAAGAACCGGCGAGCCATGGTCAGTCGTCAGCGAGCGACGGCGCAAGAAGCGATCCGCGTAGTCGAGCGTAAGGGTCTGGCCGTCGCTCAAAACAGAAAATACCGCTGCGCCATGGGCAGCACTTCTGCCGGTTCACAGGTCAGCAATTCGCCATCCGCGCGTACCTCGTAGGTTTCTGGGTCCACCTCGATCTCAGGCGTTGCGTCGTTGAGGACCATCGACGCCTTGCCGATCCCGCCGCGTGTATTCTTCACCGCCAAGGTCTCTTTCGCCAGCCCGAGGCTGTCGCCGATCCCCATCGCTGCCTCGGACACGAACGTTACCGAAGACGCCTCGCGCGAGCGGCCATAGGCCCCGAACATGGGCCGCATATGCACCGGCTGGGGCGTCGGGATGCTGGCATTGGGGTCCCCCATCTGCGCCGCAGCAATCGTCCCGCCCACCAGCACAAGCTCCGGCTTCACGCCAAAGAACGCCGGTGACCAGAGGCACAGGTCGGCGCGCTTACCCTCTTCGATAGAGCCGATCTCATGGGCAATGCCATGGGCGATGGCCGGGTTGATCGTGTATTTTGCGATATAGCGGCGGACGCGCAGGTTGTCGTTGTCGCCAGTCTCCCCGGCCAAGGCCCCGCGCTGTCGCTTCATCTTGTCGGCGGTCTGCCACGTGCGGATCAGCACTTCGCCGACACGCCCCATAGCCTGACTGTCAGACGCAATGATCGAAAACGCGCCGAGGTCGTGCAGGATGTCTTCCGCCGCAATCGTCTCGCGCCGGATGCGGCTTTCGGCAAAGGCCACGTCTTCGGGGATTGACTTGTCGAGGTGGTGGCAGACCATGAGCATATCGAGATGCTCTTCGAGGGTATTCACTGTGTATGGCCGCGTCGGATTGGTGCTGGACGGGATCACATTGGCCAGCCCCGCGACCTTGATGATATCCGGCGCATGGCCGCCCCCGGCCCCCTCGGTATGGAAGGCGTGGATCGTGCGATCCTTGAAGGCCGCAATCGTGTTCTCGACAAATCCGCTTTCGTTCAGGGTGTCCGTGTGGATCATCACCTGCACGTCCATCTCGTCCGCCACGCCGAGGCAACAGTCGATGGCGGCGGGGGTGGTGCCCCAATCCTCGTGCAGTTTGAGGGCGCAGGCCCCCGCGCGGACCTGCTCGACCAGCGCAGCCGGTTCCGAGGCATTGCCCTTGCCCGCGAAACCGAGATTCATCGGGAAGGCATCGGCGGCTTGCAGCATCCGCCCTAGATGCCAAGGGCCGGGGGTGCAGGTGGTTGCATTGGTTCCCGTAGCGGGGCCGGTGCCCCCGCCGAGCATCGTCGTGACGCCGGAATGCAGCGCATCGTCGATCTGTTGCGGGCAGATGAAGTGGATGTGACAGTCAAAGCCCCCGGCGGTGAGTATCTTTCCTTCTCCCGCGATGGCTTCGGTGCCCGGCCCGACGATGATGTCGACTCCGGATTGCGTATCAGGATTGCCCGCCTTGCCGATCTTATGGATGCGCCCGTCGCGCAGCCCGACATCGGCCTTGTAAATCCCCGAGTGGTCCACGATCAGCGCATTGGTGATGACCGTATCGACGGCTCCGTCGGCGCGGGTCGTCTGAGCCTGCCCCATCCCGTCCCGAATGACCTTGCCACCCCCGAACTTGACCTCTTCGCCATAGGTCGTGAGGTCGCGCTCTACCTCGATAAAGAGTTCGGTATCGGCGAGGCGGACTTTGTCGCCCGTGGTGGGACCGTACATATCGGCATAGGCGGGGCGGGAGATTGTGGTGGCCATTGATCAAACCTCTCCTTTTCCTAATCGTGCGACAACGTGAACCCGGTACGAATAATTTTCGCCAGTCCAGTCAGAGAACGCGACTAAAGTGCCTTTTTCCATTTTCTTTTTCAAAAAATCCGTAGAACCAAAACGGCCCTCACTAACTGCGCCTGAACCGAAATCGAGTTGCCCCTCTTTCAGCACGAAAGGGAAAATTTGATCAGGATTTTCCTTGTAATTGCCCCAAACGCCAAAGAGCATCCATGCGCTTTTGATTTCGCGTGTTTTAGTATCGATCTTGGCGTCGATAAATATCGGCAACCGATCGTCAGCACTTCCGTCCACACACTTTAACGTCACCCTCACGTGCTTGGTTGACATCACACCACCCCCATCACATCGCCATTGAACCCGACCACCCGCCGCGCGCCGCCGAACGGAACCAGCGTCACCTCGCGCGATTGCCCCGGTTCGAAGCGGACCGCGGTTCCGGCGGCGATGTCGAGGCGCATTCCTCGGGCTGCCGCGCGGTCGAAATCGAGGCCGCTGTTGGTTTCGGCGAAGTGATAATGGCTGCCCACCTGCACCGGGCGGTCACCGGTATTCGCGACGGTCAGCGTGACGGTCTGCGCGCCCTCGTTCAGAACGATTTCGCCGCTGGCGGGGATGATTTCTCCGGGGATCATGAGACGTCTCCTCTCAGGGTACTCACTCGGGCTTCTTTCTCAGCTTGCGAATGCCCGCAAAGACCATTGCGGCGAGCAAAAAAGGGCCAATGGCCATCAGATCATAGGAACTGACCGGCCCGACGATCATCGGTTCGAACCCGTTCAGGGTGTCGCTCGGGACATGGGACGGGGCGGTCATCGGATCAGACCTTGTAGTAAGTCAGCGGCAATTCTCTCAAAACTCATCCCCCACCCAACGAGTCAGCACGAATGCGATGAAACACAACAGTGGCAAGGCAAACAGGATTGGCAAGCCAATGCTAGGCCGTGCGCCCATCGCGTATCGCCACACTCTGGAAATATTAGCGAGGAAAAGCGCGCCTATCAAAATCGGTACGACAGGTAAAATATAACCCAGCCCACCTTCGATCATCGCAAGAAAATCACTCACCGGATCGGCTCGTGCACGGTCACCAGCTTGGTGCCATCGGGAAAGGTCGCCTCGACCTGCACGTCGTGGATCATCTCTGCCACGCCCTCCATCACCTGATCGCGGGTGATAACATGAGCGCCCGCCTCCATTAGATCGGCGACCGAGCGACCATCGCGCGCGCCCTCGATGACGAAATCTGTAATCAGCGCAATTGCCTCCGGGTGGTTGAGGACGACACCCCGTTCCAGCCGCCGCCGCGCTACCGCAGCCGCCATGCTGACCAGCAGCTTGTCTTTTTCTCGGGGGGTCAGGATCATCGAAAACCTCTCACGTAAACCAGACGCGCGGCAAGGGCCCTGCGCGCAGGACCGACACCACCCGGATCAGCGCTTGCCGCAGCGACGACCCGTTCGCCGCCACGATCCGCGCGGCCAGCAAGCCATCCCACGCACTCGCTCCGCCCGCCTCGGCCAGCGCATCGCGCACCGGCGCGATGCGGTCTTCGGCATCGAGCGCGACATAAAGTAGTGAGGCACAACAGGTGCCGCCATTCAAGGCCGCATTGCGCGCAATGATCTTGCCGATTCCTCTTGGCGCAGGATCGTCCCGCACCAGCGGGGCATCGCTGCGCCCTGCACCGCATTCGGGAAGGCGGTCTTCAAGCCGGAAGCCATCGGCATAAACCAGCCGACCTCCGCGCCGCACCCGCCACTGATCGCCGGCAAACCCGCGCTCAACCTGCTCGCCCATGGCGGCACGGCCCAGCACCAGCGGCTCGATGGCCAGCAGGCTCGCGTCCTCGGCCATATCAACCGACATGCGGCGCGCGATGCGGCCCCCGTCGAACAGGATCGTTTCCTGGGGCAGCCAGTCGAGGCGGGCATCCTTTTCCATCACCAGATGATTCTCGATCCGCCCGTTTTCTCCGGTCGAGCGATAGATCCGCTCGGCGGTCTGGGTCGTTACCGTTACGGCTGTTCCCGCCCCCGCCGTTACAGCATTGGTAAAGACGTCACCGCCCGTAACGCCGCCAGCTGTATTCAACAGCACGGCCTCGAACCCCGGCCCGCGCGGTATCCGCGCCTTGCCCGATCCACTCTGATAAAGGCGATCCAGCACCGTCGCGTCCCCGCGCCGCTTGGCTGCGATTCGCACCGCGCCCCGCGCCCGCTGCAAGGGTTGAGGGGCATCCACTAGCGGTAAACTTCGTCCTCGCCCGGAAAGCTGCGATCCCGCACATCGGCGGCATAGCGCTGCACCGCATCGCGGATCACGCCGCCGAGGTCGCAATATTCGCGCACGAACTTGGGCGTCCACGGGTTCATGCCGAGCATGTCTTCCAACACGAGGATCTGTCCGTCACATTTCTTCGAGGCACCGATGCCGATTGTCGGAATCGCGACCTCCTTGGTGATGCGGGCCGCGAGTGGTTCGACCATACCCTCCAGCACCAGTGCAAAGGCACCGGCTTCGGTGACGGCTTTCGCGTC
>CALGNO010000205.1 GCA_937958625.1 uncultured Neomegalonema sp.
GAATGGCGCGATTGCGCGCGGCAGGCGCTGGGCCTGCGCAATTTCGAGGCGATGGCGGGGGATAAAGGCCGCGCCGATGATCCGCTGCTGGTCGACTATATCCGTGCGCGCTCGCTGCCCCGCCGGGGCGTGATGGCACGAACCGAGCAGATCCTGGTCACGTTGGGGGCGCAGAACGCACTTTATCTGGTCGCGCAATTGCTGTGCACGCGGGGCGCGAAAGTCCTGATCGAAGACCCGACCTATCCCGACCTGCGCGCGACGCTGCTGAGTCTGGGGGCCGATGTCTCGGTGCTGCCCGTGGATGATCACGGGATGCCGGTGGATGAGCGGCTGGCGGATGCCGATGTCGTCTTCGTCACCCCCAGCCACCACGCGCCCACGACGGCGACGATGCCACTGGCGCGGCGTCGGGCGTTGCTGGCGGCGGCGGAGAAACATGACTTTGTGATCATCGAGGATGACTACGATTTCGAGATGGGGTTCCTGCAACGGCCCGCCCCGGCCTTGAAGTCCCTCGATCCCCATGGCCGGGTCATCTATATCGGCAGTTTCTCGAAATCACTCTTTCCAGGCCTGCGCCTTGGCTATCTGGTCGCGCCCGAGCCGGTGATCCGCCAGGCGCGAGAGCTTCGTTCGCTGGTCCTGCGCCATCTTCCTGGCCACACCCAGCGCACGGCGGCCTATTTTCTGGCCCTCGGCCACCACGACGCGCTGATCCGCCGCTTGCGCAGCGCCTTTGCCGAGCGCCGGAATGCGATGCAGGGCGCGCTGGAGGCGGTGGGCCTTGGCGGCGCACGCGCGCCTCAGTTCGGCGGGGCGAGTTTCTGGATCGCCGCACCGTCCGGCGTCGATACGACGACCCTCGCCGAGCGGCTGCGCGAGCGAAGCGTCCTGATCGAACCGGGTGCGCCGTTCTTTGCCAGTGAAGACCTCGGCGGACAGCCCCCCCCCATCAATTTCATGCGCCTCGCCTATTCCTCGATCCCCTCAGAAAAAATACCGGACGGCGTCGCAATCATCACCGACGAGATCAACAAAATGCGCCGAGAAGGCCCCTTCAACACATGACCCCGGAGCGTGGTCACGGGCTTTGAACCGACTAAGTGTCAGGCGTGCGAGAGACCGCCGCTATCGCATCGCCCAACGACCGCATTCCAGCAACGTGCTGCAAAAGGATTTCGGTTGATGCGAGTCCCTCCGGGCCTACCAAAGACTTAGAACGCCTAAAATACCTTATATATTTCAATGGGCTATGAGCATATGTGTCCCACGCCAAACGTGAACAAAACGAGCGTGGGACACTTTGCTGTTTTTGGTTTGATCTCGGACCACCACGAGGCAAGCCGCTTGAACAATGCGCGGCGACAATGAGACCAACAGAACTTGGGGTTTCACTTGCACGTGTCACCGTCAAAAACGCTAGCGACCTGAGATGCCCCAAGATTTGTAGACGCTTTGCCCGCTAATTTTGAGGCGAGGAGGCCGAGATGGTGACAAGCAATTACAGCGACGATTTTAAGCGCGATGCGGTGCATCAGATCACTGTGCGGGGATATCCTGTTGGGGAGGTTTCGCGGCGGTTGGGGGTGAGTACCTACTCTCTGTACAAATGGCTGAAGCTTTTCGCCGACCCTCTCGCGAAGTCGGGCGACGTGGATCATGAAGCTGAGAACCGGCGGCTGAAGCGGGAACTGGTCCACGCCACCGAGGAGCGCGACATCTTAAATTGAAGCCGCTGACCTGCCATGCTGTGAGCCCTGAAAACTGGATCGTTTTTGGTTAGAGTTTTCCGCGAGATTTTCCTGGCTGGGAGAAGGAGCGGAAGTGATGAAAGCCTCGAAGTTTTCGGACGCGCGAAAGGCGTTCATTTTGAAGCAAGGTGAAGACGGCGTGCCGGTTTCGGAGATTTGTCGAAAGGCCGGAATCAGCCAAGCGACCTACTTCAATTGGAAAAAGAAATACGCGGGTCTATTGCCGGACGAGATGCGCCGACTGAAGGCGCTGGAGGATGAGAATTCCCGGCTGAAGAAAATCGTCGCCGATCTGACTTTGGATCGTGAGATGCTACAGGATGTCATCCGCCGAAAGCTCTGAGGCCTGCTCGGAAGCGCAAGCTTGTGGATGGGATGTTGGCGGATTGGGGCGTTTCAATTCGGCGTGCCTGCAAGGCACTTTGCTTTGATACGTCGAGCTACCATTACAAATCCCGCCGAACCGATCAGGCCGCCTTGGAAAGACGGATCAAAGAGATCTGTGAGACGCGCGTTCGGTATGGATACCGGCGCGTTCACGTCATGCTTCGCCGCGAGGGCTGGAAGATCAACATGAAGAAGACACGCAGGATATACAAAGAGTTGGGCCTTCAGTTGCGGAATAAATCGCCGAAGCGCCGGGTGAAAGCAAAGCTGCGAGAAGATCGCCAGGAGGCGGTTGAACCGAACGACGTCTGGGCAATGGATTTTGTTCATGACCAGCTGGCGACCGGCAAAAAACTGCGCGTCCTGACAGTCGTAGATACATTCTCGCGGTATGTCCCGGTACTTGATCCACGGTTCAGTTATCGAGGCGAAGATGTCGTGCAGACGCTCGAACGCGTTTGCGCTCAAACCGGTTATCCGAAGACGATACGAGTCGATCAGGGCAGCGAGTTCATCTCGCGTGATCTGGATTTGTGGGCCTATGCAAACGAGGTCACACTGGACTTCAGCCGTCCCGGAAAACCGACTGACAACGCCTTCATCGAGGCGTTCAACGGCCGGTTCCGAGTCGAATGTTTGAACGCGCACTGGTTCCTGACGCTTGCAGATGCCCGCGAAAAGTTGGAGAACTGGCGTAGAGACTACAATGAGGTTCGTCCTCACAGCGCGATCGGCTACGACGTACCGATTGCCGTACAAAATCGCGATGGTGAAACCAGCCCACCATCGTGACAGGGCCGGAAAATTCTAAGCTCCGGCGGTCCAGAAAATGAGTTCACTGCAATCAACCGACGAATTCTCCAAATCGATGGAGGGAAGTTGGGTCTCAGGTCACGAGATCGAGGTCGCCGGCACACGCGTTGGCGCGCTGGCCAGCCTCAAACCGCTCTACGACCCGAAATCGGAACGGGTGAAAGCCTGACCATGCCACAGGCTTTCCCCGTTCCGGCGATGCCTCCCCCGGTGGGCGGACCGGGGGAGGTGTCCCGGCTCACGCGATGCCCGGATTCTGGGCATTGCCCGATGCCTGCATCTGGTTCGTGACATAGGCGATCTGATCCTTCGCCTTGAGTTTCATGCGCTTCAGGGTTTGAACGCGCAGGTCGTCCGGGCGCGGCCTCGACAGCTCGTCGCGGATGCGGGCGTTCAGCCGAGCGTGGCGCTCGGTCAGGGCGCGGATACGGTCGCTGAGTTTCAGACTTTTCTTGCTCATGGGCGGTTTCCTTTCATCACCATCGCGCGGTCGGCGGGGGTCGCCGTCTTGCGATGGCATAGACTTGGGAAGCGGATGCCGTATGGAAAAGACAATTAATTTATGTTTTTCGATAATATAATCCTATCAGTCTTATTCTCCTCTCTCACAGGCTCGGCCCATGTCAGACCCGAAACTCACGCTCAAGCAAATCCGGTATCTGGTGGCCTTGGCCGACAGCGACAGTTTCCGGCGGGCCGCGCAGCGATGCGGCGTCAGCCAGCCGTCACTGAGCGTCCAGCTTCAGAATCTCGAAACCGTGCTGGGCGTGCGCCTGGTCGAACGCGAGCGGGCGGGCGTGACCCTGACTCCGGTCGGGCGCGGGATCGTCGAGCGCGGGCGGCGCATCCTGTTGGATGTGCAAGGGATGATGGATTTCGCGGGCGCGGCGTTGCACGGCATGGCGGGCACGATCCGGCTGGGCGTGATGCCGACCCTTGGTCCCTATCTGCTACCGAATGTCGTTGTCGCCCTGCACAAACAGCACCCTGACCTGAAGCTCTATATCCGCGAGGGCGCGCCGAGCGAGTTGGCCAGCGAGTTAGAGCGCGGGCTGCACGATGTCATTCTCGCGCAACTGCCGGTCCATGGCTCGGACTTCGTGACCGAGCGCCTGTTCCGCGAGCCGATTTTCTTCGCCATCGAGGCCGGTCATGCGCTGGCGCAAGATGAGGCAGTGGCGATTGCCGATCTCGAAGGGGTGCCGGTGCTGTCCATGTCGCCGGACTTTCACCTGCATGATCAGGTCCACGCCCTGTGCGAAGATTTCGGCGCGCGGCTCGTGCGGGACTACGAGGGCACCAGTCTCGATGCCTTGCGCCAGATGGTGGCGATGGAGATGGGCGCGAGCTTTTTCCCCGCGCTCTATGTCCACTCGGAATTTCGCCGTAACAGCAACGTCGTCGCGCGCCCCCTGAAAGGCCGCCCGATTTCTCGTTCCATCGGCCTCGTCTGGCGCAAGGGAGCGGGGCGGGGCACGGCCTATCGCGAGATGGCGACGATCATCCGCACCGTGGCGCGGGACTCCTTCGATACGCTGACGATTGAAGGTTAGAGGTCAGCTATTCGTCAGACGGTTCGCATCATCTGCGGGCCGGGATGCAGGCAGGGCGACCGCGTCCTCGTCACGCCCCGGCTCGCGCGGTTTCATGCGGGCATACTGGCCGTGGGGGCGATAGACATGCAGGTAGGAGGGCAGCACGGCATCCATTGTCGTCGGCGAGGCAACGCCAATGTCTTTCAGGCCCTTCGCGCCGTCGGTGACGACATTGTCCTGCTTCAGCTGCTCGACCTGATCGCGAGTCAGGATCGGGGTCATGCCGAACAGGCGGTTCGGCAACTCGCCGAAAAAGGCCTGAACCTTGGCCAGCCACCACGGAACAGTCACCGTCAGGCGCTCGCGATAGATTTCGTCATAGATGATCTCGTAGACCTCGCGCATCGTCACGATGTCCGGCCCGCCAAGCTCAAAAATCTGGCCCCGCGCGCTGCGGTCGGTCAGGGCATTGACAGCGGCCTGAGCTACATCGCCGACATAGACCGGCTGGAACCGCGTATCGCCTCCGATCAGCGGCATAACCGGCAGCATCCGCGCCATGCTTGCAAAGCGATTGAAGAACTGGTCTTCCGTGCCAAAAACCAGCGACGGGCGCAGGATCGTCGCGTTGGGCACATGGTGCAGGACCGCGCGCTCGGCCTCGCCCTTGGTCTTGGCATAGGGAATGTCGCTGTCGGCATCGGCCCCGATGGCGGAGATATGCACGAGCGTATCAATGCCCTCCTGCGCGCACATGCGGGCAATCCGCTCGGCCCCCTCCTTCTGCACTGCATCGAAGGTCTGTTTGCCGGTGGCGAACAGGATCGCGACCAGATTGATCACCGCATCCGACCCCTTGATGGCGGCGAGGGTCGATTCTTCATCGCGGATATTGGCCTGAATCGGCTCGACCTGCCCGACATCGCCATAGGGACGCACGAACTGCGCCTCGTTCGGGCGGCGCACGGCGACCCGCACCCGCCAGCCATCTCGGGCCAGCTTTTGCGTGACATAGCGTCCGATAAAGCCGGAGCCTCCGAAGACGGTGACGATGGGCATGGCGTGTCTCCCTTACAGTCTGTCGTTCTTTTACCGATCTAGGGCGCAAGGGAAAGGGCGTCATTGGCGCAGGCAAAGAAAAAGGCCGCCCCCCCCTACGGCGGATAACGCGCAACAGGTCATCCTTCGAGACACCTGCTTCGCAGGTTCCTCAGGATGAGGTTCGCTCTGAACGCCGGCTTCATCCTGAGGAGCGGGCGCAGCCCGCGTCTCGAAGGGTGCGCATCCTAAAAAATACCTGTCTTCCGAAAAAAAAGCCGCTCCCGATAGGGAACGGCCTTTGAAAGTTGCGTCGCTTTCGATGATTGCGGGGCAACCATCTTTCGCTGCGGGGTCTGCGCCAAGCGGGCAGACCGACACTAATCGACCTGAAAGGCCGATTAGTTCTTGGCGTAGAATTCGACCACGAGGTTCGGTTCCATCTGCACCGCATAGGGCACGTCGGACAGGCCGGGGGTCCGCACGAAGGTGGCGGTCATCTTGTTGTGGTCGACCTCGATATACTCGGGTGTGTCACGCTCGGGCGACTGTACGGCCTCGAGGACCAGCGGCATATCCTTGGCCTTCGGTCCCATCTCGATCACATCGCCTTCTTTGACGGTGTAGGAGGGGATGTTGACCTTCTTGCCGTTCACGCGCACGTGGCCGTGGTTCACCACCTGACGGGCGGCGAAGACGGTCGGCACGAACTTGCACCGATAGACCACAGCGTCGAGGCGGCGCTCCAGCAGGCCGATCAGCGTCTCACCGGTATCACCGCGCAGGCGCACAGCCTCGGCATAGATTCGGCGGAACTGTTTCTCGGTCAGGTCGCCGTAATGGCCCTTGAGTTTCTGTTTGGCGCGCAGTTGCAGGCCGAAGTCGGACATCTTGCCCTTGCGGCGCTGGCCGTGCTGGCCGGGGCCGTATTCGCGGCGGTTCACCGGGGATTTCGGACGGCCCCAGATGTTTTCGCCCATACGGCGGTCGAGTTTGTATTTGGACTGTGTACGTTTGGTCATGTCTCGTCTCTCAAAATATAACCGCGCTTTCCTCTCCCTTGCGGGCGACAGGCGTTTCCTTGCGGAAGCCACAGGCGCGAAAGAAAGCACCGCCCAAAACAGGCGGCGCGAACGGCTGCATTAAAGGAGGGGAAGGGCGGCGTCAACCGCCCGGTCGCGCTATTCTGCGGGAACCATCGTGGTAACCGCCTCGCCGCGCGATTCGAGGGCAAGCTGGGCGGCTTTCGCCCCGACGATAATCGCCGCCAGTGCGATGACCGGGCCGACCGTCAGCGTCGAAACGCCGGTAAGGCCCGCGCCGACGGTGCAGCCGCCAGCCAGCACGCCGCCGACGCCCATCAGGACGCCGCCCGCAATATAGCGAACGGTCTGGCCGGGGGTCTCAAAACTCTCCAGCCGCAGCTCGCGCGAAAGCAGCGCAGTAACGAAGGCCCCCAGAATCACCCCGCCGATCATGCCCGCCGCAAATCCCGGCTCCAGCGCCGTGCTCGCCATCGCGTAGAACAGCCCGTCGCTGGCCCCGGCGGTAAAGGCGAGGCTTTCCGCCGCCCGAGGGTCGAAATCGTCATAGAGCAGCGCGCCGGTGGCGAACCAGCCGCCGATGACCACCGCGCCAACGCCTGCGCCCATGGCAATCTGCGATACCCGCGCCCCGCTGCGCCAAACCAGCGCCGCCAGCGCAAGCGCGATGAAGCCGACCAGCAGAGCCGGTGCAACGCCGAGCAACTCGGGCAGATAGCCCTGCGCCGAAACGTCCAGCGCCGTGGCTTCGGTGAAACCGGTGCGCCAGCCCGCCAGCACGCCACGCAGGGTGGCATAGGCCGTGATGGCAAAGACCAGCATAACGAACAGCGCCCGCAAGTTGCCTTGCGCCCCCAGCACCGTCAGCCGCGAAGCACAGCCCCGGGTCAACACCATCCCCGCGCCGAACATCAGGCCCCCGGCAACCAGCGCGCCCAAGGGCAGGCTGTCGCCGAAGAACCGGGTCTCCTCGAAGGCCACAAAACCCGCTTGCGACAAGGCAAAAGCGCCAATCACGGCGACCAACAGCGCGGCGGCGTAGACCCCGGCCATGGGCGACAGGCCCCGCCCCGTCTCTACCAACGCACTGCGCAGGCAAAAGCGCGAGCGCTGCGCCAGCGCCCCGAATACAACGCCAAGGATCAGGCCAGCCATGGGCAAAAGCGCCCCGAGTTCGGCGTCTTCGAAAGAGGCAAAGGACTGTAGCATCGGGTTTTGCTCCCACTGTTTCGGGGATTAATATAATAACCATATATTGAATGTGCAAATTTTATAATACAAAATTATGATGTGATAATTTATCGGCTCGTATTGCTTGTGTGCTGTCCGCTCTTCCCCCTAAGCTGAACGCTACGCTGACCGCGCCCGCAAAGAGGGCGGCGGCGGGATCAATCAAACCGGAGGAATAGAGATGAAACTCAGCATGTTCGGTGCATCGGTGCTCGCGGCCAGTCTGGCGCTGGCCTTGCCAGCCCTCGCCGATAGCCACGCCAAGAAATCACCTTTCGGAGACGACGATCAGGCGGGGCGCTCCAATCTGATGACCCCCGCCAAGGCGCTCGAGGCGACGGCCCTGATGAAGACGGGCACCGTCCTGTCGCTTGGCCGGGATTACGAGGCGGCAATGCCCCTGTTCGGGTCTCGCGCCTTTGCCCTGCGCGCCACAGGCGGTCTCGCGGGCGGGCCGTTTGGCGACAACGGCGTGATCTGGAACGATGACTTCCTTGCCACCGAGATCGGGCAGGTCGGCACGCAGTTCGACGGCCTCTCGCATATCGGCATCCATGGCGAGAACGGCCCGATGTATTACGGTGGCCGCACCGGCACCGACATTCACGGCCCCACGGGGATGAAGGCGCTGGGCGTCGAGCATGTGAAGCCGTTCTTCACCCGC
>CALGNO010000206.1 GCA_937958625.1 uncultured Neomegalonema sp.
TACCAAGCCGGTGAACGAAACGACGCGGGCGGCGCTGGCGCGCAACTTCGGCGCACCGGACAGCGCATCGCCCATCGACGGCACCGCCCTGACGCAGATGTTCGAGCGCGGCGGCATCACGATCAAACCGGGCGACGGCGCCTTCATCGGCATCACCGTAGACACAACCAAAACCGGCTCGCGGCCCCCGCCCGACCCGGCCCCCTTGACCGCCGCAATGCTGATTGAAATGACCCCCGAGGATGCAGCAGCGGCCCTGGCCACGCTGCCGCCACCCGACGCGCTGGATATTCTGGCTGCGATCCGCGATGCGCGATCGATCGACCCCAGTGACGTCGGTCGAAAGCTGACCCAGGGCGGCGGGGTCAACGCCGTCGTCGAGAGCTTTCTGGCCACGACGGTCGGCGCAATGCTCAAACAGAATATCCCCAACCTGGATGCGATTGCGGGCGGTGCCCTGTTGGGCGGGGTCGTGGACCTCTCGGCCCTTGAAAGCGATGTCCCCGGAGAGCGGGCCGAGCAGGCGATTGCCAGCGTCGATACCCGCAGTGAAATGCAAGCTTCCTACGGTGTTGCCACCGACTGGACCTCGATGAGCGAGCCCGAGGTGGTGCTGCGTCTGGCCGCGGCCCCGAATGATCAGGCGGCGGTTGACCTGCTGGGAGTGATCCAGCCGGGCATGAAGGCGGGGGCGGTGGCCAGCCTTGCGACCTCGGCCATTCCCGGGGATACAGGGCCGGGGTCCATCCACCGGAGCGCGCGGGCCATCCGGGTTGGCGACCTGATCGGCGCGCTGACGGAGACCGACCAGGGCACGGCCCTTACCGAGGTCGCCGACAAGGACATCGACGCCGCCGCGCGCATCATTGGCACCCTGTCGCCAGCGGCCGCGGCCCAGGCGATGAAGTCCCTCGACCCGACACAGATCGCCGCGATCCTGAACCGGCTTGCCGAAACGGGCCATGCCGCCCTCGCTGGCGGCATCCTGGCCTCGCTGTCGACGCTCAATCCCGAAATCGTGGCCCGTGTCGAGGCGCTTTTGCTGCCGGGCGTTCCGAGACAAACCGCGCAAGCATCCCCGGACCCCGACCCGCCGACCCCGCCAAGCACGACCACAACCCAGCCCGATCCACAGCTGCCTCCGGTTCGCACTCAAACGGCGGCGGCAACGGGCAGTGGCGACAGCAAACCCTCAACGGGTAACATTCCCGCCGATGCGAAAACCGCAAAGGGAACGCTCAAAGAGCACTACGAGACCAATGGCGGCGATGATTTTGAAACGCTGAATACGCCCCGTTTAGGCGGCGCGCCCGCCCCGTCCGGGCCGCCGGGTATCTCGGATGAAGCCAGGGAAATCGCCAGCATCTATCAGACCGAGGATGGCAGCCCGACCCAAGACCTGAAAAGCCTTTATAAATTAGCGCAAAACCTTAATTCCCGGCGCTCGAAAAAGCGTTCTGCCGCCGTCATTAGCAAAGAAAAGACAGAGTATACGTCCGCCGTCTCTCAAATGGGGGACATGTACTCTGATCTTGAACGTCTGCGTGGCCGTCCCCTTCTGAGCTGGGAGACATCGACACTGATCCGCGAAACGATTGCTGAGTTCAATGTGGCTCAGGATCGGCAAACGGCGCGCGATCCCAGTCTTTACGAGTCCGTCCTTCTACCGCCAAGCGGTGCCTTGATCACTCTGACGACGGTGCGTTATTCCGCGCCTAGCCCTGCACAGCGGTCGCTGAGTAGTTGGAGAAACAACGGCTCTGCTCTGGCCCAGCCCGGAGCGGCGCGGTTGGAGCGGTATATGGACGATCTTTTCACCCGCAACGGATTTGCCCCTGAATCCCAGGGCGACGCGTCGATAACCGCGGGCTATCCAGCCGATGTGACCTCGCCGGAAGCCAAGTCATTTCTGGAGACTGAAGCCCGGAAAATGGAACAAGCCTTTGGCTTGCCGGATTATCGGGAAAGGCTGATCGAGGGCGGCGTCGAACAGGCGTTCATTGATCACCTCGATAATGGCATCAAGTACGGGTTGGATTTCACAATTGGTGAGTCTTTATCCGGCATGGACACTATGAGAGGGCTTTCAGACTTGCCCTTTATTAAAGACCAGCGCGTTTTTGACGATAAATCCGGGGCGAACCCCTCTCCGGGTCCAACCCATCACGGGCACTACAAAGTCAAAGTCAATTTATCGAATGCCGACAGTACAGCCGGGGCACTCTCGACGGTTTGGCACGAGCTGACGCATGTCTTCCAGGCGCAAACGTCGGATATTTACAAGGCGGCTATTTCCTATGTCGCGCAATCCGTGCCCCCTGCTCAGGCGCAGGCGAAGATTGAGCAAATCATGGGCGCGTTCGGTGTCAGCATGGATTATGCGAATCTGATGATTTTCCAGGAACTGGTATTTCCGCGCAGCCCGTCGACAAGAGACTTCTACCGAGATTCGACCATCGAAGGTGAAGCCTGGGAGGCAACATGGAATTTCCTGGATATGCTGGAGGACCGCGCAGACACGAAGACCGCGCCGCCGCCGAGTTGACAGGATGGCGCACCGGTATCTGAAGCGGGCCTTTCGGCGTCGAGCAGCGCCCCGATCCAGCGCCCGCCGCGTCGCCGGTTCCGCAGACTATGACGAAGTCGTGAATTCTTTTTTCCCGCGTTAACGCTTTTTGGCGTTCTTTTTGCTGGGCACAGTCAACTATTTGGGGTGGTCCCCAAATAAAAAATTGACTGAAGCAAAAGGAATCAAGAAATGATACGTGGCGCCGATGGAGATCTGAGAACAACCGAACAAGTCGCTCCCGATGCGGGCAATCTTATGGCAAGACGTGCGCCTGGTTCATCTTCTGCAAGCTCTCCTGACGGCGCGTCGCCCCGCGTAACCGGACGATCCCCGTCGCCCTCTCCCAATGCGGTCCCGACTGAATTTCAGGAGACCATTGTCTCTCCGCTTATCGACGCCCTTCAAACAGGGACGATTCCGGTGCCCGAGGACGTCAATTTCGCGACGTTGACCAGTGTGGAGCTGGGCGGACAGGCCGCTGGGGCGGCAACGACGATTGGTATTCTCGGGTCCGCCGGCGCAACCGAAGAAAGCGCCGAGCGTGCGGAAGGAACCCTTGCCGGCGTCCGCAATCAATTAGAGGCCGACGGGGCAACCGGGGCAGAACTGGCAGAGTTCGATCAAGCCGTGACGGATGTCATCCTGCAAGGCAATCTTATCTCCACGAACAGCCCTGATTTCGTCCCTGCCATCGCGCAGGAGACAAGCGCGGTCCTGCAAACCGCCTCCCTGGGCGCTTTTGAAAACACCGACCCCGTTCGCTCCCAACGGATCGAGGCGGCAACATCGTCTTCGATGTCCGTCGAGGATCTTGTGGATGCCGCCATTGCGGGCATCGTCGCCGGTGACGTACCGCCCGCCGAAGGCGCTGACCTGTCCGGATCGACCACGGCAGACCTCGGCGGCATGGCAGCCACGGCGGCGGACCGGGTCGGTCGCCTGATCGGCCAGAACGGCGAGAGCGCGGATATTACCGGGCAGGTGGAAACCCTCGCCGCGATCCGTGCCCAGCTTGTGGAAAACGGCGCAAATCCTGAGCAATTGCAGCAATTCGACGATGCCATTACCGACCTCGCAACCCAGCGAGCCTTGCAAGTGACCGGCAATCCCCTTTTTGACGAAGCATCCCTGATCTCAAATCGCAATGCGCTTCAGTCCGGTGACTTTCTGGCGCTCGCCCCGACCGGAGACCTCGAGGATCGGGTTCTGGTTGCAACGCAGGACGTGGCCTTTGGCAGAATAGCGCCCACCGAGGGGCTGGACTTCTCCGCGTCGACCCCCACCGAACTGGGCGGTACGGCGGCACAGGCGGCTGACCGGCTGGGGCGTCTGATCGGCGCTAACGCCGGGGCCGAAGAGATAGCCGAAGCCCAGGGACTGCTCTCGGCGGTAAGCGGTCAAGTGTTAGATAATGGGGCGAATGCGGTTCAATTGGCCGAATTTGACGGGGCCATCCTCGGACTGGTGACCGAAAGGGCGCGGAGCGTCGCGGGAAGTCCGTCATTCGACGAAACCACCCTGCGTGAAAATCGCAATGCTCTGCAATCTGCGGAGCTGGGCGCTTTGAGTGATCCGCAGCCGGATGTCCTGCCGTCCCTCGCGGCCAGCGCCGACGCAGCAATCGCCGCATCCTTGAGCGGTGATTTTCAGGCCCCTGCTGACATTGATGTATCGACATTGAATGATACCGAACTTGGCACTCTTCTGTCGGATGCCGTGCCGATAGGGATTACCACGGCGATCATCGGGGCACCCACGGAGGGCGACCCGACAATTCTGAGCCTTGAAGAGGCGCAAGGGCTCTATGGCGAAATTCGAAATCAACTTGAAGAGGATGGCGCTAGCCCTGAACAATTAGCCGAGCTTGATAGCTTCATCACAGAAATCATCATTCAAAACGGATTGTTCTCCACGAATTCCGATGAGGTGGATGGGAGCATCTTTAGCCGCGTCCTCGATCTGTTGGGGCCTCGGCTGCCGTTGAATGAGAGCGGTCCCGGACAGATCGACGCGATTGCGCGGACAAATCTGGTCCGCGACAGCCGCCTCGATCCCACTTTCTTCCTGAGTACCGACGATGCGCGGCTCGTGTCGGATGTGATTCCGCTCGCCCTGGCAAGTGACAATCCCGCCGAGTTCACCGATGGCAATCTCTCGATCGCCACGCCCGCCGAGCTCGCGCAATTGTTGTCATCGGCGGCCAGCTCGTTCGCCGCCGGGATCACACGGGATGACCCGGAGGCCACCCAAAGGGGACTGGATCGTTTCGACCAGATACGCGACGAACTGGTCAGGCGTGCGCCGGGCGATGAAATCCCGACCCCCCTGATCGATGCCTTCGAAACCAGCATTGCCGTTCGCGTGGCCGATGGTCGTGGCCGAACCCCCGAGAGCTTCCAGCGCGTTCTCGATGACCCCGCCGATTTGCGTACAGCCGTTGGCAACTTCACCGTCGAGGGCAATTTCGGTATTGCGAGCGTCAGAAACTTCGAGGGCAGCAACGGGGCCGACCCCGCCTCGATTTTCGTCATCGAACTGAAACCCGGACAAGGGGATGACCCCACCTCGAACTTCGTCGGCCACGATGTCGTCGTCAGCAATGTTATCGAAAGTCAGCTTCAGGAAGCCGGGCAGGGCTATGAGCTTACGAACATTCAGGCAGAAGCGGCACCAAACCTCATCGGGCGGATCACCGATCCGGCTTCACGCGGTATCGGTGCGCTGGAGGCGTTGAACGGCATCACGGACAGCGCCCTTGAATCGGGCGAGCCGGCCTTTGTCAATATTTCGCTGGCACTTGATATTAGTTCCGATCAACTTCAATCGGGGTTGCAGGCGGTATCAGATGCGGGCCTTTTCGAAGGAATCGATCTGTCGACGGAGATCACACAAGAAAACATCGATGATTTTTCTGGTGTTATTCGGGAGGTCGCCCTGGCCGCTATTGATCCCGAAAGGCCGGAGGTCGTCACGGCCCTGGGGTCCAATGAACGGATCTGGCAAGACCTGGGGGTCAGTATTCAGACATTCGAGCGCGCTGCGGCGGCTGATCTGGACATCTTTGTCGCTGTTCCCAACTCCAGTACTCAATTTTCCACTTTCCAGTTCGCGGATGATACCGATGCTGCGGGGAGTATCACGCGTGTGGGCAATAACGGATTGGCCAGCGCCCTCGAGAGCAACGCGTTTGTCCTGCCTGATCAGGGTGAAGACTTGCCGACGACCGACGCGGGCACCGATGGTATCCCGACCGGTTTCGAAGACCAGTACTATCGCGGCGGCGCCGTCGATGTGTACGCGCCCGGGTTTGCCGTTTCGGGGCTGACCAGCAGGCCGGTCTTCGGGTCATCCTTCGCAACGCCGGATATGCTGGTGAATTCTATCCTGGGCCGGTTTAACCCGGACGACGAAACCCGCGTTGCTCAGTCGGCGACGTGACGCATGACCCCAGGGTGGCGGGCAGGGTGCCGGGGTCCGGCATCTAGGGCGGCAATCGCCCAAGGGTGACGTCAGGGTTCGCGAGTCCTATCAGCCCCGCGAGCCCGGCGGCCCAGTCGACCCCCAATCCCGCACCGCCCGCGAGGTCATCTGACGGGGGCAGGGCATGAGTCGTCTCCAAGCTAAAGTACTGATTTTATTAAAAAATTGTACTTGGAAATAGAATGCACCCGGCTACATCCACTGTGGCGGCAGAGTAGAAATGTCATGCTGGCCGCTGCCATCCCCACGAAAACTTGCCGGAGGGGGGGATGTGCGCGGAGTGGACTTTCGTATTGAGAAATCAGCCGTTCCGAGGGGTGGCGCGGAGCGCCGCCCCGTGGGGGCGGAACGGCGCTGTCACCGCTACGCGGTGACTCTCGTCAACGGCAGCTCATGGCCAGTGTGAGCCAGTTCATG
>CALGNO010000207.1 GCA_937958625.1 uncultured Neomegalonema sp.
CCGCCGCCGCGAGATACAGCAACAGCGGCGAGCCAAGCCCGCCCGCCCCGATACTGAGCACCCGCGCCGCGCGCAGCTTCGCCTGCCCCGGCCCGCCGATCTCTCGCAGGACGATGTGGCGTGCGTAGCGTTCGAGGTCGGTGTCGTTCATCGCGGCTTCCGTGAGAGAGGACGACTGTGTTGCGTCATCCTCGGACTTGATCCGAGGATCTCCGCGACTTCGACCACGTCCTTGCCGCCAAAGATCCTCGCGTCAAGCGCGAGGATGACCGGTTCCAATGAAGATTTCAGCGGAATGAGTTTTGTTCAGTTCAACCCAACCCCTCGAACAGCGCCGTTGACAGATAGCGTTCGGCGAAGCTGGGGATGATGACGACGATGGTCTTGCCCTTCATCGCCGGTTCCGCGCCGACTTCGAGGGCCGCCGCCACCGCTGCGCCGGAGGAGATGCCGATGGGGATGCCTTCGACGCGGGCGACTTCGCGGGCCATTTCCATCGAGGTGCCATTGCCGATGGTGACGGTGCGCGTGACCAGCGAGGTATCGAGGTTCTTCGGGATGAAGCCCGCGCCGATGCCCTGAATCATGTGCGGGCCGGGGTCACCGCCGGAAATGACGGGGCTGTCCTCGGGTTCGACCGCGATGATCTCGGCGCCGTGGCCTTTCTCCTTGAAGACCTGCGCGCAGCCGGTGATCGTGCCCCCGGTCCCGACACCCGCGATGAAGGCCGCGAAGTCGCCGCCGGTCTCCTCGAGGATCTCAAGCGCCGTCGAGCGCACATGCACCGCCGGGTTGGCGGGGTTCTGGAATTGCTGCGGGATGATCGCACCCGGGTTTTCGGCGAGCAGTTCCTCGGCGCGGGCAATCGCGCCCTTCATGCCCTTTTCCTTGGGCGTCAGTTCCAGCGTCGCGCCCATCAGAGCCAGCATCTTGCGCCGCTCGATCGACATGCTTTCGGGCATACAGAGAGTCAGCGGATAACCGCGCGCGGCACAAACAAAAGCGAGGCCGACGCCGGTATTGCCCGAGGTCGGCTCGATCACCATGCCGCCGGGTTTCAGGTCGCCGGAGGCCTCCAGCGCGTCGATCATTGACACGCCGATGCGATCCTTGACGCTGGCGAGGGGGTTATAGAATTCCAGCTTGGCGACGATGTTGGCCTCGACGCCGTGCTTGGCCGCAATCTTCGACAGCCGCACCATCGGCGTGCCGCCCGTCATCTGGGTGATGTCATCATAGATGCGCCCGCGCGCGGCAAGGGTGTCGGTCATGGTCGGTCCCCCGGAAGTGAGTCGTTTGTGAATTAGGTTATTTCACAAAATGACGTGCGGGGGGCCGGATGTCCATTGTTGAGGTTGGGGGCGGTCGTCGCTTTTCTATGTTTGGCGAGGCAGCCTATGGTCCCGGCGGTCCTACCCCGTCCATCCCAACCCGGTCGCGATGCAGTGCATGGACAGCAAGAGTGGCACGCGCGTGTGCTGACGGACCTCTTCGTTGGTGGAGGTGCGGTAGCGGCGGAGGAGTTCGACTTGCCACGCGTTGCAGCGTTCGATCAGGGGGCGGGCCTTGTTGATGCGGCGGCTGAACATCGGGAAGCGGTCGCCGATGGTGGCCTCGCCGGTGATCTGCATCAGGGTGGCGCAGGTGCGGTCGTATTCTTCGCGGATACTGCCGAAGATGGCGTCGCGGGTCTCGCGGTCCTGCACCAGCGCGGCGTAGCGGGTGGCGATGGACATATCGGCTTGCAGCAAGGTCTTTTCGCTTTCGTCGATAACGAGGCGGAAGACTTTTTTGTTGTGGAACATCTCCTGAAACGGCGCGATGCCATGGGCCTCGATGCCCTTTTCCAGCGCCGTACCGAGGCCGTACCAGCCGGTCAGCATGTGCCGGTTCTGGCTCCACGCAAACACCCACGGGATCGCGCGCAGGTCTTCGAGACCCGCCGCGCCAAACCGCTTCGACGGGCGCGAGCCGATCTTGAGCAGGGCAAGTTCCTCGACCGGGCTGGCGCTGTAGAAATAATCGAGAAAGCCGTCGGCCTCGAGCAATGCGCGGTATTTGGCCTGACTGGTCTGGGACAGGGCCTCGACCAACTCGCTGGCGTCGGAGAGTTTACTATCCTGCTCGGCACTGCGCTCGCGCAGGGTGTGCGACAGGACGCTGGCACCGAGGAGTTCAAGCTGGGTGCGCGCGGTGCCCCGGTTCGAATATTTCATCGAGACGACTTCGCCCTGCTCGGTCACGCGCAGGCGGCCTTGAACGGTGCCGGGCGGCTGGGCGGCGATGGCGCGGCCCGTGGGGCCACCCCCGCGCGAGACGGACCCGCCCCGGCCATGGAAGAACGAGACTTTCATCCCCTGGGCATCGCAGGCGGAGACGATGGCGCGCTGGGCTTTCGACAATTCCCAGACCGAGGCGAGGAACCCGCCATCCTTGTTGGAATCGGAATAGCCAAGCATCACTTCGACCCGGCCATCATGGTCCGTCAGGGCCTCGCGGGCATCGGGCAGGGCCAGCAGCGCGCCGATGATTTTCGAGCCGTTGCGCAGATCGTCGATGGTCTCGAACAGCGGCACGATATGCGGAAAGCGCTCATCGGCGACGCCAAGGGCCTTGGCAATCCAGCGCACGGCCAGCACATCCTCGACCGAATGGGTCATGGAGAGGACGAACGCGCCGATGGCGTCGCGGTCCATGCGTTGTTCGCCGAACAGGCGGAACAGCGCGACGGTCTCAGTCGTCTCGGGATCGAGGTCCGCCTCGTCGGGCGAGATCGAGAAATCGCGACTGGTATCGGCGCGCAGGCGCTTGGCCCAGGCTTCGGTGCCGGGTTTCGGGGCCTCGCCATCCAGCGCCATCAGGGCATGGGCCGACCGGTTGATGACGTCGGAGTTCTGGCGAATGTCGAGGGAGGCTGTGCGCAGGCCAAAGGTCTCGACCAGCACGCGCAGGGGGGCGACATTGGTCATCGCAATGGTGCCCGCGCCGATATCGACCAGACCATCCTCGATGGCATTGATGTCGGAGATCAGTTCTTCGGGCGAGGTATAGGGAATGGCCTCGCCGCCGCCGTTCAGCCGGTCCACGATAGCCATGCAGTATTGGCGGAAGGGTTCGTGGGGGTTGCGGTTGCGAATCTGGGTCTTGTTGCCCGAGGCGTCGAGGGCATTGGCGAGGCGGCGCTTGAGTTTGTCCGAAGGCGGGTTCACGCGCTCGGAAATGCTGAGGATTTTGGTGAGTTGGTTCAATTCCTCGGTATAGCGCTGAATCGCGTTGTCCCGGTGCCGGTTGAGGGTGCGGCGGGTGACGGTGGCGGTGACGTTCGGGTTGCCGTCGCGGTCGCCGCCGATCCATGACGAAAAGCGCAGGTAGGCTTGCGGCTCGTCGGTGATCGACGGGTAATGGCGGCGCAGGGCATCGCCCAACTGTCGCCGCGCGCCGACCGCGCCCTGAAACAAGGTCTCGTTGAAAAAGTGCAGGCCCCAGGACACCTCGTCGTCGAGGGTCGGACGGTCGAGGCGCAATTCGCCCGTCATCCACAGCAGTTCGATATAATTGCGCAATTCCTGTATCAGCCGCTCGCGCTCGCGCGGGGTCCAGCGGTTTGCCTCCAGGTCCACCAGCTTGCGATAAATGCGGCGGTGGGTCTCCAGGATCGTGACGCGTTTGGCCTCGGTCGGGTGGGCGGTGATGGTCGGGCTGACGCGAAAGCTGGAGAGGGCGTCGGCGATTTTCTCGGCGCTGACACCGCGACTGGCGGCCTTGCCCAGCGCGCGGTGGAACGAGCCGATGACGGCGTCGGGGCCGCCGGATGCCTCGGCGACGCGGATTTTCTTGATGTCGGCGATTTCCTCGGCGATGGCCGAAAGCTGGAACCGGATGCCGATGGATTGCAGGGCCTTGACCTGTAGCGCGCCCTCATGGGCATCGAGGGCGCGGGCGTTCTGCATCACGTCGGCAACGCGGGGTTCCTTCTTTTTGAGGAACTCGTCGAGCAGACCGAGCAGCAGCTCGTCGATCTCGTTGCGATACTGCGCCGCGCTGTCGACGCGCGGGTTATAGGTGCTGACACCGGCGGTGGACGGCTCGGCTATGGGTTCGGCTGTATCCAGCGATGTCATGGGCTTGGCCTCCGGTCGGTTGTCTTGTCGGTCTGCGGCATCCTGTCACCGCTTACGCAGCAAGACTATGCTTTTCCAAGACCATTGCCACTGTTTCGCCCATGGCCGAAGGGTTCGGCGCGACCGTGACCCCGGCTTCGGCGAGAATATCGACCTTTGCCTGCGCGGTTTCACCGAAGGCCGAAATGATCGCGCCCGCATGGCCCATCTGGCGGCCCTTCGGCGCGGACAGACCCGCAACATAGGCAATGACGGGTTTTTTCATGTGGTCACGGATGAAGGCGGCGGCCTCGGCTTCCTGCGGTCCGCCAATCTCGCCAATCATCATGACGGCATCGGTGTCGGGGTCTGCCTCGAACAGGGCGAGAATATCGCGAAAGCTGGAGCCGTTGATCGGATCGCCGCCGATACCGACCGAGGTAGAGACGCCAATGCCCCGCGCCTTCATCTGGCTGGCGGCCTCATAACCCAGCGTGCCCGAGCGCCCGACGACGCCGACCCGGCCCTTGGCGAAGATGGCCGGGGGCATGATCCCCATCATGCCGTAACCGGGCGAAATGGTGCCGGCGCAGTTCGGGCCGGTCAGGATCATCTTATCCTCGACCCGATAGCGGCGCATGAAGCGTTTGACGCGCATCATATCTTGGGCCGGGATACCATCGGTGACGCAGGTACAGAACTTGATGCCCGCATCGGCGGCCTCCATGATCGCATCCGCCGCGAAAGGAGGCGGGACAAAGACGATGGAGGCGTTCGCGCCCGTCTCCTGCACCGCGCCCTTCATGGTGTTGAAAACCGGGCGGTCGAGGACGGTCTGGCCGCCCTTGCCCGGGGTAACGCCGCCGACGACATTGGTGCCGTACTCGATCATGTCCTTGGCGTGGAATTGCCCAATCCGGCCCGAGATGCCTTGGATCAGAACCTTGGTATTGTCGTTGATGAGGATGGCCATGGGTGTTCTCTTTCGTGAAGGGTTGCCGCTCTGTCCTGCCCCGGACACTGATCCGGGGCAGCGGTTCTGTGGATCAGGCCGCCGCCTTGCCCTTCATCGTCTCCACCGCAATCCGTGCGGCCTCGGCGAGAGTATCGGCGGTCAGGATCGGCAGATTCGACTCGGCGAGGATTTTCTTACCCTGCGCCTCGTTGGTGCCGGACAGGCGCACGATTACCGGGATTTCGATGTCGAGCTTGCCGTAAGCCTGCACGACCCCCTCCGCGACCCAGTCACAGCGGTTGATGCCCGCGAAGATGTTCACCAGAATCGCCTCGACCTTCGGATCGGCCAGCACGGTACGGAAGGCCGTCAGCACCCGGTCGGGCGAGGCACCACCGCCAATGTCGAGGAAGTTGGCAGGCTCGCCCCCGGCCAGCTTGATCATGTCCATCGTCGCCATCGCGAGGCCAGCGCCATTGATCATGCACCCGATATTGCCGCTGAGGGAGACATAGGCGAGGCCACGATCCGCAGCCCCGGCCTCGATCGGGTCTTCCTGACTCATATCGCGCAGCTCGGAAATTTCCTGATGGCGATAGAGCGCGTTGTTGTCGAAGCTCATCTTGGCGTCGAGGGCCATCAGCTTGCCCGCGCCCGTGACGATCAGCGGATTGATCTCGACCATGGTCGCGTCGTAGTCGCGGAAGGCCCGGTAACAGGCCTTGAAGATTTTCACCGCCTCGGCAACCTGACCGGCATCGAGGCCTAGGCCAAAGGCAAGCTCGCGGGCCTGATAGTCGATAAAGCCCGCAGCCGGGTCGATGGTCATGCGCAGGATCGCCTCGGGGTGGCTTTCCGACAGTTCCTCGATCTCCATCCCCCCCTCGGCGGAGGCGACGACCATCACCCGCTCTGAGGTACGGTCGAGGACGAAACCGAGATACATTTCCTGGTCAATATCGGCGGCCTGTTCGACATAGACCCGGCCCACCAGCTTGCCGCGCTCGTCGGTCTGTTTGGTCACCAGACGTCGCCCGAAGAGGGTCGAGGCAAAGTCACGGATCTCGCTGTCCGAAGCGCAGACCTTGACGCCGCCGACCTCGCCGCGCCCACCGGAATGGATTTGCGCCTTGACGACCCAACGGTCGCCGCCGATTTCGCTGGAGCGGTAGGCGGCTTGCTCGGGGCTATAGGCCAGCCCGCCACGCGGGACGGGAACGCCAAATCTGGCGAGGATTTCCTTGGCCTGATATTCGTGGATGTCCATGGGTTTCTCCGTTGAGGCCGGGGGTTGGGTTCTGCTGCCCCGGACCTGATCCGGGGCCTTTGCGCGGTGTACATAACCCTTTGAGGCCCCGGATCGCTTCGCGTCCGGGGATGCGGGTTTAAGCGGCTTTCGCTTTGATCGCCTTGTCCATATCGATGACGTTCATGGCCATGCGCTCGCTGGCGGCGTCGATCATCTTGCCGTTGAGGGATGCCGCGCCCTTGCCCTGGGACTCGGCCTCCTTCATCGCCTTCATGATGCCATAGGCCATCTCGACCTCGGCGTCGGTGGGCGTGAAAATCTCGTTGGCGAGGGCGATTTGAGACGGGTGGATGGCCCATTTCCCTTCGAGGCCCAGTGCCGCACCGCGACGGGCCGCATCCTTATAACCCTCAGGATCAGAGAAATCGCCAAACGGCCCGTCAAGCGCGCGCAGGCCATAGGCACGGCAGCATACGTTCATGCGCGAGAGGGCATTGTGCCACTGGTCGCCGGGGTAATGCTCGTTGAGGCCGCCAATAACCTGAGTGCGGGCGCGCAGGCTGGCGGCATAGTCGGCGACGCCAAAGTGCAGCGCCTCGACCCGGCCTCCGAATTGCGCAATCTCCTCGACATTGGCCATGCCCAGCGCGGTTTCGATCAGGACTTCGATGCCGGTATGCGGCTCTCGGTTCTGGCCGAGTTCGATCTGATTCAGCAGGCACTCGACCATGTAAAGATCGCCTGCTGTGCCGACCTTGGGCACCAGCATCGTGTCGAGCTTGCTGCCGGCCTGTTCCATGATGTCGACGACGTCGCGATACATGTAGTGGGTGTCGAGACCGTTGCAGCGAACCGACATGGTCTTGCCTTTCCCAGCCCAGTCGATGTCGTTCAACGCCTGAATGATGTTCTTGCGCGCCTGTGCCTTGTCGGGGGGCGCGACCGCATCCTCGCAATCGAGGAAGATCACGTCGGCCTCGCTGTCAGCGGCCTTGTCGATCATCGACGGGTTCGACCCCGGCACCGCAAGGGTGCTGCGTTGCAGACGGGCGCGGCGGGTCGGGAAGAGGCGATGGCTCATGGGGCGATGTCCTGTCGGCTGGGGCTTCTTGCGATGCCGTCAACCATACCGGTCACGTTGCCGGTCGCCTCCCCCCGGTAGAGAGTGAATTCACGGATTATCGGGGCGGGTGCCTACCCGGACGGGTGGGGAAACAAAAAACCACACCCTATCGGATCAAGTCCGGGACAACGAAATGCTAAACCTCTTCATCAATCGCATGGTCGTACCAGTCTTCTTCCGCGACCTCGTATTCCGGCACAGTCGCATTGCGCATCGAAATGCCCGCTTCGTGGACCGTCTCCGCGCGGCCTGAAATCAGGGGGTGCCAATCGGCCAAGGGCTTGCCTTCGTGCAGCAGACGATAGGCGCACGTCCGAGGCATCCACGGGACGGTCTCGGGCAGGTTGTCGGGCGTCAGCACCACGCATCCCTGCACCAGCATCCGCCGTATGGGATAGTTCATGCAGCGGCAGGTCGTGTCATCGAACAGGCGACAGGCGATGTTGGTGTAGGTCAGCTCGCCGTCATCCTCGTCTTCGAGCTTGAGCAGACAGCATTTGCCGCAGCCATCGCACAGGCCCTCCCACTGGGCCTTGGTCATCTGGCCGAGGGGAACCGTCTCCCAATATCGCCGGGTCACCGGGTCAGCACCTCGCTCGCGCCGCCGAAAAATGACGAGACGATAAACCAGACGACCGCGATGAAGATCAGCACCGCCATCGCCTGCAACAACAGGTTCACCGGCGAGGCGCTCCAGTCCAGAGGCGGGTCGTCATTCACCTGATCGGGATCGAGGCCGTGACGCTGACGCACCTCGCGCCCGGTCAAGGCCCCGCCGCCCTCGTGGCGAAGCTGATCGAGGCGGGCTTGGGCGTCTTCCTGACTCATGGTTTTCTTCATCGGACGAGTATGCGCCGGTTCGGCCCCGTTTGGCAAAACCTCTGTTGTCGAATGGCGCTTTGCCGCGAGAAAGACCGCCAAAGCCTTGACGGTGCCTCATTGGAGCCGCTTTCAGGCGATTGTGAAGGGTATTGCCGTGGCCGATGCGATAGGGTCGCGAGAAAGAATCCGAGGTAGCCATGATCCGTTCCGCCCTAGCCGCCGCGCTGTTCGCGCTCTCCGCCCTTGCCGCCACGGCCCCCGCCTCTGCCGAGGGCAGGCCGCTGGAAAGCGCGATGATTACCGGGTTCGAGCCATTCACGCCCCCGGAAAAAGAAATCCTGATGGCCGATGGCACACGCCAAACCCTGCGCGATTTTCAGGGTGATCTGGTGCTGGCGACGGTATGGTTTACGACCTGCCCGTCCTGCCAGATCGAAATGCCGCAACTGGATCAGTTGAAGGCCAAGCTGGATGAACGCGGGATCTCGAATATCCGCATCATGCCGATTTCGATCGACGACGTGGTGTACCGGGAATCGCCGCAGGATTCGCTGATCCGTATCCAGTCATTCTACGACCGCAAGCGCATCGGCACGCTGCCCGTTGCCGTCGATGTCGGGGGTGGCAATGCCGCCGCCTTTTTCGGGCCTGACCCCGTGGGCACGCCGACGACGTTCATGATTGCGCCGTCGGGTCAGGTCATTGCGGTCCAGCAAGGCGGCCATGCCGACTGGACCTCTGACGAAAGCATCGCCTATCTACAACGCTTGGCGGCGGGTTCCTGAGCCACGTCACCGTTGACCGCAATCCGCGTTCGCTTCATGTTCGCGAGCGGAGGTGCGCGATGAGTGATGGCAAACGGTGCGATTGGTGCGGCGATGACCCGATCTATGTCGCCTATCATGATACCGAATGGGGCGTGCCCCAATACGATTCGCGCACGCTCTATGAAAAGCTGATGCTCGACGGGTTTCAGGCCGGGCTGTCCTGGATCACCATCCTGCGCAAGCGCGACGGGTTTCGAGATGCCTTTGACGGGTTCGAACCGGAGATTGTGGCCCGCTATGGCGCGAGCGATGTCGAACGGCTGGTGCAAGATCCGCGCATCGTCCGCCACCGGGGCAAGATCGAGGCGACCATCGGGAACGCCCAAGCCTATCTGCGCATTCAGGAGACGGGCAGTTTCAGCGATTACTTGTGGCGGCACGTAGACGGCATCCCGATCCAGAACCGGCCCCGGACCATGGCCGATGTGCCCGCAAAGACGCCGCTGTCCGAGGCGATCTCAAAGCAACTCAAGAAAGACGGCTTCAAGTTCTGCGGCCCGACCATCGTTTATGCGGTGATGCAGGCGATGGGCATGGTCAATGATCACATGGTTGACTGCCCCCGCCATGCGGCTTGTGCAGCACTTTCACCGAAATGACAGTTATGGTCCGTCTTGCAAGGACGGACGAGGCGGCGGTGCTGACCGATCTCTCGATCCAGTCAAAGGCATCCAACGGCTATGACGCGGCCTTTATGGATGCGTGCCGGGACGAGTTGACGGTGACGCCGGAGCGGATGCGCGAGGCGACCTATTGGATTGCGCTCGCGCAGGCGGAGCCTTGCGGCTGCGTCGCGCTCGGCATGGATGAGGGCGGGACATCGGGCGAGGTCAATGCGTTCTTTGTCGACCCGGGGTGGCAGCGGCGCGGGGTTGGGCTGTTGCTTTGGAACGCGCTGCGAAACGAGGCGAAGGCGCGGGGCCTGATCCGCCTGCACCTCGCCGCTGATCCGGCGGCGGTGGCGTTTTACGAGAGGCTGGGTTTCGTCACGATAGGCGCGATCCCGTCCGGGTCCATCGAGGGCCGCACCCTGCCGCATATGACGTTGGCCTTAAAGTAAACTGCGATCAGGTTGGGCCGAAGTGGGTCGAGAAATGCGCACTCTTGGCGGAATTCTCGACTCAAGTTGATCGCGCTTCACTCTGGTTAGGTCCAATCATCACACCCTTCGAGACGGGCCTACAGCCCTCCTCAGGATGAGGACAGCGCGTCAACCTCATCCTGAGGAGCGGCAAAGCCGCATCTCGAAGGATAATTTATCTCTTGAAGTGTCAGCGCCTTTGCATTGCGTAAATTATCCCGCCGCAAGCTGGCGCAGATAGCCGCGGGCGGCTTCGCTGTCCCAATCGACCAGACCCCAGACCTTGGCAACCACGATACCGCTTTTATCGACGATGAAAGAGGTCGGCGTTGCGATGCTCATGCGGTTGAAATTCTCGACGCTGAGGATCGTGCCGTTGAATTTTTCCACATCCATGATCGGGCGCAGGTTCGTCAGGCCCGAGCGCGCGAGGTGCGCCGTGATCGTGCCGATGCTCTGGTCCATACCAAGGGCGACGACCTGCACGCCCTCGCCCCGCATCTCGGCATTGAGACGGTTGAGCTTGGGCATTTCAGCCACGCAAAACGGGCAGTTCTCTTGCCACAGGGTCACGATCAGCACATCGCCCGCAAAGTCGGTGAGGCTGCCCTGGCTGCCATCCACATACATCAGCGGATGATCCGGCACGGTCTTGCCATCGGTCATCAGTGTGACATTCGGGGCAAAGCCGTCGCCGTCGCCGGATTGAGCCATGGCGGGGGCGGATAGCAGGGTAAAGACGAAGGCGACGAGGGCGAAAAATTGCATGGGAAATCCTTCCAGTTTTCGAGGCTCATAATCCGCCCCGGCGCGTTAAGACCGCGTTAATTCATGACCTGCCGCGCCGCTCAAAAGCCGACGGCGCAGCCATCCTTTCGTGGGTCGGAGCCGCCCGCATAACCGCCGCCATCGAGGCGGTGGATCAGTTGCGCACCGCCAAAGCCAAAGGCGGCGTCGGGCGTTTCCATCGTAATCTCGTGACCACGCGCGGACAGGTCGCGCAGCGCCGCCTCGGGCATCGCAGTCTCGCAGGCCACGCCAAGACCGTCGGTCACACGCCAGCGCGGCGCATCGACCGCCGTCTGGACGTCTTGACCCCAAAGCTGGGTTCTGAGCAGCATTTGGACATGTCCCTGGGCCTGCATCGGTCCTCCCATCACACCGAAGGCCATGCGCGGCATTCCGTTCGCCGTTACAAAGCCGGGAATGATGGTGTGGAAAGGGCGCTTTCGTGGCGCGACCCGGTTCGGGTGGCCTTGTTCCAGCGTAAAGCCCGCCCCCCGGTTCTGCATGTGAATACCCGTGCCGGGAACCACGACGCCGGAGCCAAAGCCCGCGTAGTTCGACTGGATGTAGGACACCATCATCCCATTGGCATCGGCGGCGGCGAGGTAGACAGTGCCGCCCCGTTTCGGTGCCCCGACCCGGAAATCCTGTGCCTTGGCCGGATCAATCAGGGCCGCGCGGCTCGCGAGATAGGCATCATCCAGCAAGTCGGTGCTGGTGACCTCCTCCATCGCCCTGCCCTCGGCAACGAAGGCGTGCAGATCGCGAAACGCCAGTTTCATCGCCTCCCACATCAGATGCAGGGCATCGGGATCGTCAGGAGACAGGTCTCGGATCGGCGTCTGGTCGAGAATGCCCAGCGCCATCAGCGCGGCGATCCCTTGTCCGTTCGGGGGGATCTCGTGCAGGGTGGCATCGTCAAAGCCCCGCTCGATTGTGCCGCACCAATCCGGCTCCTCCGCCGCCAGATCGTCAAGGGACAGCGCCGCACCATGGCGCGCGGCCTCGGCGGCAATCATCTCGGCCAACTCGCCGGTATAGAAGGCACTCCCCTCGGTCGCCGCGATCAGGCGCAAGCTGCGGGCCATATCGGGGGAGGCGAAGCGCTCACCGGCAACGGGTGCCTTGCCGCCGGGCATGAAATGATCGGCGAAACCGGGCTGATCCTTGAGCAGCGCCGACCCATTCGCCCACAGGGTTGCGATGATCGGCGAGACCGGAAACCCCTCCTCGGCATAGCGGATTGCCGGCTCGAAGAGATCAGCGAAAGGCAGCGCCCCAAACCGTTTGGACAGCGCGACCCAGCCGCCGACCGCACCGGGCACTGTGACCGTCTCCCACCCCCGATCCGGGATGCCGCCCGCGAACCGCTCTGGCGTCCATCCGGCGGGCGAACGACCGGAGGCATTCAGCCCGTGCAGACGCTCGCCATCCCAGAGGATCGCGAACCCGTCTGAACCCAAGCCGTTGCCTGTCGGCTCGACGACGGTCAGGGCAATCGCAGTGGCGAGCGCGGCATCGACGGCATTGCCGCCCCGCGCCAGCATCGACGCCCCGGCCTGCGCCGCAAGGGGTTGGGACGTGGCGACCATATTCTCGGCCATCACGGCTGAGCGGCGAGAACCATAGGGAGAAACGGACGGAAAGCGCATGGATGACCTTTCAGGGGAACAGCCCCCTCGCGTCATCTATGCGGGTCAAGGAGGCCCACGCAACATCAGGATCTTGCGGCGAACTGCAATTGCTTGGGAACTATAACGCCGGTTGAGCGTCGTTAATAATAGTCCGTTAAAAGGGAGACCCGAATGATCCGTCGTGAAACTGCCGGCCTCGCGGCCCTCGTTCTTCTGTCATCGACCTCCCTGAGCGCCGCCGAAGACAGCCTGGCTGAACGCGGCGAATACATCTCGAACCTCGCGGGCTGTCATACCTGTCATCTGGGCGAGGACGGGACGCAGTGGAAGGGCGGAACGCCGCTTGCGACGCCCTTCGGCAATCTTTTGGGACCGAACATCACCCAGGACAAGGAAACCGGAATAGGCAACTGGACCCGTGATGATTTTGAAGGCGCCCTGCGCCGGGGTGTGAATGAAGACGGCGATTACCTGTATCCGGCAATGCCCTACACCCATTACACCAAGATGACCGACGACGACATCGACGCGCTCTGGGCCTACTTCCAGACCATCGAGCCGGTGAAATTCGAGGTGGAGAGCAATCAGCTCCCCTTCCCGTTCAACATTCGCACCGCATTGCTGTCATGGCAGACGCTTTATTTCGAAGAGGCGCGGTTCGAACCTGATGAAAATCAGGACGAACACTGGAATCGCGGCGCTTATCTGGTCAATGCCCTCGCCCACTGTTCTGCCTGCCACACCCCGCGCGATATCCTTGGCGGCCCCATCGAGGAAAAGGCGCTGACGGGGGCGACGCTGAACGGGTGGTACGCCCCGGACATTTCTAACGGACCCGACTCCGTCATCCGGGACTGGAGTGTCGAAGATCTGGCCGGTTTCCTGGCAAACTCCGAAGACAACAACCACGTCGCGTTGGGCGAGATGGCCCTGATCGTCGACGAACTGCAAGAGGTGGACCCCGAGGACGTCAATGCCATCGCCACCTATCTGAAAAACCGCACGGAAGACGAAGGCACACGCGCGCGCAAGGCACCCTTCATCGACCCCGAAGACCAGGCCGAGGGCGAAGCGATCTTTGCCACGAATTGTGCGAGTTGCCACAAGGACGACGGCGAGGGCGAACCGGGCGTCGCGGCATCGCTGGTGAAATCGGGCACGGTGATTGGCCGCAGCCCCCACAATATCATCCGCGTTCTGCTCAAGGGTATCGCCCCGAACGACGAATACGGCGTGATGCCCAGCTTCAAGGAGCAACTATCCGACGAGGAAATCGCGCTGGTCGCCAACTATATCCGCACCGCCTGGGGCAACGAGGCCGCGCCGAATGTGAACGCGCCGATGGTCAGTCAGCTTCGTCCCTATGCCGAGGTATCCGATACGATCGAGCTGGCCACGGTCTGTCCGAATCCGCCGTCGGATGTTCTAAACGACGATTTCCGCGACCGCCTCGCCACCCTTGCGACGAAACGAAGGCTCGATGAGGGGGCCATGACCACGTTGATCGACGACTATACCGCCGAATTCCCGGAGGTTGATCGCGGCGAGCGGACGCTGACGCTGACCGCGATTTATTGTCAGAACTACGTGAAGCGCGATGACATTGACCGCTCGGATGTGGTGTCGGCCCAGATCGACTTTCAGAATATGCTCGTGGGCCTCGACCGGCGTTGATACGTCAGCCCGAGGTCACGCGACCTTTGCCGAGATGTCCTGCATCATATGAGCAGGCGCGAAGAACTTTTCGTCGGGCTTTTTGTTGAGCCTGACGATCCGCCGCCCGGCGGACACGCCCAGCTCGCCGCTTGCGATCACATCGCGGCCATCTTCCAGCAACAGCGGCATGTTCTCCACGGCCACGCGCGGCAGGGTGAGGACCGTGCCAATGTCGAGGCGCGAGATTTCGGCAACGCTCATCTGTTCGGTATGCAGGATGCCGACGGTCTCCAGCTCCAAGTCCAGCACGGAATCGCGCATGTGGTCGAACCACGGACCCGAGCCGAGCGGAATCGACGACGCGCCGCTGCCCGCCTCTTGCCCGATCAGATCGACGGTGGTCATCGGCAGGTGCAGTTCCAGCATCCCGCCGCGACCGCCGCGTCCGATCACGACCTTGAGCCGGATGCAGAGAAAATCCGCCTTGCCCCGCGCGATCTCGAGCGCCGTCCGGTCATGGGACAGACGCTTTATCGCCTGATCATGAACCGCGCCCTCGCCGATGGTCTGGTTGCAGGTCGCGGCAAAAACATCGAGCAGATGAGCCGCGATCTTTGCCGTCAGACGATCATCCAGCGCACTCGGCAACCGAGCCGCCGGTTCCGCGCTGTCATCGGCCTTCGCGCCCAGCATCACGTCAATGGCGTGAAAGACCAGCGACGGGTCCAGACACATCAATCCGGCATCCGATACATCGTTGAGCGACAGAACCGCCCCGGTCGCCGGATCGGCCAGCGCCTCCAGCAAATCAGGCAACGGCTCGACGCCGATGGATTGCTGGGTCACATACGTCTTCGCCGAGAACATCAAGGTCAGCGCCGCCCCGATGCGCGTGCAGAGTGTTTCGACCATTTCGGGCGAGAAGGACGAACGCGACTTCTTGCGCGGCGGTTCCGCAAGCTTTTTCGACAGGATGGCTTTCGTACCTTCACTCATGACCCGGCCCCCTTGCGATGATCACTGGACAATCAGTTCGGCATGGAGCGCACCGGCGGTCTTGATCGTCTTGAGAATGTCGATCATCCCGCGCGGTCCGACGCCGAGCGCATTGAGGCCGTCTACCAGATCGGCAAGGGTCGCGGTCTCTTCCACCAGCGCCATACGCCGTTCCTCGCCGGTATCAACGCCGACGCCGGTGCGCGGCACGACGATCGGATCGGCATCGGTGAAGGGATTGGGCACGGCAACCTGAGGCGTTTCCTCGACCCGGACGGTCAAGCCGCCCTGGGAGACCGCAACGCTCGACAGCCGCACATCGGCCCCCAGAACGATGGTTCCCGAGCGCTGGTCGATGACCACCCGCGCCTGTTGCGCCGCCGCGACGCTGAGGTTTTCGATCCGCGCCAGCAGATGCGCCGGAGAGCGCGCGCCGATGCTGCCAAGGTCAATCTCTACCGTTCCTGCATCCAGCATCCGGGCACCATCGCCGCGAGTCTCGGAATTGATCGCCTGTTCGATGCGAATGGCGGTGGTAAAGTCCGGCTCGCGCAGGGCCAGCCGCATCCGGTTCATATTGGCAAAATCAAAGGCGATTTCGCGCTCGACCCGCGCGCCGTTCGGCATCGTGCCGCTGGTCGGTACGCCTTGGGTGACCGAGGCCGCATCGCCCTCCGCCGTGAACCCGCCCGCAAGGATCGGGCCTTGGGCAACCGCATAGACCGCGCCGTCGGCGGCCTTCAGCGGGGTCATGACCAGCGTACCGCCGAGCAGGCTTTTCGCATCGCCGATGGCCGAGACCACCACGTCGATCCGTGACCCGGCACGGGCAAAGGCAGGCAGGTCGGCGGTAATCAGAACGGCGGCGACGTTCTTGGGCCGGAACTGCTCGCCATTGACGTTGACGCCAAGCTGCTGAAGCAGTGTGACCAGCGCCTCTTCCGTATAGGGCGAGTTGCGCAGGCCATCGCCGGTGCCGTTGAGGCCGACCACAAGGCCATACCCCACCAGATCGTTGCCGCGCACGCCCTCGAAGGACACGATGTCCTTGATGCGAACCTGGGTTTCGGCATGGACCGGGGTGGTGACAACACTGGCGGCAAGCAGGAAACCGACAGCGGCCTTGAGAAATTCTTTCATGGGGTTCCGTTCGTCTTCTGGACCAAACTGGATAGAGGCAGTGGAGTGGGCGCTATCGCAGGTAATTCACCAGCGATAGGTTCGCGAGGCGCGAGGTGGTCAGGTAGGATGCCTCCAGCTGGGATTCGAGCAGGCGCATCTCCGTCGCCGCCTCGGCCTGATCCCGACCCGTCAGGGCATTCGTCGCCAGACCCAGCGATGTGATCTGGGCCTCGTATCCGACCTGCGCCGAGGCAATGCGTTCTTCGCGGGTGCCGATGCGAGACTGAAGTTCGATAACGCCCTCGATCGCTCCACCAAGCTGGGATGCACCCGCTTCAAGGAATTGGTCCCGGGCATCGGTATCCGCCGCCTCGCCGGACAGAGCAACAAGCGCCAAGCCGCGCAGGGTATCGCGCAAGGCGTCGTCACTGGCCGAAACGGTCGTAGAAACCCGCTCCGTGCGGCTGATCTCAACCGTCGGGGCCGCGCCGTCCCCGCCCAGATACCGCGCGGTGGCAAAGCCGCCCGCCGGATCATCGAAATAATCGCCGATATCCGCCAGCGCATCGCCCGTCGTCGGCGCGGCGGCAATGATGGTGCGCAGGTCATCGAGGATTGCGTCGGCATCGGCGAGCGGCGTCACGCCGGAATCGCCACCGAATAGCGGGCGTCCGCCAAACTCGGAATTCAGACGCGCAATGGCATCGCCGAAACCGGACAGACCGCGCAGCGCCGCCGCCTCGTCCGAAATCTCGCCGCTGGCTGTGATCGCGAGCAGGGTGTCGCCGCGCACGTCCTCCGTCTGGCTGCGAACCGCGCTGAGAATATTCTGCGCGGCCTGGGCACGGTTGCCCTCGAAGGACAGCACAGACACGCGGTCCTCGGCATAGGCCAGCGCTTCGGACAGGCGGTCGACCTTACCGGTATCGCCATTCACCGCGCGACCGACATCGGCGACCTTGCCGGTAACGGCTTCGGAGCGAACAGCGTCAAGCCGCTCGCGGATCGACGAAACGCTCTGCTGGATCAGGGTGTGAGCGCGCAGGGTTGGTGAGCCAATCGGTCCCATGACTTAAATCTCCAGAAGGCGTTGGATAAGACGGTCGCTGACCTCGATGACGCGCGCATTGGCGGCATAGGCCTGTTCGATCAAAAGCAGGTTTTGCAGCTCGCGGTCGATGTCGACGCCGCTGATGGCGGTTTCGGAACTGACGAGGCTGGCTTGACGCCCGTTTGCAGTCGCAGCGCGATCCTCGAAGCCAATCGCGCGGGTTTCGAACAACGACCCAAGGCTGGCCGCCAGCGACGCCGCCGACCCCGGCACCGGCAATGCCGCTCCGGCACTGCGCTCGGCGGTCATCGCATCGAGCAACGCCGTAGCAAAGGTCGAATTCGCGGCAGCGCCGGGCGCGGCGGCATCGAGACCATCGCGCAGACGCCAGACCTCGCCGCCCTGGGACGGATCGACCCGCTCGTTTACCGCAATGCGACCGGCAAGACCGGCGGCTGGTGCGGCAGCAAGGGGACCGCCATTATCGGTGAACAGCCCGCGCCCATCGGCGGCGGCGACCCCGGCGGCCTCGAACCGGCTGACCACATCGGCGGCAAGGGCATCGACCTCGGCCAAGGCATCGACGGCATAACCGTCACGGGTTTCAAAAAGACCGGCGATGGCCCCGCTCGACACCGCTTGTATCCCCTCACCGGGGGCGAGGGCGATGCCATCGACGCTGAGGCCCGAGAGTGGCCCGACCCCGGCCTTACGGTCCATACCGGCGGTGACGACGGCGGTCGGGGTAAAGGTAAGCTCTCGCGCATTTCCATCCAGCAGGGTCACGCCCGTATCCGTCAGGACGGCGACACCGCCATTATCGCGGCGCATCAACCGGATCGGCAGATACTCGGCAACGACGTCGATTTGATCATCCCGCGCCTGCTCGAACGAGGCAACCTCGCGGCCCCCGGCCTGCGCGTTCTGGATGCTGATATTGAGTTCCTTGATCTGCGCGAGCGCCGAATTCACCGTATCGACGGCCCGGCCAATGTCGTTATCGGCCTGGGTGCGCACGGCGGCGATGCTGTCGGAGACATCACCAAAGCCGCTGACCACCGAGCTTGCCGCCGTGACGGCCCGCTCTTGCAGGGCGGTGGATTCAGGATTTTCACTGACCCCGCGCAACGTGTTCTCCAGCGCCGAGAGCCGGTCGAACAACGATGGCGGCCCGCCGAGGGCATCCGCCAGCCCGCGCGATCCCTCTGCCGAGGCCGAGGCCAGACCGGCCTGGGCATCGGCGTCGCGGCGGCTGGCGGTCAAGCGAGGGTCTCCCGCCCGTTCGACCGCACCGAGTTCAACGCCGGCACCGCGCCCGTTCACAATCACCGCACTGGAACCGATGCTTTGGGCCGCATAGCCCTCGGTCGACACGTTGGCGATGTTGTTCGACGTCAGTTCTGCCCGCCGCGAGGCGGCGGACATTCCGGTCAGGGCATTTGAAAGGGCACCGCTGATACTCATCGGTCATTCTCCTCGGCAATCAGGGGATTAACGCTTCAGGTTGGTGGTTTCCTGAAGCATCTCATCGACCGTCTGGACGATCTTCGCATTCGACGAATAGGCCCGCTGGGTTTCGATCAGCTGGGTCAGTTCTTCGGTAATGTCGGTGGTGCTCGATTCCAGCGTATAGCCGGTGACGTTACCGACGGGACCAGTCCCGGAATCCCACAGGTAGAAGGGACCGCTGTCATTCGAGATCTGATAGGCCTGTCCGTTCTGGGGCGTCAGGCCGTTGGGATTGGAAACGTTGGCAATCGGAATCTGGAACAGCGGACGGCGGAAGCCGGTGTCATAGACGCCTTCGAGAATACCGCTATCCGACATTTCCACGCGCTCGAGGAACCCGAGGGTCGAGCCGTTCTTGGTCAGCTTTACCGGGGCGAACTCGCTGTCATAGAGCGACAGACCCGATGCGCTGCCCTCTGCGCCGATGGTCAGGTCGATGGGACCGTCGACACCTGCGATCGTCAACACACCCGTCGTGGCGTCATACGCGCCGGTATTGGCCGTAACGGTGTTGATACCGCCTGCATTGGCCCCCGTGGCGTCGAAGGTGATATCCAGATCGCCGACGGTCGCGCCGGTGGCGGAATCGTCGATGGTCATGTTCCACGAGCTCAGGGCCGGATCGACCGACGTGTAGTCGATATTCAGCGAATGGCTGGTGCCAAGCCCGTCGAAATACTCCAGCGTCATCGAGAAGGTCTCGCCCGCAGGCGTGTTCGCGGGCAGGTTCACCGACATCTCTGCCGCCGTGGTCGCGTTCGGGGCGAAGTCGAAACCGTTCAGGCGCACGGGCACCAGGTCGACGGCACTTTCGCGGCTGACGGCACCGGGATCGCCGGTCTCATCGACGGGCCAGCCCAAAAGCTGCAAGCCGCCATTGGTGCGCAGATAGCCTTCGTCATCGCGGCTGAAAGAGCCGGTCGTGGTCATCATGAAGGGGCGCGTGCTGGTCGACTCTTCGCGCTCTGACACCGTGGTGATCGGGATCAGGCCGTTGCCGTTGATCGCAAGGTCGGTCGAGTTGCCGGTCGCCGTGATCGATCCTTGCAGGCTTACCTGGCGTTCGGTGTTCGCCCGCACGCCGCCTGCGTTGTAAAAGCTGCCGCTATTTCCCTGGTTCACCAGAGACGTGAAATCGGTTTCCGCTCGTTTATAGCCGTTGGTCTCGGAATTGGCGATGTTATCGCTGATCCCGGAAAGACGCTGGGCATTGACGTTCAGGCCCATGACACCGGCATTAAGTGAGGAGGAAATTCCCATAGATCGAATACCTTCTGGTTGGCAGTGTGACTGATTGACAGGTTCGTTAGTTTTCGGAGGTTGCCTCGCTCGCCGGAACGAGCGGGAATTTGGACGCATGGAACAGCGTGATCGAGATGCGCCGGTTTTCGGGCGCACGCGGGTCGTCGGAGATCGGCGCGGAGTCTCCGCGCCCTTCGACGCTGATAAAACGGTTGGATGGCAGCTCTGCTTCGTCGAGCAGGCGGCGGGCGACGGTGGCGCGGTCGCTCGACAGTTCCCAGTTGTCGTAGGAACCTGCACCGGCAAAGGAATAGGAATCGGTGTGGCCGGTGACCCCGACGCGGTTACGTGCCCGCCCCAGAACCGGGGCGATGGCGCGGATGATCTTTACCAACAACGGCGAGGGCACGGCGGACCCGGATTCAAACAGGGCACTTCCCGCCCGTTCCACGACCTCGATGACCAAGCCTTCCTCGGTCATATGAACGAACATGTGCCGGGTCAGATCGTCGGCTTCCAGCCCTTCGGCGACCTCGGCATTCAGCTTCGAGCGTAGTTCGGTCATCTCGACGTCGCTGGCATCGTCGGTCAGATTGTCTTCGGACATGATCGAGTCGCCGCCCAACATTCCGTCGGCACCAGCAGATTCCCGGCTCATGGGAATTTCGGGGCTGAAATAATCGGCGATGCCGCCCTTTTGCTCTTCGGTGGTGGCATTGATGAGCCACATCATCAGAAAGAACGCCATCATCGCCGTCACGAAGTCGGCATAGGCAACCTTCCACGCACCGCCATGGTGGCCAGCGGCCTTGACGACCCGGCGCTTGATAATGATGGGGCGTAGTGCGTCGTCGGCCATGGGTGGGACTACCGTCGATTAATATTACCGGAATGAAAATGCGGGGAAACGGTCAATAAGAAGTGAAGTGAAATTGGAGTAATAAGAGAGACTTAAATCAATTTGTCCGCGCTTTTTAATCGAGGTGCAAATATCCGCACCATCCCCGCCGATTGCGGCATCGAGGTGCCTTGCCTTGCTGCAAAATACATGGCGGAACGGCGGGACACTCTGTCATACTCACCAGCGATAACAGAGGAAGACCGATGGACATCTTCGACAAGGACGGCACGATCCTGCATTTCAGAGACGAAGGACCGGCGGAGGGACTACCGGTGGTGTTTTCCAATTCGCTCGGTACCGACCTGCGTGTCTGGGATGCGATGCTGGGCCTTTTGCCGCCCGGTCTGCGCCTTTTTCGCTATGACAAGCGTGGCCATGGCCTGAGCGATTGCCCGGACAACGATTGGAGCGTCGAGGAACACATCACCGATCTTGAGGCCATGATGGATGCGCGCGGCCTCCGCGGGGCGGTGATCGTGGGCCTGTCGGTCGGCGGGCTGATCGCCCAGGGGCTTGCGGCGCGCAGGCCCGAACTGGTGCGCGGGCTCGTGCTGATGGATACGGCGGCGAAGATTGGCAACGATGCCATGTGGAACGACAGGATCGCGGCCATCGAGGCGGGCGGAATCGAGAGCATCGCGGATGGTATTCTCGAACGCTGGTTCACCGCGCGCTTTCGCGCCGAAGACCCGACCTTTCCGATCTGGCGCAATATGCTGATCCGCACGCCGGGTCAGGGCTATTGCCGAACGGGGGCCGGCATACGGGACACTGACCTGACCGAAGAGGCCCGCGCACTGAACTGTCCGGTACTTGCTATGGCCGGAGAAGATGACAGAGCGACGCCGCCCGATCTGGTGCGCGACACCGCCGAGATCATCCCCGGCGCACGCTTTATGCTGATCGAGGATGCCGCGCATCTGCCCTGCATCGAACAGCCGGGCATCACCGCCGCCGCTATCGGTGATTTCCTGAAAGAAACCGGCCATACTGCCCGGTAATGACC